>JAISZT010000075.1 GCA_031284485.1 Desulfovibrio sp.
CACTATCGGTATCCACAAGATGTGGAGTGGGCTGTGGATGAAGATGACCGGATCATTCTATTGCAGACTCGCCCGATGGGTATGGACAACCCGCTTGACGTTGTCCCGTTGGAAATAGGAGATCTGCAGCCGTTGCTTGTTGGCGCGGATGTGGCTGCCAGAGGTGTCGGTTGTGGTCCGGTGGCGCTCGTGCAGCCAGAGGAAGACATAACGCATTTTCCCGAAGGGGCTGTCATGCTGCTCCGGCACTCTTCACCCAATGCCATGAAAGCTATGAGGCGAGCCTCGGCCATCATTGCGGAAACAGGCAGCCTAACGGGGCATATGGCGTCTATTTGCCGTGAGTTCGGTATGCCCACACTGATGAATCTGCCGGGTGCTATAAGTGTGCTCACTCCGGGTCAGGTGGTGACGGTAGACGCTTTTTCCGGCCGTGTTTTTGAAGGTGAAGTGCCCGAGTTACTGGCGTTGCGCCTGATTCGCCCTCAGCCGAGGACAAATACGCCGGCGCTTGCATTATTGCGCCGGGTTGCGCCCCACATCCTGCCCCTGCATCTGGTGGATCCGCAATCGTCTCTATTCACGCATGAAAACTGCACATCACTGCACGACGCCATGCGATACATGCACGAGCTAAGCTACTCGGAGATGTTTCTGATTTCCGACAGACTGACCGACAGATGCGCCAATGCCGCAAGACATCTTGTATGCTCCGTGCCGCTGGATCTCTATGTTATTGATCTTGGCGGCGGCTTGAAAATTCCTGAAGCGTCGACAGTCAGCCCGGAGGATGTCATCAGTGTCCCCTTCCGCTACCTGTTGGACGGTATGCTGCATCCCGATGTTCAGGCAAAGGGGCCGCGTTCCGTAAACATGCGGGGTTTTCTTTCCGTCATGGGACAGAGCCTTATTGGCGGTAACCGGCGGCCGGGAGAACGTTTTGGCGACCGCAGCTATGCCATTGTTTCTGACCGCTATCTCAATTTTTCTTCACGCATCGGCTACCACTACGCCATTCTGGACTCCTGGTGTGGCGATACGTTGAGCAAAAACTACATCCGTTTTGAATTTGCGGGCGGCGCGGCCGGCAGCACACATCGTGTCCGTCGTGTAAAGTGTATCGCGTTAATTCTTTCCGAGATCGGTTTTACCGTAGACCTTGTGGGTGACAGAGTTCGGGCGCGTTACCAGAAATATCCGAAATTCGAGATGTTTTCGCGTCTTGACCAATTGGGACGCCTTTTGATCATGACTCGGCAGATGGATATGCTTATGGTGGACGACGACTCTGTCCAAATTTACGCCACAAGATTTCTCAACGGCGAATATCATTAAAAAATTTGCAGGTTCTGCAGCCTCTCGGCAAATAGGGTCTTGGGCATGTAAATGACAAGGGGTTCATACCTCATGTGTACGCGGTTTGTGTACACACTACAAGTATGAACCCTTTTTATCATAACGCCTTATTGATTTCAGGCGTTTATGTGCTACTGGTAGCAAGGGAGGGACTTGAACCCCCGACACTGCGGGTATGAACCGCATGCTCTAACCAACTGAGCTACCTTGCCGTTCCAACGCTTTGATAGCGACACGCCGAATTATCTATATAATTTATCCTTGTTTGGCAAGGTTTTTTTGCGTGATTTTGTCCACCGCGCTTCTGGTGCGTGAATTGGCCCGTTGTTTGCAGTCCCCGATTAGAGTATAAAACTATTGTCAAACCCAAGGCGATGTCACAATGCCCTTTCGCTTCAATATGCAAAAAGTCCTTGATTATCGTGAACAACGCGAAGAGGAAGCAAAAGTTCGATTGGCGGTGACGCAGCGTCGGCTTGAAGAAACGCGGCAACGCCTTGCTGCGCTTCAGACAGAATTGGAGGAAGCCGAAATCAATCTGCGCGAGTCAGTATTCAAAGAAGCCGCCGAACGTTGGCTGCGTGAGGTGTATGTTAAGGGACTGCGTGGAGATGTGGCTGCCGCCGCAGTACAGATGCGTATGCAAATGCAGTTGGTGGAAGAAGCCAGAAAGCTGACGGCGGCATGCGCTATTGACAAAAAAATAATGGAAAAGCTCAAATGGCGAAAACGACAGCGTTATATCCACGACGAAAAAATGAAGGAGCAACACGCCAATGATGAAGCTGCGACTCTCCGCTACAACGCTCCGTCTTTCTAAATTTTTTCGCTATCTGGCGGCGCTTTGCATACTTAAATTCTGCATTCTTGGCATGCTCGTGCTGGACTTGCCGTTGACCGGCAAGAAAAATGACGGCGACATGACCACAAGGCCTGTTCAGACAACTGTTCTGCATGACGCGCGTACGGACAGTCCGTCGGCGGTTCGGCCGCGATCGGACGATTTGCCGCAAGGGGCCGAGGCGGCCAAGGCGGCCGCCGCCATGACGCCTGCAAGGCAGGCGAAACCGACAGAAATTCGAGGCGAACTTCCCGTGCCGAACGCATCCGCCGGCGCGCCTGCTGACGCCGGGCAGGCGGCAAATGATACCGACGGTACGCCATTGCTGGTTGCCGGGGAAAGCCGGCGCGGCCGTCTGGACGGATGGCTCGACATGCTGGGCCTGAACCATTTGCCCATTCCCGGCTTCGGCGGCGTTCAACTGGCCTGCGCCGCCGGTCTTGACATGCCTGTGCCCCAGACGCCGGCGGGTTCAAGTTCTCCCTTTACTCCGGCTGAGCAAAGCGCTCCCATAACATTGCCAGGCGCGCCTGATATTCCGGCCGGCATTCCGCGCGGGCAGGCCGCCGGCGGAGCGCCGCTGGCCCCGCGACCCGGCACCGCATCTCTGCCTTCTTTGCCGCAGAGCGGACAGACCGCCTCCTTGCCCGCCCCTCTCGTAACGCCCAATAAAATGCCCGAAGATCCCAATGCCCAGGCGCAGGATCTGGCTCGTCAGCAGCAGGATATTCTCATGCTCCGCCAGCAGATGGATCAGCGCCTGAAAGATTTGCAGAGTGCGGAAGAAAAAATGAAGGATATGCTTCGCGAAGCCAAGGGAGTAGAGGATAAAAAAGTCCACTCCCTGATCCAGATGTATTCCAATATGAAGCCTAAAGTGGCTGCCAAGGCTTTGGAAAGTCTGGATGAACGCATTGCCATCAAATTGCTGTTCGGCATGCCCCCCAAGCAATCCGGAGAGATTTTGACCTATACCGACCCTGAAAAGACGGCAAAATTCACGGAACTGCTCACACGCATGAGGCTGCCCGAATAATGCGGCTCAAGCTTTTACTTGCGTATGCCGGCGGCCGATACAGCGGCTGGCAGATTCAGGAAAAGCCCAACCCACCGCGCACAATCCAGGGTGAACTGGAAAACGCCTTGCGCATACTCGCGGGCGTTCCCGTGCGCGCGCACGGTTCCGGCCGCACCGACGCCGGTGTTCACGCTCACGGGCAGGTTGCGCACTGTGATGTGCCCGACGGCAAAGCCGGCCTGAATTGGCGAAAAAGTCTTAACGCCCTGCTGCCGGATGATATCCGCGTACTGGATGCCGCGTCCGCGCCCTTAACGTTTCATGCCCGCAACGACGCGGTGAGTAAAACCTATGTGTACCAGTTCTGGCAGGAAAGGGCTTTTGTGCCGCCCCACCTTGCGCCCTATGTCTGGTGCTGCGGTTCGCTTGGCGTGCAATACATGCGCGCCGCCTTGCCGCATCTGCTTGGCGAACATGATTTTGCCGGACTGCAAAATGCGGGAACCGACATCAGGGGCACACGGCGTACGCTTCTTTTTGCCGAAGTGGCGGCCATGCAACCCTGTGAATACTATCCGCCCCATTTGCCGCTTTTGCGCTTGACGGTTTCGGCGGACGGCTTTTTGAAACAGATGGTTCGCAATATGGCCGGGCTGCTTGCCGCCTGCGGGTGTCAAAAAATTGCCCCGAACGACGTGCCGGGTCTTTTGGCCGCACGTGATCGCAAGGCGGTACGCGCCGCCACTGCGCCGGCTTCCGGTCTTTCACTGGTCAAGGTGGAATACGCGGGCGCTCAGACCATATAGTAGTAGACAAGGGGCGCTATCAGCAGTCTGTATACGGCAAAAGGCAGCAATGTTATGCGTTTCATAAGCGAGATAAAAATTTTTACCGCCACCAGCGCGGAAAAAAAGGATCCTCCCAGCCCTATCAGGAAAAAGGGGATATCCGCACTGCTGAATTGGTCAAGATTTTTGAGCATGTCGTAGCCTGTGGCCGCCACCATGATCGGCACCGCGGCAATAAAGGAATACTCGGCGGCAAGCGCGCGCTTTGCCCCAAGAAGCATGCCGCCCATGATAGTCGCGGCGGAGCGTGAAAATCCCGGCCAGAGCGCCAGACATTGAAAGCAGCCTATGCCCAGGGCAAGGCGCGGCGTCATGTCGTCCAAGGTGATGCAGGTGGGTTTGCCGCTGCGGCGTTCCGCAAAAAGCATGCATACGGCGCCCACGACAAGGGCAACCAGCACCGTTGAGGGGCGAAACAGGTATTGCTTGATGAGCGGGTGCAGCAAAAGCCCCAGCACGCAGGCCGGCAGGGAAGTGAGCATGAGCAGGAAGATGCCTCGCGTGCCCGCAAAACGCACATACGGCTGCGGACGTACAAGGCCGATGAAGCGTTTCCGGTAAAGAACCACTACGGCAAGAATTGCCCCAAGCTGGATGACAACTTCGAAAGTGGCGGCTTTGTCTCCTGTAAAGCCAAGCAGATGCCCCGCAAGAATCAGATGCCCGGAGGAAGAAACGGGCAGATACTCCGTCAGTCCTTCAACAATGCTTAAAATAAACGCGGTAAAAAGATTGTCCATCTTGTCTCCGGCTTTATGGGCGTCTGTTTGCGGTAATCAGGGCATAAATTTCTTTTGTGCTCCATCCTTGGGCAGCATACTGAATTCGTCGGGCTGTGTCGCGTGGTTTTTCGTCCGGAAACGCCTGTGCCTCCAGCAGACGAAGCACCTCCTCGCGCTGAGCGCGCTCCGTTGATTCGGGCGGCCCGATAATAACCGTGATCTCACCTAAAAAATTGTCGGGCAAGGTTTCGTATTCTTCAAGACGCGTCAGTATGAATTCTTCATTGATTTTGGTCAATTCTCTGCAAATAGCCAAGTCGCGCGCGTTCAGGACGCGGTGCGCCAGAGCAAGGCTCTCCTTGAGGCGGTTTTTGCGTTCAAAAAAAACAATGGAGCCTGGCGTGTGGGCAAATGCGGCGAACAATGCCTTGCGGCCTGCAATGTCGCGGGGCAGAAAACCGAGAAATGTGTGGGGGATGGGGGGAATGCCGGCCGCGCAAAGGGCTGCGGCCGGAGCGGATGGGCCGGGCACAGGCGAAACCTGTATGCCTTCCTTGCGGCAGGCACGAACCAGGCGGTATCCGGGATCCGCCAGCAGCGGCGTGCCCGCATCGGAAATGATGGCCAGAGTCTGCCCGTCACGCAGCATTTGCAGCGCATTTTCCTGACGTTCTTTTTCGTTGTGTTCATAAAAACTCAACAGCCGTTTGACGCGGATGTCGATTCCGGCGAAAAGACGGGAGGCGCGCCGGGTGTCCTCCGCTAATACTGCGTCCGCTGTTTCCAGGGTGTTGCGCGCTCTGGGAGAGAAGTCACCAGGGTTGCCAAGCGGTGTTGCCACGACCCAAAGCCGGGGAGAAGTCAAAGGCATTTCGGTAATGCTCCGCGCAAAATGTTTTTCCGTTGTGCAATACACAGACTACGTCAAAACGGCAAGGGCGTTGCCAGGCGTTATTGGCTGCAATCCACGCCTGGGCCGCGCGCGTGACCATACGCTGTTTTGCGGGGGTTATCGCGTCGGCCGGAGTGCTCATCCCCTCCGCCAGACGGGTTTTCACCTCGACAAAAACAATCGTGTCTGCGTCTTTGCAGACCAGGTCCAACTCCAGACGCCCCTTGCGCCAGTTGCGGGCCAAAACGCGGAATCCGGATTGCTCCAGCAGATCCATCGCCGCATCCTCGCCCTGTTTGCCCAAAAGGATATGTTCAGGGACGGAGCATGCTGTTTCGTCGTAACTTTTCACAGCAGTGATCCCTGCACGGGCGGCGCGGAACCCTCAAGTACACCGTGAAAGGTCAGACGGTGCTGCGGGCAGGGGCCAAGGCGGCGCAAGGCTTCATAATGCGCCTTTGTCCCATATCCTTTATGTTTCTCAAAACCATAGCCCGGCCAGAGGCGGGACAGGCGGCGCATGAGTTTGTCGCGGAACGTCTTGGCCAGTATTGAGGCTGCGGAAATGGCCTCTTCTGTTTTATCTCCGGCAATAATGGCGCGCTGTGCGGGGCAGGGGCGTCCGGGATGACTTTTTTGCCAGTAGCGCGCCAGCATGGCATCAGGCAACGTCATGGAGCCGTCAATGAGCAGCAGGGCGGGCGTGTGGCGCAGAACGCGCGCAGCCTGACACATGGCCTCAAAGGTAGCCTGTAAAATATTTATTTTGTCAATGCGGTGCGCCCAAACAACGCCCAGGCCCCAAGCCACGGCTTTTGACCGTATACGTGGAGAGAGCCGTTCGCGCGCCTTCGCGCTCAAGTTTTTGGAATCGTCAAGGCCTGTCAGCCCGTGGTCAGGGGGCAGAATGACGGCGGCGGCCACGACAGGGCCTGCCAGGCAGCCGCGTCCCGCTTCGTCTATCCCGGCGACACTGTCCGGCAATATCAGAAACGCCCGCGTGGTTTGATGCGGGCCGCCTTACCCTTGAGGGCACGCAGGTAATAGAGCCGGCTACGCCGCACACGCCCCTGGCTGACCAGTTCAACATGGTCGATAAACGGTGAATTGAGCGGGAATATGCGTTCCACCCCAACGCCGTCGGAAATTTTGCGGACAGTGAAGGTGGCGTCGGTGCCCCCGCGATTGATGCGGATGACATTGCCCTGAAACACCTGGATGCGTTCTTTTTCGCCTTCCACAATGCGCATATGCACCTTGATCGTATCGCCGGAACGGAAAGCCGGCAAATCCATGCGCATGTTTTCCCGTTCTATTTTTTTGATAATGTCCATGGCAGATTCCCTTATATCGCTGTTTAAAAATAATCGCCCAATATTCTGTCCGCCAAAATGGCGGCAGCGCTGCGCACTGAAAGATGGTTATATCCCAAATAACGTAACGGCCGCATCACTCCGTCACAATGTTCAAGCACTTCCGGTGACAGCCCGCGGGCTGTGCCCAGACAGAGCATTACCGGGCCTTCCTCGCACCATTGGCGTACCGTGCGCGGCGTCAGCGGGGCAGGCACGTTTTTTTTCTTCGGCCAGACGGCGGAACTTGCCACCAGCCTCGGCCTTGCCCCGGTCTGTTCAAGCATATGGGCAACGGCTTCATCCAGTGAGCTGACGGGGCGAACGTGTTGCAGCGCCCACGCCCTGTCCGGATTGCCCCTGCCGCCGGGCCCCCGAGTCCAGTGCAATAAAATTTCCCGAAGAATGCGCTGTTGATCTTCAAGCGGCGTGGCCACATAAAAAGTCCCCATGCCATAACTGCGGGAAATTCTGGATATATCATGTACGTCAAGATTTGTCAAAGAGGATGCGCCAAAATTTTTCTCTCCCAACAAAACAGGGTAGTGCAGAAGGCAGAAAGAGAGATTGCGGCCCGGCCGTTCGCAAGGGATATCGGCCAGCGCCCGCGCGTCCGCATGGGTGAGCGGCGCTGTGTCCAGCATGTCCGGGCGTGTTCTCAGGGTGGCCGTGAGGGACGCCTTACGCCGCCAGAGGGCGATCTCCGCATGGTTTCCGTTCAGCAGGACATCCGGCGTTTTCAGTCCTTCCCAAACATCCGGGCGCGTGTAGTGCGGGTATTCCAGCAAACCTTGCGCGTGGCTTTCTTCCTGCGCGGATTCCTCCTTGCCCATAAACCCCGGTATAAAACGTGACACAGCTTCAATCACGGCGAGGGCGGCGGTTTCACCGCCGTTGAGAACGACATCGCCGACGCTGACCGCCTCCAGGGGAAAAAGGCTGTGCAGACGTGCGTCCATGCCTTCGTAGCGGCCGCAGACTATGGTGATATCGTCCTCAATGGCCAGATTTTGCGCCAGAGTGTGGTTAAGGGGCTGTCCTCCGGCGGACAGGAGAAGCATGCGGCCGGGCTGTTTTATGGATCGCAGCGCGCTTGCCAGCGGCTCCGCCTGCATGACCATGCCGGGACCGCCGCCATAGGGTCTGTCGTCCACATGGCGGTGCTTGCTTGCGCTGAAATCACGCGGATTGTGGAAGATTGTTTCCAGAAGACCTGATTGGCGGGCATGCCCCAGGAGTGCCGTGTTCAGCGGCGAGTCAAAAAATTCCGGGAAGAGTGTGACCAAGTGAAAACGCGGCATGGGCGGGAGAATGCCGTATTATTGCGCGGCTTGCAATATGTGGCTTGCAATTTCAGGCATACTGATATAGTTAAGTAGCACACGCCGAGGTGGTGGAACTGGTAGACACGCTATCTTGAGGGGGTAGTGCGTTATGCGCGTGCGGGTTCGAGTCCCGCCCTCGGCACCAAGAGGAAGAATATTAAAGTCCACTAAGAGCTAAAAAGCCTTGGTGGACTTAGTTTTTTGTGGGATATCATGTATATTGCCGTCTATTAAAGTCCATTGACATATACCAGTTTTGCTGGTACATCCGCTGGTAGGATATGTATTGAGGGAATAGTTTTAATGTCGATACCAGCAATCACAAAACCTTTACCCTGTAAGGCTTTTATGGCTTGCTGGTATACTTTCCGGCTGGTGCGACAAAAATACCAGCTCGCAAAAAAGACGATACCAGCATGAAACTGACCGATACTTTTTTGAGAGCCTTGAAGGCGACGGGCAAGGTTCAAAAATATTCTGACGGTGGCGGGCTGTACATCTATGTTTCCCCCGCCGGCGGGACGCTCTGGCGCATGGGCTATCGCTTTGAAGGCAAGCAAAAGCTGTTGAGCTTTGGAGGCTATCCCGCCGTATCGCTGAAAGAGGCCAGAAAAAGGCGTGGGGCCGCCAAAGAGCAGCTTGCCCAAGGCATTGACCCTGCCGCCCATAAGCAGGCCGTCAAGGCCGCTGCGGCCATTCAGGCAAAAGAGCAGGCCGTCACATTTGAGGCCGTGGCCCGTGAATGGTTTTCAAAAAAGACTGCCGTTTTCACGCCTGGGCATCAGAAGAAAATTCTTTCCCGCCTTGAAAACCAGCTTTTCCCCTACATTGGCAATATCCCGTTTTCCTCTCTGGACCCGCAGACCATTCTTGCCGCTGTCCGGCACGCAGAAAACCGGGGAGTAATAGAAACCTCGCACAGGCTTGCGCAACTTGCCGGGCAAGTGACCAGATA
>JAISZT010000105.1 GCA_031284485.1 Desulfovibrio sp.
CACCACGCCGTCCGCCAACCCGCCCAGCGTTGCCGGGGCCACGGTCAGCCTGTCCAACTTCGCCGCCGGACCGGCCCTGCGCGCCGGCGATGAATTCTACCTGATCGACACAGGTGAGACCGGCGGACCGGAACTTGCCGCCGGCGATCCTGCCAACAACCGGGCCAGGGCACGGCAGGGCCTGACGCGGGAATACGAATTCATCGTCGACACAAACCAGACCCATAACGCCTCGGCCCTGAACAGCAGACGGTATCTGGTGGCCCGCCTTGTGGGCAACGCCCGCCCGCCCGGCGAAACCCGCATCCTCTCCGAAGGCCGCGCGGCCGGCCTCGCCTTCCTCATTCAGGGCGCGAGCTGGCTGCCCGACCACAGCTACCGGCAGGCCGACCTCGCCCTTCAGGCCGAGGACGCCTGGACGCCTTTCGGCGGCGTTGACGGGGCTTGGCTGCGCGCGACCTCCGACGCCGACATAGACATAAGCGCCACCAACATGATGGCCGGCCTCGCCATCAAACGCACCGGGGACTCGGCTTCCATACTCTTCGGCGGCTTCTTTGACGCCGGTTGGGCCAACTACGACGTTGGCGGGGAGTTCGGCTCCCAGAATACCCACCTCGACGGCGACGGCTATCTCCGCTACTACGGCGGCGGCCTCATGGCGCGCCTGCGCTGGCACAACGGCTTCAGGCTGGAAGGATCGCTCAGGGCCGGCGCACTGGAAAACGACTTTCGCTCGACGGATTTCGTCGACGTGGACGGCAAATACGCCGACTACAACATCACCGTGCCCTATGTGGCCGCGCACGCGGGCGTGGGCTACGAATGGAAAATCGCGGAAAAACACACTCTTGATCTGCTGGGCAGGTACTACTGGACACACCAGGGCGGCGCGACAACCACTCTGGACACCGGCGAGGACATCACCTTTGACGCGGACAACTCGCACCGCGTGCGGGCCGGGGCGCGCTACACCTACGACCGCTACGACGACAAGCACCTCTCCTTCTACGTCGGGGCCGCGTACGAATACGAATTCGACCACAAGATACGCGCCCGCGTGGACGCCGGCGAACTTGACGTTCCGAGCCTGACCGGCCCCACGGGCATAGGGGAAATAGGCATGATCATCCGCCCGTACAAGGACAGCAACCTCGCCGTTGAGCTTGGCCTGCAGGGCTACACCGGCATGCGCAACGGAATCTCCGGCGGAATACGGCTGGGCCTGGAGTTTTGACAAACAGGCGGACAGCCTGTAGAGTGCATCCGCGTCGCCATCGTCTATCCGGTTAGGACGGCGGCCTCTCAAGCCGTTAAGACGGGTTCAAATCCCGTTGGCGACGCCAAGAGAAATCAAGGGTTTATGACAAAAAATCATAAACCCTTTTTCTTTGCAAAAAAAATTCCAACCCTAATGAACAGCAAGGTAAAAATGTGCGCAAAACTCTGGACACTGCCGCCTGCTCCAGAACAAGACGAACATAAAATCTCTCAGCTTCAGCATCGCTTTTTAGTGACGGTATCGCTTGGGCCAGTTCCCTATCCAGGCATCATCCTTCCCGTCCTCAAGGCCCTGCAGAAGCGTTCCGCCGCGTCGGCAAGCAGCGCCGCTCCGTTTGTCATGCATTCTTCCAGGCTCATGGGGCCGGGGGGGATGCTCCAGAGCGCGTCTATGCCGTGGGCGTAAACGTCATCGGCCCCGTTGCCCAACCCGCCGGAGAGGCACACAACCGCTTTGCCGTATTTTTTCGCGGCTTCGGCAACGCCGACCGGGGCTTTTCCGAAAACGGTCTGGAAATCGGTCCGGCCTTCCCCGGTAAACACTATATCCGCGCTTTTTACCCTGGCGTCAAAGTTCGTGGCGTTGAGCACCAGGGTCACGCCGGGCATCAGGGTCGCGCCCGTGAAAAACAGAAGGCCGGCCCCAAGCCCGCCGGCAGCCCCGGCCCCGGCTGTTTCCGCCGCGCGCGGCTTGCCGGTGACGTCAGCGGCGATTTGCGCGTAATGCAGCAGCGCCGCGTCAAGGATGGCGACCTTTTCCGGGTCGGCCCCCTTCTGCGGGCCGAAAACGGCCGACGCGCCCCGAGGCCCGCACAGGGGATTGTCCACATCACAGGCGACAAGCAGTTCCGTCCCGGCGAGGCGCGGATCCAGCCCGGAAAGGTCGATATGGGCAAGTTTCGAGAGCGCCGCGCCGCCCGGCGGCAGTTCCGCCCCCGAAGCATCCAGAAATTTCGCGCCGAGAGCGCGGATGAACCCCATGCCGCCGTCGTTGGTGGCGCTGCCGCCTATGCCGATGATAATGCGCCCGGCGCCCCTGTCGAGGGCCGCGCGGACGAGTTCCCCCGTGCCCCGGGTACAGGCGTTGAGCACATCGCGCCTGTCCGGCAGCAGCAACGGCAGTCCGGAAGCCGCGGCCATTTCGATGACCGCCGTGTTCCCGTCGCCGAACATGCCCCATTGCGCGTCCACCGGATCACCGCGCGGGCCTGTCACGGTGCTTGAGTACACCGTCCCGTCCGTTGCGGCGACAAGCGCGCTTACCGTGCCTTCGCCGCCGTCGGCAATGGGTATCTTGTCCACGCTTGCCTCGGGAAAAACCCGTAAAATCCCCTGTTCCATGGCCGAGGCCACGGCAAGGGCGGAAAGACAGCCCTTAAATGAATCCGGCGCAATGACTATGTGCATATCTCTGTCCTTTGTTTGGTGTGTCCATGATTTGTTCGGATGCCCAACACCTCGCAGATGCGGGCCACGCGGTGCGCGTAGGTGTGTTTTGCGCAAATGAGCCTTCGCCACGCCGCGCGCAGATCACGCGCCGCGGACGGGTCGGCGCGCAAGGCCCTCAGCCGCGCGGCAAAATCTTCAGGACGGCGCAGCGTGACGGCCCGCGTCAATTCCAGGGGGAACAGATCAAGCCCCGGCGTGGCGTCGCTCAAAAGCAGGCCCCCTGCCGCCCAGACGTCAAAATGCCGCTGGCTCAGACTGTGGGGCAAAAGCAGGCTGGTCACATTGAGCACGGCCTCGGCCCGGCGGTAGAGCAGCGGAAGCGCCGTGTAATAATCCACAGGCGGCGACAGGTTGACTCCGGGAACAAGCTCCCGCCAGCCTTCATCGCCGATCACCCACAAGCCGGCCTCCAGCCCCGCGCGCAGCCAGGCGGCCCGCCGCTCGCGCGAGCACATCTCCGCCCCCAGGCCCGCGCGGCGCACCTCCTGCCCCGGCCAGAGAGCGACCCCCAATTCCTTGCGCCACCAGTGGAAATTCGGTCCGTTTGCCGGCCCGTATACCGGCGCCGGAGTGTCCGCGGCTTTGGCCTTCAGATGCGGCGGCACGCGGGCGGCGGCAAAAAAGCGTTGCCGCTCCTGAAAGGCGGAGCGCCCTACAAACAGGGGAGGGGAGGCCTCAACGTCGGAGGCGGCGATGTCCAGCATGTGCGGGGCCGCCGCCAGGGGCAGGTACGCCGCCTGTCCGCGCCCGGCGGCTTCAAGATCTTCAATAAAGCTCGCGTCGCTGACAAAAATGGCGGCCTCGCGCCACCAGGGCGCGCGGACGCCGCAGAGCAGATGCCAGGGATTGTCCACGCACCAGACAGCTACCGGCACGCCCAGGGCGCGGCAGAGATAAAAAATCTCGCCGTCGGGATCAAGTCCGCGAAAATTGACGGACAAAAAAAGCGCGGGTTTTTGCCCGGCCAGAAGCTCCTTCAAGTCGCCCAGGGCGCGCCGCCCGCCCGCGCCGTCCCAATGGGGAGAGGAAGGGGCCGTAATTACGGAAAATCCCGAAACATGCAGGGCGTGGCGCAATTCCTGATGCAGCAGTTGCCGGTCCGTGCCCGGCAGAAACGCCGAGGGTGTTGCCCCGTCCTTTTGGGCGGCAAGGCGGGCGGCGTCCATTCTTCCCAGCAGCGGCCCCCAGAACTCGGGCGCAAGCCGCCTGCCGTAACGGTAAAAACAGGCGCGGCATTGCCCGGACAGGGCCACAGCCTCATCAACCGACACTTCCCGCCAGGTTGCGGGCAAAGGCGCCCGCCCTGATCCGGCAAGATCGCGCAAGGTTTGCGGCGCATCCAGCCAGAAGACGCGCGCGCTGCCCCTGACAAAGGGCAAATCCTGCGGATTTTTCGGGCCAAGGCCAAGCAACAGGACGTCGTTTCCCGAACCCGCCAGAGGTTCCCAGGCTTCGGGCCCGTCGGGCAGGCTCAGGCGTCTGCCGGAGAAGTCGGGCAGGCGTATATGTTTTCTTGTGTTGTCCGGCATAGCCGGGGTATACGCCAATTGTCCGCAAGCGTAAATCGCGCTTGGCTGCATGGGCAAACAGGTGTACACTGCCGCGCATAAAAACAGATGAAAACATATCAGGATCACTATTTTCACAAGGCCAAAAAAGAGAACTACCCCGCGCGCTCCATTTACAAGCTGCGCGAACTGGACGCGAAATTCCGTTTGTTCAGGGCGGGGATGAAGGTGCTTGACCTGGGGGCCGCGCCGGGGTCCTGGTCATTGGGAGCGGCGGAAAAAGTGGGGGAAAAGGGGCTTGTGCTCGCCTGCGACATACAGGGCGCGCAAACGGTTTTTCCGCCCCAGGTGCTGTTTTTACAGGAGAATGTTTTTGAACGCACCGCTGCTTTTGAAGAAAAATTGCGCGAAATCGCCCCTTTTGACGTCGTCATCAGTGATATGGCCCCGCTGACGACAGGGGCGCGCGCGACCGATCAGGCGCGTTCACTGCAACTGGCGCGGGAGGCCCTGGCGATGTCTTGCCGGTATCTGAAAAACGGCGGCAGCTTTGTCGTCAAAGTCTTTATGGGGCCGGATGTGCGGGAATTGCAGGAAGGCATGAAACAGGTTTTTAACGCCGTCAGGGCGTTCAAACCGAAAAGTTCGCGCGCCGAGAGCAAGGAAAATTTTTACGTGGGGCTGAATTTTCACGGTTGACGCGCGGGCGCGGCAACGGTGCGGGAAAATAAAAATTATATACATGGAGGAAATATGTCAGGGCACAGCAAATGGGCAAACATTCAGCACCGCAAGGGACGCCAGGATGCCAAACGCGGCAAAATGTTCACCAAGGCGGCCAAGGAAATCATTATCGCCGCCAAGGGCGGCGGCGATCCTGTGGGCAATTCGCGTTTGCGCGCGGCCATAGCCGCGGCCAAAACCATCAATCTGCCCAAGGACAAAATAGACGCCGCCATCCGCAAGGGTACGGGCGAAGACGCGGGCGGGGATCTGACCGAAGGCTTTTATGAAGGGTACGGCCCCGGCGGCGTCGCCGTGATGGTGGAAGTGGCCACAGACAACAAAAACCGCACAGTAGCCGAAGTGCGCCACCTGTTCACCAGGCACGGAGGGTCGCTCGGCGAAAGCGGCAGCGTGGGCTGGATGTTTGAACGCAAGGGCGTCATAAGCGTGGACAAAGCCGCCTACGCGGAAGACAAAATCATGGAAGCCGCCCTTGAAGCCGGGGCGGACGATGTGCTGGACGACGAGGATGTCTGGACCGTCCATACCGCCATGTCCGATTTTGCGGCGGTGCGCGACGCTCTGGAAGCGGCGGGCATTGCCATGCAATCGGCCGGACTTGCCATGATTGCCCAAAATCTGACCCCGGTAAACGCGGCCACAGGGCAAAAAGTGCTGCGTCTCATGGAGGCTTTGGACGACAATGACGATGTGCAGAACGTTTACGCCAATGTGGACTTTCCGGATGACATGCCGGAAGAATAGCCGTTTTTCGGCGCGCGTCTTTGCCGCATGGCGACGATAACGGTTATCGGCATTGACCCCGGTTCGCAGCGCACGGGCTGGGGCGTGATAAGCGAGACTTCGGGCGTGCTGCGCCTTGTGGAGTGCGGAGTGGTGCGCGCCGCCGCGGACGGGGGGATGTTTTCGGCGAGGCTTGCGCGTATTTACCGATCCCTCGCGGAAATTCTCGGCCGTTTCATCCCCGGTGAAGCGGCTGTTGAGCAGGTGTTCACGGCAAAAAATATCGACAGCACCATCAAGCTTGCCCAGGCGCGCGGCGTGGCCGTTGCGGCCTGCGCCGCCCACAATGTCCCTGTGTACGATTACGCGCCGGCTCTCATTAAAAAATCTCTGGTGGGAACAGGCCGGGCGGAAAAAGAACAGGTTGCGTTCATGGTGGCTCAAATTCTCAATGTCAGGGCGGCGCGCTGGCCGGTAGACGCCTCGGACGCTCTGGCCACCGCAGTCTGTCATCTTACGGTACGCCGGTATAACAATTTGAAATATATTACAAAATAAAAGGCGTTCTCCCGTACAGAGAGAACGCCGCGGAAACAGACAAAAACAACAACGCCTTACTTGATGGCGTCTTTCAGACCCTTGCCAGGCGTAAATTTGGCGATTTTCCCGGCGGGAATCTGGATTTCCTTGCCGGTGCGGGGGTTGCGCCCTTTGCGGGCCGCGCGCGTCACAACCTTGAAACTGCCAAAACCGGTAAAGGTAACAGAGTCACCGGCGGCAAGGGCCTCGCGCAAAGAAGACAGCACAGCATCCAGGGCTTCCTCAGCTTTTGCTTTGGTGGGCAGGGAAGCCTTGGCGTGGATTTTTGCAACAAGCTCGGCTTTTGTCATTTTGTTTCTCCATAATAAATAAAATGTGGAATTTCAGGTTGGCTGATGAGAACCCCTCACAGTCATGCGTAAGCTTTACTTAAGTAATGCTGCAAGGCGTGTCAACAGAAAAATGGAAAATATTTGCTTGTCGCGCAAGTTTGTTGCCGGTCAGAGGTCCACAAGCTCCACCTCCGCGTCTTTGAGCGCCCGTCCCAGAAACAAACTGCCCGTGCGGATGAACCTTGCCGGGTTGTCCGTGGTCAGAAAACGGCGGCGGCCGGGGGACGCGCTTTCGCGCAAGAGGGAGCGTGACGCCAGCTCCTGCTGAACGCGTTCAGCCGTGGTGGCCGCGGAATCCACAATGCGCACGCGTGTGCCCACAACCTGTCGCAGCGCCTGCTGCAACGGGGGGAAGTGCGTGCAGCCCAGCAGCAGGGTGTCCGGGCGCGCGGCGGGCGGGGTAAAAATGTCTTCAAGGTAACGCCGGGCTATTCCTTCCACCAGCGGGCCGTCCATCCATCCTTCTTCGGCAAGGGGCACAAACAGGGTGCAGGCGCGCCCCAGCACGACCGCTTCCGGGCGAATGCGGGCAACGGCTTCCTGGTAGGCTCCCCCGGCGATGGTGGCTTCCGTGGCGATCACCACGATCCGTCCGTTGCGGCTGGCCCTGGCGGCGGCCAGCGCCCCCGGTTCAACAACGCCCAGTATCGGAAGACCGGCAAAGTGTTCGCGCAGCGCCGGCAGGGCGGTCGCCGTCGCGGTATTGCAGGCGATCACAAGCATTTTGACGCCGTTTTCCAGCAGCTTTCGGGCGGCCTTGAGCGTATAGCGGATGATTGTTTCGCGTCCCTTGGTGCCGTATGGCAGCCGCGCCGTGTCTCCGAGATAGATCATATCTTCGCCCGGAAGCCTGTCGGCCAGGGCTTTGAGCACGGTAAGGCCGCCCATGCCCGAATCAAACAGGGCGATGGGTTGAGTTTCTTTCATGGATTTTTTTTACACGGTTCAGCGCAGATATTCCAGTATATATTTGCAGGCCGTGCCGATGATGACCGCGCCGAGCATCCACTTGATGGCGGTGGCGGGCACATGCTTCTGCAAGCGCGCCCCGCAGTACATGCCCGCAGCGCCGCCCAGGCCGAAAAGCAGGCCAAGCGCCCAGTCCGGCGCAACGGACTGCTCCGGAAAAGAGGAGGCAATCAGCGTATAAAACGCGACGCCCGCTATGGAAGTGAGAAATGTGCCCATAAGCGTGGCTCCGCTTATGGTATGCACGGGCAAGCGGAAGAAGGAAACGAAGAAGGGCGCTATGATGGCGCCGCCGCCTATCCCGTATGTTCCGCCGATTATGCCCACAAGGAAGCTCAGGACAAAAATGCCGGTTGTCGGGCATTGGTGCAGCTCGCCCTGAAAGGTATAGGCTATGCGCCGCAGTGAAAATTCTTTCACCGCTACGGTGAAGTCGGGGTTTGCGCCGCCGCCTTTGTCGTGAATGATGTAGGAAGAGGCGGCGCGGGGGGGATCGGCGTTTTTGGCGGCAAGATTGCGTACGATTTTGCCGCCTATGTACAAAAGCACGCAGGCCGCAAAGAGTTTGAAAAGTTTCGGGTCGGGCAGCCAGGCGACGCGGATGTAGGCGCCGATAAACACGCCCGGCAGCGTTCCGACGGCAACGGCAAGCGTCAGCGGCCATACCATACGCTTTTCCCTGACAAAACGGCACACGCCGCTGGGAATGGCGACCACGTTGTATAGCTGGTTGGTCGCGCTGACCGAGGGATTTGTATAGCCGAGCACGGACATCTGGAAGGGCAGCAGGAGAAATGCGCCGGAAATTCCGCCGACAGACGTGAAGATCGAGATATAAAATCCGGTGATTACAGGAACTATCGGCGAAACTTCAACGCCGGAAATTGGGAATATCATTTCGTCCCCCCTCCTATTACAGTCACGGTTTTAACTATAACCGTGATTATTGTAAACAGCATTCCCTGTCACTGTCAAGCGTTCCGTCATCGAAGAACATTTGACGCAAGGCCCCGGATTCCTGTATTGTCGGAAGCGTTGCGGCAATCCTGCCTCCGCGGGGCATTGTCAAAAAAACATGAAGGGAATCCATGCTGGCTATTCTGGATTACGGCGCGGGCAATCAGACAAGCGTGCGCCGCGCTCTTGAACATCTGGGAATTCCGTGCGCCGTCACGGCCGATCCGGCGGAACTGGAAAGCGCGCAAGGCATAATCTTTCCGGGCGTCGGGGCCGCGGGTCAGGCCATGCGCGCGCTGACGGCCGTCGGGGCGGACAGCGCCCTGCGCCGGGCCGTTGACGTCGGGCAGCCCCTGCTCGGCATTTGCCTCGGCTGCCAGATACTGCTCTCCCGCAGTGAGGAAAACGACGCACGGACGCTGGATATCGTACCCGGCGTGTGCCGCCGTTTTGACGAAATGCTTTTGCAGGAAGACGGATCAGGCATCCAGGTGCCGCACATGGGCTGGAACAGCCTGCATATGCGCGAGGAAAGCCGGTTGCTGGACGGCATTTCCCCCGCGGCGGAATTTTATTTTGTCCACAGCTATTATGTTGAACCGGCCCCCGTTTTTGTGATCGCCACTACCGTGTACGGCGCGGAATTTTGCTCGGTGTACGGGCGCGACGGGCTTTGGGCCGTGCAGTTTCACCCGGAAAAAAGCGGCAGGCCGGGCCTTGCCCTGCTGCGCAATTTTTATGACTGCTGCCGGGGGGCCAGCCATGCTCAGTAAACGCGTGATCCCCTGCCTTGACGTGCGCGCCGGGCGTTTGACCAAGGGTATAAAATTCGCCGGCAACGAGGACATCGGCGACCCTGTGGAAAGCGCGCGCCGCTACTATGAAGAGGGGGCCGACGAGATAGTTTTTTACGACATTACAGCCTCGGCCGAGGATCGCGGCATTTTTCTGGACGTGGTGGAGCGCGTGGCCGAGCAGATATTCATTCCCTTTTCCGTGGGCGGCGGCATTTCCACGGTGGCGCAGATGCGCGAAGTGCTTCTGGCCGGGGCGGAAAAGGTTTCCGTCAATTCGGCGGCCGTGCGCAATCCGCGGCTTATCGGCGACGGCGCGGACGCTTTCGGCTCACAAGCCATAGTGGTGGGCATGGATGTGCTGCAAGTGCCGAAGAGCGACGCCATCCCCTCCGGCTATGAAATCGTGATCAACGGCGGGCGCAAACGCATGGGGGTGGACGCTCTTGCCTGGGCCGCGCGCTGTCAGGAATTGGGGGCCGGTGAGCTTTGCGTCAATTCCATTGACGCGGACGGCACGCGCGACGGCTATGAGCTTACCCTGACCCGCGCCATTGCGGAGGCCGTGTCCCTGCCGGTGATCGCCTCCGGCGGCGCGGGAGAGCCGGGGCACATGTACGAAGCCGTGAGCGCGGG
>JAISZT010000061.1 GCA_031284485.1 Desulfovibrio sp.
TTTCATAAGCCGTATCCCTTTCAGCCTGAAATATCCAGGCCCGACCCGCCAATTTATTGTACTTGTCAACGACCTCGTTGTACTTGTCCATCATGCGGGACATCTCGTTCGCATGGGTATTGGCCTGGATTTCCTGGATTTTGGCCTGGGTTTCCATTTCAAGCTGGAGCATTTCATTTTCGTGCCGGGCGTGCTGGGCGGCCACGCGCATGTCGCTTTCAGGGCTCCACAGTCCCATGCAACCCGTACTGAAATCTGACATCTCCGTACCCTCCGGATTTTCATCGTTGCTGTCGGATATATTATCTATATTATCTCAAAAAACAGAAGCATTTGTCAACCGGCTTTTCGGCTTTTCAGGGACAGCAGTGGGAGCAACTGGAAGGCCGGGAGATGGTCCGGCAGGAACAGGAGCGGCAGCAGGAGGTTCAGCGGATTAACGAGCGGCCGGGTCGCTCAATGGGCATGGGGCGTTGACATTATAAATTTATACGTTATGTGTATGCATATAATATATAGGAGGGTTGAAATGCATAAACGTATGACAATTACGCTTGACGAGGCGGTTTACGATGGATTGTACCAGATGATCGGCAAACGTCGTATGAGTCAGTTCATTGAAGACTTGGTGCGCCCTCATGTAATGAATGCATCGCTTGATGATGGTTATCGTGCGATGGCAGAAGATAATGTACGTGAAAGTGAGGCCATGGAATGGTGCAATGCGCTTGCTGGAGATATAGCCAATGCAGCGAGGTGAAGTGTGGTGGGTAGAATTTGATCCGTCTGTTGGTAGTGAAATTCGTAAGACGCGCCCGGCGATCATTGTAAGTAATGATGCAGCTAATAGAAATCTTGCTCGTGTAGTTGTCGTGCCTGTAACTAGCAATATAGAGCGGCAATATCCAGGTGAAGCTATTGTGCAAGCTGGCGAGCGACGCAGCAAGGCAATGGCTGATCAAATCATGGCCACCGACAAAGCGCGGCTTAAAGAGAAAATTTGCGTGTTGTCTAAAGCTGATATGCTGGCTGTCGAAGATGCAATTAAGATGCACCTAGCTCTACCGCGCTAGAGGAGTTAAATGAAGCGCATCATCAAATGCAGGATACGCCTGAGAGGGACACTAAACTTCACTTCCTTTTCCGCCGATAAGAACTTTGACAATCTTTTGTTTTTGTGGCAGTATTCGCCTCACGGCTCTGAAAAAGCCCGTTGGCGGCAACGCCACCCGTCAGTCTGGCCTTTATTAATCATTGCCATATTTGCCGGGCGTGGGCGAAATACAATACCCGTGAGGGGAAATAGTCCGCAGTTCCACTAGCTGTTTTCAGCGCCCGGCAATCTTCATTGGGAAGATTGCCGGTACGAACCTGAAAAGTTCTAGTGGAGGCATCCCATGACTGATTTCCTCGTTTCCCCGTCCGTGTCCCTGGTCAATGGCCGTCCGGCCGTTACTAAAAATGTTTTTACCGGCTATTCAATATCATGAGGAAAAACAGTAGATACAATAAGTTCAGCGAGTTTACCCCGTGATTGATTGCGATTTTTCTTCAGTGTACGCGCTTATTGTCCTGTTGCCGCTGGAGTGCTTTCAGGTTCGTTTCATGCAGCAGGCCCTGTTCGGTCTGCTTTTGCTTGCGCCCATGGCCGCTGTTCTCGGCATTGAAATCATCAATTTCCGCATGGCCTTTTTTTCTGACGCCGTCGGGCATTCGGCGTTCACGGGGGTGGCGTGCGGGCTTATCCTGAGTGTGGATCCGCGCCTGTCCATGCCGGTCTTCGGGGTGCTGACGGGCCTTGCCATCATGGCGATGCGGCGCAACACCAGTTTTTCCAGCGACACGGTTACGGGCATAATTTTTTCCGGGGTGGTGGCTTTCGGGCTGGCCGTGGTAAGCCGGGCGGACGGCATGGCCCGCGACATGCAACAATTTCTGTACGGCGATATTCTGACCATCAGCGAGCGTGAAATCTCCATGCTGCTGCTGCTTTTTGTTGTTATGCTGTTTTTTCAGTTTTTGGGGTACAACAACCTGTTTTCCATAGCGCTCAACCCGGTAACGGCAAAAGTGCGCGGCGTGCGCGTTGCCCTGTGGCAGTATTTTTTTGCCGGACTTCTGGCTCTGGTCGTCATGTATTCCGTCTGGGCCGTCGGGGTGCTGCTGGTGACGGCCATGCTGATTGTTCCGGCGGCGGCGGCGAGAAATCTGGCCCGCACCGCCGGGGGGATGTTCTGGTGGGCCATTGTTGTGGCCCAGACCTCCGCGTTTGCCGGGCTTGCGCTTTCGGCGCAGGACTGGCTCTCCACCGCCAGCGGCGCGACGGTCATCCTTGTGGCCTGCTGCTGGTTTGCGGTAAGCGCTGTATGTGCGGCTGCACGAGACCACTGATCATTTCGGCCAGCCGGGCCACGGATATTCCGGCCTTTTACAGTGACTGGCTTATGGCGCGTTTGCGCGCCGGACATTGCCTGTGGACCAACCCTTTCAACGCCCGGCAAAAACAGCGTGTTTCCTTTGAGCGATGTAAGGCCATTGTTTTCTGGAGTAAGAACCCGTTGCCCCTCCTGCCGTACCTGCAAGAAATTTCCGCGATGGGTTTTGTTTTTTATGTTCAGTTTACGCTGAACGATTATGAGGCCGAGGGGCTTGAGCCCGGATTGCCTCCACTGCGGGAGCGTCTGGAAACATTTTGCCGCCTGTCCGGCATGACAGGCCGGGAACGGGTAATCTGGCGTTATGATCCGTTGCTGTTGGGCAGGGATTTGCCTGTGGATTTCTTGTTGCGGCGTATCGACGGCATAGGGCGGATCGTGAGCCGGCATACGGAAAAACTTGTTTTCAGTTTTCTGGATCAGTACCGTAAAACAGGAAAGCGTCTGCGCGAGCATCCGGCAAAACCACGGTCTCCATCGAAAGGGGAAATGCGCGCGCTGGCCGAAGGGCTGGCCGCTTGCAACGCCTCCTGGCCGCATCCCCTGCAACTGTCCACCTGCGCTGAAATCGCGGACTATGCCGACCTGGGCATTGCGCATAACGCCTGCGTGGACGTCGCGTTGATCAGGCGTCTTTGCCGTGACGCGCCTGATTGCGATGCGGCCCTGTTTTCCGGCGAGGCTGTGAAGGATGCCGGACAGCGCAAGGCATGCGGGTGTTTTCCCTCAAAAGACGTAGGCGCGTACAATAGCTGCCCGCACGGCTGCGCGTATTGTTACGCGAACCGTTGAACATGCACGGGGGGAAATTCCCAGAACAAATGAGTGCCTGAGACATGAAATGCATCAGGTAGCGCCGGTTCAGAAAAATTTTGTTTCGAGGGGCAGATATTGGCGACAGACCGACAATGATCACGTTGACTTTAGCGTAAAGAATGGAAATAATGTCTCGCTATGCCGCAACTATAACCATGGAGGTCAATTATGGGCGCTATGAGACGTTTTACCGCTTTGGCTCTCTTGTTTCTGTTATGCGCACCCACAGCCGGAATGGCCGAGGTTGTGCTTTACTCATCCAACCCGCCGGACCTTCTGGATATGGTTTCCCATAATTTTGAGAAACAGAGCGGCATCAAAGTGGAAGTGGTGCGTCTTGGAACCGGTGAAGCCATGAAACGCATCAGCGCGGAAAGCGCCAATCCGCTGGCGGATATTTTCTGGAGCGGCGATGTGGCCGTGCTGGAAGCGGCAAAGGCAAATTTTATGCCTTATGAATCTCCGGAAGCCAAAAACCTTCCCGAAGGATATGTGGCCGGTGACAAACGCTGGACCGCTTCCAATACGCAGCTTATGATTCTGATGGTCAACACCAAACTGGTCAAACCCGAAGAAATGCCGAACACCTGGGCTGATATTCTCTCTCCTCAGTGGAAGGACAAGGTAGTTATGGCCGACCCGGCAAAATCGGGTTCAGCCTATGCGCAATTATATGGAGTTTATAAGCTTTATGGACAAGAAGGGCTTGCCAGGCTTGCCGATAATGTACGCGTGCTCGACAGTTCCAGCCTGATTTACAAAGGGACGGCCGAGGGAGAATTTGCCGTGGGCATCACCATGGAATACGCGGCTTATCGCTATATCGCCGGTGGTTCCACAGAAGTAAAAATCGTCTACCCTTCTGACGGCGTTTTTTCCGCGCCCGAAGGGGCGGCGCTGGTTGCCGGCGCCAAACACGAAAAAGACGCCAAGGCTTTTTTTGATTATCTCATCTCCAAAAATGTGGAGTCGGAGATATTCACCAAGTATTATCGCCGCCCGGCCAGACTGGATGCCGCGGACGTGGAAGGCTTGCCCTCATCCGGCGCGTTGCCGTTGCTCAAGGATTTCAGCACGGTCGAGGCAAACGCCTTGCAGAAGGAATTGCTCTCAAAGTGGCGTGAACTCATCTTGAACAAAAAATGACGGTATGGCTTCCATTTCTCTCGACGGCCTGGTGAAACAATTCGGCAATCACGTTGTTGTTGACTGCATCAGTCTGGAGATTGCCGAAGGAGAGCTTTTTACCCTGCTCGGCCCCAGCGGCTGCGGCAAAACCACGCTTTTACGCATGCTGGCAGGATTTGCCCTCCCCAATGGGGGGGACATCCTGTTTGCCGGTAAATCCGTGGTGCGGACGCCCCCTCACAAGCGGGAAACGGGAATGGTGTTCCAAAACTACGCCCTGTTCCCCCATCTGACTATTTTTGAAAATGTGGCGTATGGCCTCAGGGCGCGCAATATCCCACAGGATGAAACACGCGAACGGACATATGCCATTCTTGATGCGGTTCACCTTGGCGGCATGGAAGATCGCTATCCCCGGCAGCTTTCGGGCGGACAGCAACAAAGAGTGGCTCTGGCCCGCGCTCTGGTCATACGGCCGCAGGTGCTGCTCATGGATGAACCTCTCTCCAATCTGGACGCCAGGCTGAGAGTCGACATGCGCGAGGAAATACGCCGTATTCAGAAAGAATTCGGCATTACCACAGTGTATGTCACCCATGACCAGGAAGAAGCCATGGCCATTTCTGACCGCATCGCCATACTCTCCGGCGGAAAACTGCAACAGGTGGGAAGTCCCCGAGAGGTGTATTTCAAGCCGGTCAACCGTTTTACGGCGGAATTCATGGGCGCCTGCACCCTGCTGGAGGTTGTTCCCGGAGGATGGTCGGAGGGGGCGACCGGCCTAATTGAGCATCTGCCCTTTTTCCTGGATATGGAAATCCCGAAATCGCCCCCCTTTACCATCATGCTTCGCCCGGATTGGATAGAAGAAGCCGGAGATGATATCGACCGGAATCGTTTCAGCGGCGTAGTGCGTGAAAGCACCTTTCTCGGATCGTCCATCTTTTATGAGGTGGAAGCCCTGGGGCGACGCATGCGGGTTGACGTTTCTTCCAACGGAAGGGCTCTCTCCAAACGGCCGGGGGAGCGCATTGACCTCTTCTTTTCTCCTCAGCGGCCCGTGGTTGTGGCGCCGTGATGCGCATCCGTTTACCGGGTTCCTGGAACATTATTTTCCTGTCCGCTCTGGCAGTGCTTTTTTTGTTTGTGGTCTATCCCATGTCCACCATTTTCAAGGCGAGCCTTCTGGATGCGGATACGGGTGATTTTACGCTCGGGAACTACTCCATGGTTCTCGCAGTGCCTTTTTACCGGAACTGCCTTTTCAACAGCCTGTTCATGAGCGGCGCGGCGATGCTTTTCAGTGTGCTTATCGGCGTGCCTTTCGCGTTTTTCACCACCCGTTTCAAGTTGCCCTTTGCCAACACCCTGCGCACCCTGGGTACCCTGCCCCTTATCCTCCCCACCTTTATCGGCGCGGAGGCCTGGCTGCTCATGCTGGGGAGAAGCGGCTTTGTCACCCGCTTTTTCGAAGAAATGGGGATTCATCTGCCAAGCATCGTGGGGTGGCACGGAGTTGTGCTGGTGTTCACCCTGCAGTTTTTCCCCTTTGTTTTTTTGATGGTTTCCGCAGCCATCAACTCGGTGGACCGTTCACTTGAAGAAAGCGCCTGCAACCTGGGCGCCACGCCTTTCAGAGTATTCCGCACAGTTACGCTGCCGGTGGTGACACCGGCTATCGCCGCCGGCGGGCTTATCGTTTTTTGCATGTCCATTGAAAATTTTGGCGTCCCCACCATTATCGGCGGAAACTACAAGGTTCTGGCCGAGCAGGCCTATAGCGAATTTATCAGTGAATTGGGCGGTAACCCCTCCATGGCCGGGTCGTTGAGTTCGGTGCTGGTTTTTATCACTCTTGCGTTGACCATGTTGCAAAAATTTTGGGTGGAGCGCAAAAGTTACGCCATGTCGGCCCTGCGCCCCCCGGAAATCCGCGCTCTGCCCCCGTTGCTCACATGGGCGGCTTTCGGTTATTGCGCGTTGCTGGTATTTCTTGCCCTGGCGCCCTTTGCCGTTGTGCTGGTGGCGTCCGTGACCAAAACCAGCGGCCCTGTCATGTACTATGGGCAATTCAGCCTGCAAAACCTGAAAGCGGCTCTGGCCGTGGCTCCCAGACCCATTATCAATTCCTTTTTCCTCTCCACCACGGCCACAGTGGTGGGCATGATTTTCGGCATGTTGGTCAGCTACCTCATAGTGCGCAAACGCGGGCTTCCCGCTTATGTGCTTGATCTGGCCATGATGCTGCCTCTGGTCATCGCGGGATCTGTCATGGGCATAGCCCTTGCCGCAACCTATAACAGCGGCCCCGTAGTTCTGACAGGCACCTGGATGATTCTGGTGATAGCCTATTTTATCCGCAAAACCCCGTTTTCGGTTAAAACAACTTCGGCTCTTCTGCAGCAGATCGACGTTTCCGTTGAAGAGGCTTCCATCAACCTGGGGGTGTCGCCCATACGCTCCTTTATCAAGGTCGTTGTTCCGTCCATGCTGCCCGGCATCATCGCCGGGGGCATCATCATGTGGGTGACCATTCTGGCGGAGCTGAGTTCAACCATTGTGCTTTATTACGGCCCCTGGAGCACCATGACTGTGCAGATATTCCAGTATATAGGCAGTGGAGACTTCGGCCCGGCCTCGGCCTATGGAGCGCTGCTTATTCTCTCCGTCCTTCTGCCGCTTTTTTTGCTGAACAGGTTTTTCGGCAAAGGGATCAGCCCTTCCCTCTGACGACAAAACAGGCGGTATTGAAATTTTCCTGCCCTATGGCATTTTATGCTTGAGGTTGTCGCAGTATCGTTCCACCTTCGTCATATCTCCGAACAGGTCAAAGAACGGTTCCGTCAGGTACGGCAGATCGGCTCGGTGATGTCAGGGTGCCCCAGGGCATGTCCTTGCGCAACGTGGCCTCCATGCATTCGTGAAACAGTTCCAGGGAGGCCTTGACGCCGGAACGCGGCTGCCTGTGCGTCAGAAGGTAGCAGACACGCGGCGGCGGCATAGGCTCCAGGTTGTACATGAAAAACTTGACTCCGTCGCAATATTTGTAGGCGAGAGAATACGGCATTATCCCCCATTGGCCCAAGGTGCCCAGAAACGCAATCTGAAGATGCACACTGTTGGTGCTCAAACGCCGGGAGTGTCGCATATCCCAGTGATTCTCGTGCCAGGCGATGTACCCCGGACACCACCAGCGCACGAAAACCTCTTGGTCCTGATCCAGATCCCTGGGATTCAGCAGGTGTGTTTTCCCGCTTTCATGCTCCCCGGAGCACACAACCACAAAAGGCTCGACGAACAGACGCTGCCGGTACACCGAGGGCATCTGTCGGACAAAGCGAACTTTTATTGAGTAACACATTGAAATTATTGGCTATGAGTAAGTTTAGCTCTAAACGCCAAATGTAAATAATTTCAATATATTATATTGATTTACCGCGGCCCGCCTTTCAATTTCCTTCTTGGCCTTTCATCCGGGAGATCCTCCGCGTCCGCCTGTTCCGCCGCTTCCAGAAGTCGCCGGACTTCATCTCGCAATTGTTCTTCTATCTTGGATGCATGCGCATAGCTGAGTGCTTTATGTTTCGAGGCATTTGCCTTTACCTT
>JAISZT010000028.1 GCA_031284485.1 Desulfovibrio sp.
GCCGCCAAGGCGAGCTTGGCCTTAAACGCGGGAGCATGATTTTTTCGCTTGGACATGGGTTCTCTCCTTTCGTTGAAGTGTAGCTTACACTCCTGTCCGATTTTTGGGGAGTACCTCTCCGGAAGATTTTGTTTCTTCAATGTACTTGTAAGGGAGCAGGTTCTTCAGCATACTGTTTTCACCTCGTTGGTGATAGAATGTTGTTCACAAACTCATCCTATCTGCTTGTTTTAACAAACACAACGAGGTTTTTTCATTACTTGCGTGGTGAATCACGGCGCGCTACTGCACCATGTCGCTGTTCACAAGCTGCTCTCTTTCCCTGAATTTATGCTGAAACATCAACGGAAGCCCGTTCTGTTCCGCGGGATTGTACTCAAACATGACAGCCGTGCCGAAACAAGAAAAATACTTGCTGCCGTCAGGATGAAAAGCCACATTTTCATTGTAACCGATGATGGCCTGCGCGCCTTTGTTCATAGCGCGGCTCGCCATGCCGAAAAAAGCTTCTTCCGAATCAAAACCCCTGCAGCAGACAAGCCCCAATACTTTGACTATGCGCCGTCCTTTCACCTGATGTGTGGTCACTACAGGGAATCGGCCGGCCAAAAAAAATTCACGCGCTTTAGCTGTTACGTCAGCACCCTGAACACGTTTCTCGGACTTCCGCGCCTTTTTTTCATTTCCGCCAAGTAAAAAAAACATACGCAACCTCCAATTTCAAAGTTGTATGCTGTTAATTGCAAGGTGCTTGCCAATACTAAATAATCATTAAATTTTAATATATTATATTTCCATTCTGAATTTTTGTCAGTGAATTGACAGACAGAAAAAAATAGGAGCTTGCAATATTCCTTTATGCGAGATATTTTTTTGCAGCAGTTGCGATAACAGGAGGATTTTATGGCGTTTCCGCTGTCAATTTCCAGATGTCCGATGATTGCCATTCATTTACTGGCTGTATTGCTCCTGGCAGGCTGCGACAGTGGCGAAAAAAAGCCTGTTCCCATTTCCGCGCACACGCGTGTCTTTACACTGACCGATAGTCATGTGGACGGATATCCGACGGTACTTGGCGATTTAAAATTTGCGGAGCTCGTAAAACAACGCACCAACGGTTCCATCGTCATCCGGATACGGAATAACGCAGTCCTGGGCGATGAGCCGACAACACTGAGACAGACGCAAAAGGGCGCCATCCAGTTTATTCGTGTCGGCACAAATATTCTGTCTTCTATCAATCCCGCAATCAATGCGCTGTCCATGCCGTATCTGTATCGCAACAGAGAACACATGTTCAGGGTGCTTGACGGAGAAATAGGCAACGAATTTCTTGCATCTATGTATCAGGATGGTCTTTTGGGACTGTGCTGGTTTGATGCCGGATCACGAAATTTTTATAATTCCCGGCGCATCGTTCGCAAACCCTCTGATCTTGCAGGCATGAAAATCCGTATACAGCCTTCCGGGCTGATGCAGGATATTGCGCAAACTATGGGGGCAGAGCCGGTTTCGATTGCATTCAACGATGTCTATGCAGCCATTCGAAATACTATTATTGACGGGGCTGAAAACAATTGGCCGAGCTATATATCCCAACAACATTATAAAGCGGCTCCTTACTTCACTGAAGATAGCCACCAGCGCAGCCCGGAAATGATTCTTGTGAATACGGCAGTCTGGGAAGCTCTTACTGAGGATGAGAAGAAAATTCTGAAAGAATCGGCACTGGAGGCAGCCCTGTTTCAGCGTGTTGCATGGGCACGCCAGGAAGCCGCCTGCCGACAGCAGGCAACTGCTGAAGGTACGACGATTACAACCCTGACTGATGAAGACTTTAATAAATTTGTTGATGCTGTTAAACCCCTTTACAATGCCCCCGCCTACAGCCGGTTTGCCGGCATCGCCCAACGAATCAGAGAGACACAATAAGACGTTCTGCTCTTTTTACCCATGTAAGCATGCAATATATTATGCTTAAAAAAAAAATTTATTGTATCGCCTTTAATACGCTGTACCTGTGCCTCCTTGCGGGACTGCCTTTTATGCCATGCAGAGATGCTTACGCTGCGCAAAACTCCAAAAATGATCCGCCGGTGTATACCTCGTATCGTGATATACCTGGGGTGACTGCAGAAGAGATAGAAGCCATTACGAATATGCAACGGCAAGGAATTTCCTTTGTCTACGGCATGCCTGCTTCAGCTGAATGTTTTCTTCGTGAAGACGGCACTATCGGGGGATATGCGTCCCTGATTTGTGAATGGCTGACCACACTTTTCGGTATCCAGTTCAAACCCCGGCTGTATACCTGGCAAGACCTGCTGACAGGACTTGATTCATACCAAGTTGATTTTTCAGGTGATATCAGTGCAACACCTGAAAGAAAAGCTGTCTACTGGATGACAGACGCTATCGCCACACGCACAGTCAAAATTGTGCAAAAAGCTGGCAGCTCCGGATTTGCGGCAAATTCCGGCGATAAGCCGTTGCGTCTGGCTTTTTTGAACGAGGCGATAGGGCAATCACAGATTGCCCCGCTTATTTCAAAAGATTTTGTATCCGTTCTGGTTTCAGATTACACCCATGCATACACCATGCTGAAAAATGATGAAATCGACGCTTTTTTTGGTGAGGGGCCATTTGAAATCCCTGTGGACGTCATCCAAGACAATCTGGTTTCACGCGATTTTTTTCCACTTATTTCCAGCCAGGTTATGTTGTCTACGCGCAATCCTGCGCGATGGCCTATTATATCAGTAGTACAAAAATACTTGCATTCCGGCGCGTTCAGCATACTTTCTGCAATGTACAAACAAGGATGCAATGATTACTTGAAAAACAAACTCTTCCAGAATCTGAATGGCGCTGAAGAAGATTATCTACTTGCCATGCAGATAAGCGGCAGAGCCATCCCTGTCCTTATGGAATCCGACAATTACCCGCTTTGTTTTTTCAATGAACGCGCCAAAGAATGGCAGGGCATCGCCATTGACGTGCTGGAAAGGATAGGCGCTTTGACAGGATTGCGTTTTGTCCCGGGCAATGCTCCTGGAATCGAATTTCACTCGCTGGTGGACATGCTTGAAAACGGTGAAGGCGCAATGTTGGCCGAACTTATTACACTCAAAACAGGAAAAGGAAATTTTTTGCGCTCCGACTCACCATATTTGTCGGATCATTACGCCATCCTGTCCAGATCAGAGAATGAAAATGCCGATCTAAACCAGGTGGCCTCCGCGCCTGTGGCCATGGTCACTGACACTGCTTACGCCCTGGCCTTCATGGAATGGTTTCCCGGTCATACGGGCATACGGCAGGTTCCATCATATCTCGCCGGATTTGATGCCCTTGAACGTGGTGACGTGGATTTTCTCATTGCCAGCCGCAACCTGCTGCTCAGTACAACACACTATTTTGAACGCCCCGGCTTCAAGGTAAATCTGCTTTTCCACGAATTTGGATCTTATTTTGGTTTTAACAAAGATCAAACACTGTTGCGCGCAATTGTGAGTAAATCTCAAAATTTTGTTGATACAGCCGGCATCGCGGCCAGTTGGATACGTCGGATTTTCGATTACCGCAGCAAGATAGCGCGGGCTACTATGCCCTATTTGTTCAGTGTTTCTTTTCTGCTGATATGTGTGCTGACCATGCTGACGATACTGCTCATACACAACCGCCGGACTGGAAAACGATTGGAGGCTGAAGTCCGTGAACGCACGAAAGATCTGGAAGTGCAAACAAAGCAGGCTCAGGCTGCATCCAAGGCAAAAAGTGAATTTCTGGCAAATATGAGCCACGAAATACGCACGCCAATGAACGCAATCATCGGCATGACAAGTATAGGCAAATTCTCCCACGATATTGCACGCAAAGAATATTGTCTGACAAAGATCAATGACGCATCACAGCATCTTCTTGGTATTATTAATGATATTCTGGACATGTCAAAAATTGAGGCTGACAAATTTACATTATCCCCTTCTGAATTTGCCTTTGAAAAAATGATCCAACGCACCGTTGGCATGATCAATTTTCGCGTAGAGGAAAAACATCAGAATCTGTTTGTTGATATTGCCCAAAATATTCCTGCCACTATCATATCGGATTCCCAGCGTCTTGCGCAGGTTGTTACCAATCTCCTTTCAAATGCAGTCAAATTCACGCCGGAAGCAGGCTCCATCAGCCTCACAATTGAAAAAATTGCGGAACAGGGAACTGACTGCATTATTCGTTTTACTGTGACAGACAACGGCATCGGCATATCGAAAGACCAGCAGAAACAGCTATTTACATCTTTTACACAGGCCGATGGCAGCATTTCCCGCAAATTTGGCGGAACCGGCCTCGGACTTGTCATTTCCAAACAAATTGTTGAGATGATGAACGGTCGGATATGGATTGAATCGGAACTTGGCAAAGGAACGTCTTTCATTTTTGAGATTACGGCCCGCATAGGCGCAAAAACAGGGCAACTCCAATCACACCCGGATGCCGAATGGGGGGCGTTACATCTGCTTGTTGTGGATGATATGCCTGAAACACTGGGGCTGGTCAAAACATTGCTGGAACCCTATAGCGTACGCTGTGACACTGCGCTTTCTGCGGAAGACGCCCTTATTCATGTGGAAAAGAGCACTCAATCACCCTTTGATATCATATTTGTCGCCTGGAAAATGCCGGACATGGACGGTATTGAGCTGGCACGCGAGCTGAGAACCAAACTTGGCGACAAGCCACACATTGTCCTGATGACGACCCGCGACTGGTCGAAAATTGAGCAACGCGCCCTTGCAGCAGGAATAAATCAATATCTTCAAAAACCCTTGTTCCCCTCATCGTTTGTTGATTGCATAAACAGTTGCCTTAACCAACATCGGAAAAAAATTGACGAAACAACAACTGAAGCGGCATACGACAATATCTTTGATGGACAATATATTTTGATTGCAGAAGATGTGGAAATTAATCGTGAAATCATTCAAGCATTGCTTGAACCCACCGGTTTGACCATAGATTTCGCCTGTGACGGGCTGGAAGCTGTCAGCAAATTTTTAGCAAACTCTGATAAATATGCACTGATTTTAATGGATATACAGATGCCCGGAATTGACGGATACGAAGCCACGCGCCAAATTCGCGCATCTGACAGAAACAGTGCGGGAACAATTCCCATAATCGCCATGACAGCCAATGTTTTTCGTGAAGATGTGGAAAACTGCCTTGCCGCCGGCATGAACGGTCATCTCGGCAAACCGATTGACACCGGGGAAGTTATTGCGACACTCCGGCGCTATCTGCTGACAAAATAACAAAGCTACGACGATTCATCTACACTTGCGTCCATATCCACAAATTGGCCAAAACTTCCGGCAACTACTGCTGCCATGAGCATCTTGGTCAGTTCAGGATCATAACGCTGCACATCCCCCGCCAGTTCTTTTGCCGCTTCCGGCGGATCTTTGCTATGACCGTAATTTTTTTCACAAACAATGGCTGAAAACGAGTCGGCGACGGCCGCAATTCTACCAATACGGCTGATCTGCTGCCCTTTGTATTTTTGCGGATACCCTGAACCGTCCATACGCTCCTGATGTTCAAAGCAGGCGCGCAGCAATGCCTCAAAAGAAATTTCAATTTTTTGCATTAATTTAACGCCAAGTAGCGGGTGAAACAAAATTTTTTCGCGCTCCTCACCCTTTAGCGCTCCCTGCTTGTTCAGTAAAAAAGCCGGGAGCTTGCACATGCCGATATCGTGCAGTAAAAGGGCCAAGGACATACGATCCAGCTCCTTGCGAGGGTATTCGGACACGGATTGCAGCCAGAGCCATAGCCCCACCGACATGGTATTTATGGCGTGACGGGCAGGCGTGTGTTTGCGGAAAAGGCGGCGCACAAATGCGTTGATCCGGTGCTTGTCTCCCCATATATACTCGGTAAACACCAGGACATCCCGGTACAGCGGATCAAACATTGTCTTGACCGGCTGTTCATAAAAATCGGTGAAGCGTATAACCAATGCGCGAATACATATATCAGCTATTTCAGGCTCTTTCAGATTATTGTCCTGTAGCACCAAATCAAGTTGCCGTACGATATGCCGTGAATAAATATGATGATCAGAACGCGAGACGAAAAGATTTCCTTCCTCGCATATCCGCGCCACTTCTTCCACCTGTTCGTTTGTCAGCCGCACGTCCTTTCTGCTGTAGGGCGCCAGCACCATAATATCCTCGCGAAATACAAACAGATCAACCGGCGGGCGATATTTTGAAAAGCTGGACAGAATTTCAGCGCTTATTTGGTAATATTCCTCATCAATATTCTGAAGCGCCTCATGATTCCGGTTGGCGGACATGCATTATTTCCAGTAAATTTTTACAAGATTTGTGCCGCTGGGTGTCGTCAATGAAGCATGACGCTGACCGGCTGTAATAACTGCGCAATCATTTACCTCAAGATCAGCGTTTGCCTGTATAAAATTTTCCGCTCTTTGCAAATGACTCTGCTCTTTTTCAAGTTTACCAACAAAAATCGGCTCAATACCCCAGACAAAGTTGAGGGTCTTCACAGTAACCGGGTCTTCAGTCAAGGCAAATATGCGTTGCGGCGGTCGACGTTCTGAAATCTGCCGCGCTGCCGCGCCCGTGATACTGTGCGCGACAATAGCCTTGGCATTGGCTTTGTCGGCCAAAAGACAAGCCGAGTAGGCCAGAAATTCCGGTATGCCCTTGTCTTCGTCCGGTTCATCCAGTTTGCGTCCTTCCAGCAAAAGGGCTTCTGCCTCATCTGTAATTTGGCGCATATAGTTAACCGTCTCGACAGGAAAATTGCCCATGGCGGTTTCTTCGGAAAGCATTACGCAATCAGCGCCATCAAGCACGGCGTTCGCCACATCAGTGGTTTCCGCTCTGGTGGGAGATGGGCTGTTAACCATGGAAAGCAGCATCTGCGTTGCCACAATAACAGGTTTTGACGCCTTGTTGCAGGCGCGTATGATCTTTTTCTGCAAAGCGGGCAATTGCGAAAGCGGACATTCCACCCCCAGATCACCGCGCGCCACCATAACGATGTCCGTCTCCTTCAAAATTTCGTCCAGATTATCCACAGCGTTGCGGCGTTCCAGTTTGACAACCACAGGCACATGGCGTCCGGCGGCGGCGATTATCTGCTTGGCTTCGCGCACGTCATCGGCCGTCTGCACATAAGAAATAGCCACGGCATCCACCCCAAGCTTCAATCCGTCTGTGAGATCTTTTTTATCTTTATCGGTAAGCGCCCTGACTTTTGTGGATTTTCCCGGCAGGGCGAGGCCCTTGCGCGAGGTCACGATGCCCGAATTATCGGCCTCAAGCACCACAAGCCCGTCCTTGCGGCGTTTGCGCACTATAAATTGCAGGCCACCATCCGCCAGAACCATGCGGTCCCCCGGATCAAGACTTTCCAGTATGACTTCATGATCAAAAGGAAGATAGGGCATCTCATCATTAATTCTTTTTTCACTTAATCCAAGCAAAAGCCCCATGCCTTTTGTCACCTGAATGGAATTTTCCGGCAGTACCCCCAAACGAATTTTAGGACCTGAAAGATCCTGCATAATTGTGATAGGTCGGCCAATTTCTTTATCGACTTCACGTATATTATTTATAATATTAACAAAATCTGAAGCTATCCCATGTGAAAAATTAAGACGAAACACGCTGACCCCTGCCAGAGCAAGAGCTTTAAGTTTATCCTTACTGTTTGAAGCCGGCCCTATAGTCGCGACGATTTTTGTTTTCATGACGATTCCTTTTTTTATGCGATTACACCATGACCGGACAAATCGGCACGGATGGAAAGTCAATTGTTTAACTCATCATTATTTTTGATGTTTTGTCAAGGAACTTTGCGCCACAACGGCGATTATTCCGCGTATTTTTTGGCCGCTTTTATAAATTCACGAAACAGCGGATGGGCATCCATTGGCCGCGACTTGAATTCGGGATGAAACTGGCAACCCAGAAACCACGGATGATCCGGCAATTCCATAATTTCCACCAGCGAATCGTCCGGAGAAACGCCGCTGAACAGCATCCCTTTTTGCATCAAAATTTCTCTGAAGGCATTATTGAATTCGTACCTGTGACGATGGCGTTCTTCGACTGATGGTTTAAGATATGATGCATACGCCTTTGTCTCCGGCAAGATTTTACAGGGATAAGCGCCAAGCCGCATGGTGCCGCCCTTGTCGCTGGCCGCATCGCGTTTTTCCACATTTTTAGTCCGAAAATCAAACCATTCCGCCATCAAATAAATAACTTTATGCTCAGAAAGCTGGTTGAACTCTTCAGAATTTGCATCGTTCAGCAAGGCCACATTCCGGGCAAATTCAATCACCGCGCACTGCATTCCGAGACAGATGCCAAAAAAAGGCACCCGATTTTCACGGGCATATCGAATGGCGGCAATTTTGCCTTCCACACCCCGATACCCGAAGCCGCCAGGCACAAGAATGCCGTCACATCCCTTGAAAAGTGAAACGACGTTGGTTTCATCAACCGTTTCGGAATTGACGTAACGCAATTCCACCGACACCCGATTGGCAACGCCCCCGTGAACCAGAGCTTCATGCAGACTTTTGTAGGCTTCTTTCAATTCCACATATTTGCCGACAATGGCAATGGTCACATTACCCCTTGGGTCGGCGCAATCATGAACAAGCTTTTCCCATGCGTCCAGACGGGCATTACGCGCGGGCAGGCGCAGCATAATCGCCACTTTCTGGTCAAAACCCTCCTCATAAAATTTCAGGGGAAGCTCATAAATATTCTTCACATCAACGGCGGAAAAAACCGCATCCTGATCCACATTGCAAAAAAGCGCGATCTTACGCCGCATTTCCTGAGGGATGCTTTGCTCACAACGGCAGAGAATGATATCCGGTTGAATGCCGATGGAAAGCAGTTCCTTGACACTGTGTTGCGTAGGCTTTGTTTTGTGTTCGCCGGCATAGCGCAGATAGGGCACAAGCGTCAGATGAATATTCAGACAGTTGTCGCGTCCAAGATCCGAACGCAACTGGCGGATGGCTTCCAGAAAGGGCAAACCTTCAATATCCCCCACAGTACCGCCGATTTCAATAATTGCCACATCAGGCGCGTCCTCGCCTTCCGCCAGCGAAAGCACCTTGCTTTTGATTTCATCCGTTATGTGAGGAATAACCTGCACGGTGGCCCCGAGATAGTCCCCCCGCCGCTCCTTGGCGATGACGCTGTTATATATTGCCCCCGATGTTGTATTGTTTTTGTGCGTCATGGGCACATCAAGATAGCGTTCGTAATGTCCCAGATCCAAATCCGTTTCCGCCCCGTCGTCAGTTACAAAAACTTCGCCGTGCTGAAACGGGTTCATCGTGCCGGGATCAACGTTTATATACGGGTCAAGCTTTTGTATGGTCACAGAAAGTGAACGCGTCTGCAAAAGCGCGCCCAATGAAGCGGCGGACAGGCCCTTGCCCAGGGAGGACAACACGCCGCCGGTTACAAAAATATATTTTGTTTTCATGGATTGCCCCCACCCTCTTTATATAACACGCAATACCTCGCCTCATTTTCGGTTCGCCGACTGTATATCATGGATACCATGAAATCAAGGGCAGGTTTTTTATGACTGGCCCGCTCCTTGCATAGCTTCCCGCAAAGGGCTGTGCCGACAGCGCGCGTGAACAGCGCTCTCAACACAGACAAAAGGAGTTTATTATGCAAGACGCGCTATTCAGTGGGCTTTTTGGCGCGCTGACAACAGAACACCGCATGAATTTCATCGCCAATAATCTGGCGAATGTAAATACCACGGGCTACAAACGCGACACGCTCGCCTTTAAAGACACCATGGCCTCATATGCCCATGACGAAATACGCGAACCATTGATGACGCTGCGCTCGCAGCCTTTGTTCCCGGAGCCGAAAAACATGGCCCGATCACGTATTGCCGTGTCGAAAATTGATTACAGCCAGGGTTCGCTGCACTTCACCGGTGATCCTCTTGATGTGGCCATAACCGGCGACAACGCGTTTTTCCGCGTGACGACGCCCAATGGTGACTATCTCACCCGTGACGGACATTTTGTCCTTTCCGGCGACGGCACGCTTATGACCCCTCAGGGATATACGGTGCAGGGCGTGGGTGGCAACATCGTTATCCCGGCGGGCACACGCCACGTGCAGATAAGTAATGACGGGCAGGTATTTGCCGACAACGCCCCGGTCAACACAATAGCCCTTGTCAGTGTGGACAACCCGCAAAATCTGGAAAAACGGGGGCATAACCTCTATCGCCCACGCAGCAATGTTACGGTGGATGAAGGCGACGCCTACCTGGAACGCGCGCGGCTGGAACAAGGCTTTATAGAAACCGCAAATGTGGAAGTGGTGTCAGAAATGGTCAACATGATTGAAGTCCACCGCCAGTTTGAAGCCTACCAAAAGGTCATGCAGACCGCGGATTCGCTTGATCGTGACGCAAATCAAAAAATAGGCCGCCGACAAGGCTAACATAAGGAGATTTTACCATGATACGCTCTCTTTGGTCAGGCGCTACCGGAATGGTGGCCCAACAGCTCAACATTGACGTTATTTCCAACAATCTGGCCAACGTCAACACAACGGGCTTTAAAAAAAGCCGCGCTGAATTTGAAGATCTTATATACCAGACAATGAAAATCGCGGGCACTATCACGGAAGGCGACAATCGCCTGCCTGTCGGTATTCAGGTCGGCATGGGCACCCGTCCCACAGCCGTGCACAAATTTTTTACCCAGGGCAATTTTCAGAACACCGGCAACGCCTTGGACGTGGCCATAGAAGGCGACGGTTTTTTTCAGGTGGATGTCAACGGCGAGCTTATGTACACCCGTGCGGGATCTTTCAAACTCAATCAGGACGGCACTGTGGTGACGGCCAACGGCTACATTCTTCAGCCGGAATTTGCCGTGCCGCCCGAAACAAAAAATATTGCCATATCCTCAAGCGGACATATAGCGGCGCTGGACAACCAGGGGCAAGAAATAGCCGGGGCGGAAATTCCGCTTTACACCTTCATCAACCCGGCAGGACTTGATGCGCGCGGGCGCAACCTCTACACGCCCACGGAAGCCTCCGGCGCGGAAGTGGAAGGCGTGCCCGGAACAGACAATGTGGGCACTCTGGCCCAGGGTTTTCTGGAAATGTCCAACGTGGAAGTAGTGGATGAAATGGTGAACATGATTGTCGGACAGCGCGCTTACGAGGTCAACTCCAAATCAATCCAGACCTCGGACTCCATGCTGGGCATCGCAGTACAACTCAAACGCAGTTAAGGATCGCATCATGCGCGTTGTAATGTACATTTTGCTTGTTCTGGCAGTTGTTTTCTGCACGCTTGCGGCACAAAACGCGGTTGCGGTCTCCACTCGGGGCGGCGTGCCGCACGCTGTTTTCCAGGACACAGACCACAACAACCGCCGTTCTCCATCCCAGATTCCGGCACAAATACGGCCGCCGGATGTTCGCGCCGCGAAATTGCCCCTGCCCCCCGATGCGCAAAATGCGCGCACGGCAAAAACAGGCGCGCACATCGCCTCGGGCGCGGCCCCTCTTGCCGCTAACGGCCAACTCAATATGACCAATGACTGGCGTCTTAAAATTGCGCCTGCGGCCGTGACGAACGGCGATATGGTGCTTCTGGGCGATATCGCCGCACCCCTCGGCGGCATTGATGCCGAGCAGTGGGATGAACTCAAAACAAAACAACTCTGGCCGGCCCCTCCTGACGCCGGTAAACCCATGCAAATCAATCGCTCCCGCCTTTCCCAGGCCTTGCGTCAAATTCTGGGCAATGACGTGACAGGGCGCTGCATTTTGCCGACATCCCTGGTTATTCAGCGCGGAGGCCTTGTTTTTAAAGAAGATGATCTGCGTTCCTATGTCGTCAAAAGCCTGACGCCACAATTGGCGGCGATGCCCGGTGAAACGGAACTGCACGATTTCAGGCTGCCGGATTACATTTTTCTGGCAAACAATGGACAACGCATACAGCTTGAACCGGGCAAACTCGTGCCGGGACGCGTCACCTTTCGCTTTGCCGTGCAGGAAGCGGACGGGACAGTGCTGCGCCGCGTGGCGGGCATGGCGAACCTTCTGCTCTGGGTCACTGTGCCGGCGGCTTCCCGCCCTCTGAACAAAGGAGAATCCCTGACTCCGCAGGCCGTCACCTTCATGCGCGCCAACGCCTCGCAATTGCGCGAATTACCCTGGGACGGACATGGAGGCCCGTGGCGGCTTACACGCGGACTGACCACCGGCGATCCCATTCTGCAAAGCGATCTTGTGAGCGAGTTGATGGTACGGCGCGGGAACATCGTTTCCCTGGTTTACTCACGGGGCAATGTGCGCATGACCACAAAGGCGGAATCTCTGGCGGACGGCGAACCGGGGGCGACTATCGCGGTGCGGAACTTGCAAACTAAAAAACAGGTCTACGGCACCGTCCGGGACGGCGGCACGGTTGAAATACACTAATTTGACGAGGGACATCATGAAAACATATCTGGATATTACTGCAAAGGCCGTCTTGTTTACAGCATTTCTGTTGTGCTTCGGCTGCGGCGGCAGCGCTCACAGACGCCCCGGCCTGCACCCGCCTGTCACTCCTCCGCAGGAATACAGGCAGGAAACCAGCGGGGCAAACAACCCCGGATCTCTTTTTGCCGCAAGCGAACAGGACGCTCTTTTTTCCGACAGCCGTGCGCGCCGCGTTGGTGATATTGTGGTTGTCAAGCTGGTGGAAAACACAAAAGCCCAGAACAAGGCTGAAACCACCGCCAATAAAGACAGCAGCAATGACTACCAGGTGCCGAACCTGTTCAATGCGACGCAGGTCGGCTTCCTTCCCCTTACCGGATATGGGCCGCAGGGACCGGTTGGAAGAAATACGAGCGTGTTGAACAGCACATCCGTCAGTGACCTCTCCGCAACAGGCAAAACAAAACGTGAAAATTATGTGACGACATCTCTGGCGACGCGTGTGCTTCGCGTACTGCCGGGCGGACTGCTGCAAATTGAAGGGGCGCGGGAAATACGCGTCAACGAAGAAACAGAATACATGGTTGTGCGCGGCATGGTGCGCGCAAGCGATGTTGACGCGAATAACTCCGTGCTCTCAACGCAGATTGCCGACGCGAGCATTGAATACTATGGACGCGGTGTGCTGGCGGACAAACAAAAACCCGGATGGTTTACCCGCCTTATGGACAACATCTGGCCGTTCTGACCTCCTGACCTCTCCGGCTGCGGATTTTTGCCTTGGGTATGCCTTTTTCACAGGGAACACCCACCTGGCAAAGCCCGCAGCCGTATCCCTTGAAATGCCACGTCGATGTGACATACGGCGCGGTAATATTTTGAAGGTAGTCTCTGCAGGCGATTTTGTCATGGCCTTTGAAGGACAGGGCGCCTGCGGGGCACCGTTGTATGCACACGCCACAAGAACCGGATGAAAAATACAGGCAGTATTCGCGGTGATTGGCGTAGGGGCGTTTGTTTATGGCGACAGGAAGCCTGACAATGACAGACCCGGTGCGCATAGCCTTGCCCACCGGGGTAATGAGACCGTCGCACAGACCAAACGTGCCAAGCCCGGCTGCGTGAGCCGCATGGCGTTCAGACCATGTGGAAGCAATGACGTATTTTTCTGAGGGCATACGCGTCCATTCTTTCAGAAGCATGGGCGCCGCCGCCTGTATGCCCTTTGCCTCAAGCGCTGAAAGGATGTATTTTCGCAGGCCGTTGTTGACAAACTCCTCCCCAAAAATACGCGCCCGCGCCCAGCGATGGGCAGGCATTTCCTTTTCTTTCACGTGGTCGCGCCGCGTGGCTTCGGTTTGAGGCAAAATCCAGCTCATGACCACAAGTTCCGAAGAGGAAATTTCTCCGCCCTTTTCCTGTGGATAGCGCAGGGCAAAAGCTTCCATCGGCGTCCAGTGAAACGGCCCGACATGCTCTTTATAGGCATCCCACAAGGGATCGTCGCCGGCGGCAAAGCCGACAAGCGGCAAGCCAAAGGCCGGTTCATGCCCCTCCGGCATGTGCAGATCGTTCTCGGGGCTTTTCATGAAAGAAGCGGCAAGTTCGGCAAGCCACGCCGCCGCCGCCTTTGGCGATAATTGAGGCATGAAAATATTCTCCGGTTACGGCTTCACCATCGCATAGATGTCCCCAATAAAAAAGCCCCTTTTGGGGGCTTTTTTATGGAAAGATTTGGCAGCGGCCTACTTTCCCGCAAGAATTCATGCAGTATCATCGGCGAGGAAGAGCTTAACTGCCGAG
>JAISZT010000035.1 GCA_031284485.1 Desulfovibrio sp.
GCGCGGAAATTTCGGTAAACAGGGCTTGGGCGGGAATATTGTCGCTCATACAGCAATCCCTGTATCGTCCTTTACACAAAACCACCTCATTTGCCGCTCCCTTTGCGCCTTTCTCCGCAAATGTTCCGTAGCCCATTGCCGGAACTGGACGCCTCGGTGGGAGCGCACACGATAACCAACGGCCAGAACGACTTCCAGGCGATAAAGCTTGATTTGATAATTTTTTCGGTCAGTTGCAGTTATTAAGTTTTGTTTAATAACTGAATACGGTTCAAGTTCACCGCTCGCAAAAATAGCGCGTAAATGTTGCGCAACGGCTGAAACGCTTATCTGATACAATGCCGCCATTTCTTTTTGCGACAGCCATACCGTGCCCTCTTCAAGTCGAAGCTGTATGGCGGAACCGCCGTCCGGCGTGGAATAGAGGATGAGTTCGCCTATGCGTTCCGGGGTGTTGGCGCTCATGTCGCGCTTCATTTTATAATCTTCTCGCGAAAACGCATCAAACACTCTCTCTCAATGGTTCACCATCTATATTATATGTTACGCTGAACACCATGTCAGACAGCCATTTTTTGAAGGACTGGTTATCGTTGAATTGCTTGAACAATTCCATGTTGTCGGACATTATGCTGTAAATAACCGCGTTCAAAACTCTGTCGCTTTCCATACGGGCGTTTTGCTTATCAGAATTTTTCATGGCGTTACGGTATTTTTCATCCTTGGACACCATCGCCGGAATTTCTTTAATCTGGCGGCGCACATTGTCGGCATCAGTCCATTCAATGCTTCCGAACAAGTCATTGAATGCGGAAAGGATATTGGTCAGCAAATCCATCTCAGGTTCAGCCTTGCCTCCGCCGCCGCCGGTCGGCACAGGATCAACCTCAGCGTTTTCATCTTGCAGTTGGATGGAGAGCATAGTTTGGGCTTCAAGCCGGTAGCTGTCCAGATCAATGGCATCCAGAATGCCCTGAGCCAAATCCTCCTCTTGGGGAGAAGGCAGTTTGGGCAAAAGAAGGTTGAGGAAGATGGAAAGCTTTTCCCATTCAGGATTGCCGTAGGGCAAAATAGCCCCCAAAAAGCCGTAGGAGCGGACAAACCCTTTGGCCGAGCCTTTGAACTCCACCTGCGCGTCCTCGCTCAATTCCTTGTAAGACGCCGCGCAAGCGTCAAGAATGGGATCAAGACGGTCACGCTCCGCTCCGGTAAGATAAAGCTCCACAAAGCCTTCCACATGGGCATGGGTGTATACCTGATGCTTCTCCATGTCGGCAATCAGATCATTCAACCTGTTGGGGTCGGTTTCGGTGGAAAGTATGGTGGTACGGTAATAGCGGGAAAAGGCTTCTTCAATGGCTTCCGTCTCATTGGCAAAGTCCAGCACAAAGGTATCAAATTTTAGTGGATGCGCCCGGTTCAACCGGGAAAGGGTCTGCACCGCCTTGATGTCCGTCAGAATCTTATCGACGTACATGGTGTGCAGAAGCGGCTCGTCATATCCTGTCTGGAATTTGTCGGCCACAACCAGAAAACGGTACGGCTCTTTTTTGAACTCCCGTTCAATCTGATTACCGGGGAAGCCGTTGAAGGTGGATTCGTTCATCACTTTACCGCAGTATTCCTTGTCTCCGGAAAAAGCGATCAGCGCCTTATAAGGGCTTTTGCGTGCCTCCAGGCATTTGTTCACAGCCATGTAATACTTAATAGCCCGATCAATGCCGCCGGTGACAATCATGGCGCGGGCCTTGCCGCCGATTTTGCCTTTGGCGATCACCTGTTCATGAAAATGATCAACCAGGAGTTCAGCCTTGCTGGAAATGGCAAAGCTGTCGCTTTCCACAAATTTGCGCAGTTTCTTTTGCGCTTTCTTTTTGTCGTAAGAGGGATCGTCGGCAATGGTTTTCGCCAGCTTGTAATAACTCTTGATGGGCGTGAAATATTTAAGCACATCCAGAATAAAGCCTTCCTGAATGGCCTGTTTCATGGAATAGTTGTGGAAGGGGAAATGTTTCACCGCTCCATCGGACTGCGGCGCGGGGACGCCGAACATTTCCAGCGTTTTGTTCTTGGGCGTGGCGGTGAAGGCGAAATAGCTGGCATTGGGTAGCATCTTCCGGCCTTCCATCAGCTTGTTGACGGCATCCTCCACGCTGTCCCCGTCCTCCGGGAGATATTCGCCGGAAAGGGCGATATTCATTTTGGCGGACAGGCTTCCGCTCTGGCTGGAATGGGCTTCGTCAATAATGATGGCGAAACAGCGGCCTTTGTGGTTTGTTCCGATTTCATCAAGAATGTTGGGGAATTTGTGGACGGTGGTGACGATAATTTTTTTGCCTTCGGCAATGGCTTTGCGTAAATCGCCGGAATGCTCGGCCCAAGCGACGGTATTGGACACCTGCATGAACTGCCTGATGGTATCCCGAATCTGTTTATCCAAGTTCACGCGGTCGGTAACGACCACCACGGAATCAACAATGCTCTGTCCGTCCTTTTCCAGCCCCACAAGCTGATGAGCCAGCCAAGCGATGGAGTTGGATTTGCCGCTGCCCGCGCTGTGCTGGATGAGATAGCGTTGCCCGACGCCGCGTGTTTTCACGTCAGCCAGCAGGGCTTTGACCGCCGCAAGCTGGTGATAGCGGGGAAAAATTTGAGTGAATGATTTTTTGCCGCTGTCCGGGTCAACTTTCTCAATGACCTGGGCATAGTTTTCGATGATATTGGCCAGTTCCGCCTTGGTCAGAATATCCTTCCAGAAATAGTCCGTCATGAGGCCGCCCGGATTGGGCGGGTTGCCCGCGCCGTCGTTATGGCCTTTGTCAAAAGGCAAAAACCATGATTTTTTTCCGTCCAGCTTGGTGCAAAATTTTATCCGTGCGTCATCAAGGGCAAAGTGCGCCATGCAGCGTTTGAACTGAAACAATAATTCTCTTGGATCTCGGTCAGTTTTGTATTGACGGACGGCATCATCCACATCCTGCTTGGTAAGCTGGTTTTTCAGCTCGCAGGTGAGGACGGGCAATCCGTTGATGAAGATACAGAGATCCAGAGCCAGTTTGGCGTTATCCCGCGAATAGGTAAGCTGCCGGGTAACGCTGAAGATGTTTTTATCAAACAGTTCCTTGGCGGCAGGATTTTTTTCCGAAGGGGTCATATAGAAAAGCACAAGGCTGGCCGGATATATTTTAACGCCATTTCGCAAAACGTCCACAATGCCGCGCTTGGCGATTTCGCCCTGCAAACGGTTAAGAAATTGGACGCGCTTCAAATCGCTTTGCCGTACCCCAAGCAGTTCCATCTGTTTCGGCTGCGTATCTTCAAAAAAGCGGAACATGCGTGTTTCATCAACGGCGGACTCGCGGTTGTAGTCCATGCCTGCGCCCTGTTCGTAGTCGTTCTGCTGGACGAGCCAGTTCGTGATGAGGGTTTCAATACTTTTTTCTTTTGTATCAGTCGGCATCGCAATTGTCCTATTTCCTAAAACGGCACATCGTCTTCTCTAATTCTCACTTTAATCATCGATAATTTATGAATAATATTATTTAATATAAGTTGTTGAGATTGCGGTATACACTTCTTGAACCAGTCAATAAATATTCTAACTGTTTTGCACTCGATATCAAAGCGATTATTATACCTATACGCACCGATGACTACGCTACCAATAATGTCTGAATTTTTCTGAATTATATCCTCAAAAGAATTGTCTACAAGGGATTTTTCAATTTTTGCGATAAAACTGCTTGTATCATAATTAAATTTTTGTTCATCGGTAAACTCAGACAGCGCTTGATAAAGGCTGTTTGCAAAATTTTGATAAATTATTTTATCAGCATCAGAAATGCTCATAACAGAAAAGTCATACTTTCCAATAGCATCCTTAATTTGAACAAAACCATTATATCGTTTTGATGGGTCTTTTTGCATCATTCTTGAGATAACGGTATGGTACGAGAAATCGGCTTCAGTGACATCTGCCGCTTCTCGCATAAGGCGATTGAACATTTCCGCAAGATAGAATTGATCTGTCTTTGATGTATATATCCCCTCAGCGTATTCTTGCGGTAGCGTATCCGAGTTCGCACGATTAATTTCGCTGTGCAGACTATCCTGGTTATCAACAGATTTTTCAAATGCTTTTCCGATACCAAAATCTATGATTTTGAGTACACCGGATTTATCAATGAGGATGTTGCCTTCGCGTATATCGCGATGAATGATTCCGTGTTTCTCTATATATTGAAAACCATCAATCAGTTGGATAAAGAGTTCATCTAAAGTAGCTTTTTCTGGAAAACAATCATAATCAGAAATATATTTACCTATGTCTACACCATCAATATATTCCATTATAATGTAACCAGTGTAGATATCTTCATAAGCGTAGTAATTAAATATCCTTACAACATTTCTGTGATTTAGTTTGTACATTATCTTGATTTCATCGAGAAAATTCTTATAGAATGCCTCTCTATTGTCCTCAAAATTTGGCTCGTACTTCTTCGCGACAAAAATTTCATCAATAAATGCATCCTTAAGAAGAACGGTTTTTCCAAACGAACCGCTACCGAGGGCATTGTTAAGCATTACATAATCTTTTTGCTTCAAAAACTGGACAATATCGCCGTTGCTTTTCATTCCTCATCGCCATCCATTTTTGCCACTTCCTCCTCCACAACTTCATCCACCGCCTCAAGCTCCGACACCTCAACGCCATGCACGTCGATTTTGCCGGTGACAACATCAGAAATCAGGCGGGTGCGGTATTCGTGAAGGAGGGATGTTTCGCGGTTTACGCCATTTATTGTTTTATCAATTGCGGCGCATTTCTCGTCGAGATAAGCAACGATGGATTGTTGTTCCTCGTGCGGTAATACAGCAATTGGCGTAACAAAAAGCTTCTCTTTTGTGTAATGTGGGATGGTAGCTTTTTGGCAAGCATAGTCGATATATCCACGGTTTACTATGCACAAAAGCCAGTAGTAAAGATACTTTGCCACGGTGTTTCCTTTGCTTCGCAATATTTGGATGGAATTTTGTACATAGTAGTTATTTTCAGAATTTTCTTGAAACACAAATGCTCCTCCTGCCCCTGCACCTCCTTCAACAACAAGTACATCTCCAGCTAAAACTTTATACATTGACTTATCGCCTTCTGAAAACCACATCTCTTTCAAGTCAGAGGTATCAATTCCAGTAAAATGAATATCTTTAGCACAAAAGTATTTCTCAAGCGTATCTATATTTTTGCTTGGCGTACTTTGAAGCATTTTACCGAGAATAATTGAAGATAAATGTCCAATCCACGTTATACCCCAATGCTCCGGCACTTCCCCTAACCACTCAACCCCGCTGTCCTTCCTCGGCACATTTGGATTCAATCCCTTGGTAACGGCGCGATTGATAATCGCCTGCCTCATTTCTTGCAACAATGCAGTCTGCTTCTTCTTGGCATTGATTAGCTTGTTTATCCGCGATACCTTCCAATCAAGGAAGCGCACAATTTGGTCTTGCTCGGTACGAGGCGGGAGGGGCAGGTAAATCGTCTTCATTTCTGAGTACCGTGTTGTCCAAAGGTCGGCAACGATACCCCTGCCATTACGATAATATTCCTCAATGAAGCCGTGGCTTCGCAGAAGGTAATGAAAAAAACGCCCGGCACATTCCGCTCGTGGTGTCAGCACTATGTTGATGAGTGAAACTGAACCATCATAATATGACACGCCGCTGGAACCGCGCCTGTCGGAACGGCTATTGATGACAAAGTCCCCCACGCGGACACATCTGCGATTATCGCCAGCGTTTGTTTTGGCAACAGTGGCAATCTGAGGCACGATGCCGCCTTTGCTGACGGACAAAGGCTCATAGTTCGTATCGGAAACAGTTTCTCGCCGCTCGGAAAAAAGTTCGTTGATTTTTTTGGCTTCCCAATGATCGGGGATTTCGCCAAACCACTCCATTATCGCGCCTCCCCCAGCACCTCATCCAGCAACCCTTTCGTTTCGGCTTCCAGGGCACGAATGTCGGCCACAATGTCCGCAAGTTCACGAAGAGGCACGGGTTTATAAAAATGCTTTGTAAAGCTGATTTCATAGCCTATTTGCGTTTTGCTTTCGTCCACCCAGGCGTCCGGGGCGTAGGGCAGAACTTCCTTCTCCATGAAGGCCGCGATACCGCCGGGGTAATCCAGAGGAATCTGCTCGGTATCCGTCAACTCGCTGTCAGGAATTTGGTTGCCCTCCGCGTCAACGCAAATATCGGCGGTAGCGTCCTTTTCAGACAGGGCGAACACAATTTCGCGCCACAATTTAACTTTTACCCTGACCTCGGCCTTGTCCAGAGCCTCGCCCAGCAGATTGGTAAAGTCGGTCGCGTTTTTGTGGAGTACGGCAACGTCAAGAGAGGTCAAGACGGAAAGGATCGCTTTCTGCAATTTTTCTCCTTCTGCAATATTTTTAGCCGTCATCGCTTTTTTACTTTTGAGATTTTTTGTGAGATCGGTAAATTCCGCACACTCGCGTACGCGGGCGATGCGCTCGGGACTGGCTTGGAAGTTCAGCCGAAGCGGGCGCAGCACCGTGACTTTCCAGTAGCCGAAGGCGCGGTTGTTGAAAATTTTGCTGTGTTTCGTCTCCGCGAAGTCAAAATACAACTGGAGTATATGCTCGCGGATTTCCGGCGAGAGTTCGCAGTTTTTGGCTCCAAGGTTTTTGCGTAACGGAGATTTCAGGCTTGTGGCGTCGATAAGCTGAATTTTTCCCTTGCGCTCATATCTCTTGCGGTTGGAAAGCAGCCATATGAAAGTTCCGATGCCGGTGTTATAAAACATGTTTTCCGGCAGGGCGACAATGGCTTCCACCAGATCGCGCTCAATAAGATACCGCCGGGCGTTGCTTTCGCCCTGTCCGGCATCGCCGGTGAACAGCGATGAACCGTTATGCACTTCCGCGATGCGGGAGCCAAACTCCGTGCCTTCCTTCATCTTGGAAACGTTGTTGAGCAGGAACAAAAGCTGCCCGTCGCTGACGCGGGGGATCATGGCGAATTCCGGGTTGTCCGCAAAGCTCGTGACAAAACGCGTATCCGAAATGCCTTTTTTGCCGCCCAGCTTTTCCGCCTCGTTTTTCCAGGATTTACCGTAAGGCGGATTGGACAACATGAAGTCGAACTGGCGGCTGGGGAAAGCGTCGCCGGTGAGGGTGGAGCCATAAGCTATGTTGTCCGCTTCAAGCCCCTCGCCTTTGAGCAGCATGTCCGCCTTGGTGATGGCATAGGTTTCCGGGTTGATTTCCTGCCCGAACAAATGAATGGAAACCGTCTTGCGCTGCTTTTCCGCCAGAGCAAGCAAGCGGGACTGAGATACGGTAAGCATTCCTCCCGTGCCGCTGGCTCCGTCATACACGGAATAGGTGGAATCCTTGATCTGGTCGGCGACAGGCAGAAAAATCAAATCGGCCATGAGCTCCACCACGTCGCGCGGCGTGAAGTGCTCCCCGGCTTCTTCGTTGTTTTCCTCATTGAAACGGCGGATCAATTCCTCGAAAACCGTGCCCATACTGTGATTGTCCAGAGCGGGCAATTTCACGCCGCCCTGATCGTCCGGCACGGGATGGGGACTGAGGTTGATGGAAGGGGAGACAAATTTTTCAATAACAGCGCCGAGAATATCCGCGTCTATCATCGTGTCTATCTGGTTGCGAAATTTGAATTTTTCCAGAATTTCCTGTACGTTGGGCGAAAAGCCATCCAGATAGGCGATAAAATCCGTTTTCAGTTGCTGGAGCTTGGCCCGGCTGGTCAGGTCCTTCAAGCGAAAGGGCGACCAGTTGCAGAAGGATTGTCCCGCCGTCTTGCACAGGGCGTCGGCCTGATTGGTCATGCCTGCCGCGTCCAAACGCTTCTTCATGTTCAGCACATCGGGCTTTGTGTCTTCCAGCACCGCGTCCAGCCGCCGGATGACCGTCATGGGCAAAATCACATCGCGGTATTTGCCGCGCACATACACATCCCTGAGGCAGTCATCGGCAATGCTCCAGATAAAACTTACGATTTGGTTATATATTTGTATGTCCATGATGATTCTTTGTCGCGGAGATTATCAAACCGGAAATGGCATCCGGTAACAGGTTGACCAAAAAAACATAGCTATGTGTATGATAATTACCCCCCGGAAGCAAGAGCGCGTTAACCAGATTTCCCTCCGCGATAAACGCCAGCCACGCTGAATACTACATCCTCAGCCTCGGCCCCCGGCTCTGCTGTCGTTCCCGCTCCCGCTCTACCTCCCGTTGCCGCTCAAAATGCTGTGCAAGAGCGGCAACAAGGGTTCCAAGTTCCTGTACACATCGCCTAAATCGCTCAATCGCCGCGTCAATGCCCGCAAATCGTCGTTCGTCCGGTTGATCCGCTCCTGCTGGCTGGACAGGGCCGCTTGCAGGGCTTTCAGCGTCTGCCGCTGTTCTCCCAACGCCTTGTTCTGTGCCGCCGAAGCTGAGGACAATTCCCCCTCCATGTGGAGCAGAGCGTCCTTGAGCGTCTTTTCCAATTCGGTCATGGTCTCTTTCCTCCCGATTTCCAGGGCTTCCCGGCTCCCCAGCGTGCCTGTGGAAAGAATTTTCATGCCTTCCGGCAGAATCAGGTAGTTTTTCCCGTTCTGCTGGTGCAGGGCAAGGCCGGGAAAGGCCCGCTGAATGGGCGGGAAATCCCTCTCCCATGCCTCTTTCCCGGTTTTCAGCGCCGCTATCTCCTGCCGCAAATCCTGGGCCTCTCCCCGGAACAGGGACAGCATTACCCAGCCCATCAGTCCCAAGGCCAAAATGAGGCCGAACATTGCCAGCCCGGCTTGCAGGCAGGTCTTGCCGAAAGCCCGGCTCATAATCCGGCAGCGTGAGGCGATCTCGTTCTCCAAGTTCGACAAGCTGCTGTGGATAATGTTTTCGGTTATACTGAGCGCGTTTTTCGACGATTCGGTCAAGCTCCTGTTCAAGTTCTCGAATTGTTGCCGGGTCAGGCTCTCGATCTCCCGCGTCTCCTGTTCGGTCTTGGCCTTGAGCCGTTCGGCCAGCGAACTCAGCGAAATTCCATTGTTCCCCATAAATACCTCCCTTGAGGCGAAGTTTTTCCCCGCTGTCCGGGTCTTTGACGGTGATGTAGTCTTTGCCCGCCCGATTGATGGAAAGTCCGACCTCGCGCAAGGCGGACAGAACATCCTCCCGGCTTTGGACAAGCCCTTGCTCCAGCTTGGCGGCAAGATAGGCGTGAATGGCCTCCTTGGCCTCAGCGCGGTCATCCTTGTCCGGCGTTTTGCCCCAGCGGATCAGTCTTGCCCGGTGCAAATCGGCGTGTTCAGGGGTATGCAGACGCGCTCTGGCCGGATCGTCCGGTCTGGCCCAGCCTTCGCGGTGGTTGTGCAGGTCGCGGAATACGCCGAAAGCCTTTTCCCAGCCCGGAGGGAAGGCGTTGAATGCCTTGCCGCTTGCCAACTCAAGGCGCGGCACGACAAAATGCAATTCATGATGCTCCGCGTGGCAGTGCCGTACCCAGAGGATATTGCACTGATCCGGCTCCAAACCGGCAAAGGCTACTTTTTCAAAATCATCCATAACCCGGTCTTCCTGCTCAGGCGTCACCTTGTCGTCCGGGTGCCAGGCAAGAACGCCTGCCGAAAACTTCCACCGCCGGTCAATGCTGTCGATAAGATCGCGGGTCACGTCCGGATCGCCGCGCAGAACTTCCGGCGGCGTCTCCTTTCTGCCGGGATAATCCATGCGCACAAGGTAGCGGGTGGGCATATCGCCGTTACCCTGGCCGTG
>JAISZT010000036.1 GCA_031284485.1 Desulfovibrio sp.
ATCCGCGCCGAGCTTGTGCCCGGGCTGGCCGGACAGCTCGCTCATCATGGTCTGGTAGCTACCGTACCCGACCAGCTCGGCGATGGTTCGCGCATCCAGCCCGGAGGGGGCGCGCAGAATCGTCTGGTGGCAGACGGCGGTCAGGGATGGGTAGGATTTGATGCTATACGTGGGCATGCTTTTGCGCCTCCTGAAATTGCGTAGACGGTGCCGCAAAAAATGGTACGATCCGGATAAACGACCGCATCACTGAGCCTGCGCCAGAGCCGTCATGGTCATCGAATTGCGCGGTTTCGGCCCTCGCGGCCGATCCAGGGGATCGGGCAGAGTATCCGCGGGCATGCCGTACTCCACCAGTTTCTGATGGTATGCGGTCGGCATGGTTTCATTGCGGAAATGTCTGGACAGAGCGGAGAGGCCGCACCCGCAAACGACGGCAAGGCTTTCCAGAGTTTGGCACTGGCGCTTCATCCAAATTTCCCGCTTTTCATCGCGGGTCAGATCGGATAGATTGAGGCTGTCTTTTGCATCAATGGCTTGCATGTGTTTTTACTCCAGTGGGGTCTTAGGGAGCTTGAAGCCAAGAAAAACCAGAGATTCTTCAAGTGTCGCAAACTTTTTTTCCCGGCGTCGATAGCAGAAATCTTCATTTGTTTCTGTAAGGAAGACATGAATACCCTGGAGCACGCGAATCTTGTGACGATGCATGTACCGGGTGATAAAAGATTTGCATCGAATGGTGAGGGGGCCGACATCTTCCAATTCGTAGCGCATGAACTCCGGCGCATAGCCTTGGGCGACAACGCCGCTGAAGCCCGCCTTTTTCAGGGTGGCAATCTCGTCAGGAGTAAATCCGGTCATCCGCATGGCTTTCCTCGCTTTTTGATTAAGTGAATGTATTGAAGAAATGAGGCGCAAAATGGTTGAACAACCTTCCGTTGAAAACATTTACGTTGATCAGGCACGGGGCATTACCTATAAAATCATGGCCTACAGACCGCTGACCAAAGAAGAAATGCTGCAAGGCGTTGGCGTCTTCATGCGGCAAAAAAACGCCAAAAAATTCATGAAACGGGGAAGCACCATAAAGATTATCTCGGTTATTCATTGACCGACTCCATGTTGACCGCATCGGATTCCTCCGGGCGCATATAAAAGGCAAACTGGCTGGAATTGCAGCGCAGAAACCCCTCTATGCAGTTTTTTACGAAAATGGGGCCATCGTTCAGGATCAGCAGCAGTTCAACCATCTCCTTGGCGCAATCGGTCGCTTGGGTCGTGGGTTCAAAAGCGGTAAGGCGGGAAAGAAACTCAGATGAAGGCTCATACAGATGTTTGAATCGCTCGGACACGGCTTACCTCGCTAAAAGTTGAATCAAATTGTTGATGGAAATCTAAAGATGTTTTGAATTTTAGTCAAGAGGTTTTTAATGCCGAAATACAAAATATCTTCAAAAGATATATCTAATAGACTGAAATTATTTATGGAAAAAAATTCAGCCAAAGGTAAAAACATGGCTGAAACGGGAGGGATATCCGAGCAGGCTTTTTCTGGATACCTGAACGAAAAAAACTTGCCTGCATCGCCGATACTGGCTTCATGGGCAACAAACCTAGGAATGAACATCAACTGGCTTTTGACAGGCGAAGGACAGATGCTCCTAAAGATTCCACCAAGCGAGGCGTCTGCCCAACATGGAGAAACGGCGCTTTTACGCCAGCGCGTCGCTGACATGGAAAAAACGATAGCCGCGCAGGAAAAAACGATTGCCCTACAGGAAGAAAAACTGCTACAGCAGATACTAGTCCCTACGGTGGAAGAAGCGCAGGGGCCTGCCCCAATTTCTCAACCTGCTGTCCGTTTGTCGCCAAACGACAGTGAATGAGGTGCCATAATGCAAGACGAAAAAGCTGTTGCCGCAAAAGTTGCGGAGCTTGGCGGCTCCAAAATGCAATTTGTGGGCAAGGAACTGAAGGCATTGCCGGAAATCCTGCGGGAGGGTGAGAACCTGTTGGCCGTTGCCAGCGGGCAAATGGATAACCACACACATCTGGTTGTAGTGACGAATGCCCGCCTTCTGGCGATATTCAAAGGAATAGTTGGTCAGAGCGATTTTGAGATACCCATCGCTGATGTCCGTGGAGTCAATGTGAAGAGCGGCATACTTATGGCCGATCTTGTCATAGATGCCGGGGGACAAATCAAGAAGCTCACACAAGTGGACAAGGAACTGGCCCAGAAGGTGGCGCAGACTTTTTCTCATATGCGCTCTGGTGAAAAACTCAGTGCCACCACTCCGGAAACGCCGCCCACTCCGGAAACTGCACGCTCAGAATCCAAAGCCATGCCACCTACAGGCCAACGTCAACAACCTGTTCAGAAAAAGAAATTTTCGCGTTGGCTCAAAGTAGTCGTGGCTATTTTCATATTCGGCGTCATAGTATCCATTGTCGGCAAGAATAATGAAAAAAAGACAACTCCAACTGCGTCCGCGCCTCAAATTCAGACATTGCCGCCCAAAGACGAGATGGCAAAGAAGATTAAGAAAATGGACAGCCAGATACAAAGCGTGGACGTACAGGAGATACAAGGTGTCGGCCTCGCGCCTGTCATTGTGTTTCGGGCTGAGCCTTCACCTGACGAATTGCTTCAGGAAAGCGAGGACATGATGGATGTTGCCAAAGAGATAACCCGTGCCAACGGAAGCGAAATGTTCGGCGGAATCTTCTTTCGACTGACTATTCCTATGGTGGACAAGTTCAACAACAAGACAGACGTGCATGGACTTGACCTGTTCTGGAGCATGTCGACGCTCAAAAAAATTAACTGGAGTGGCTTTCAGAACTGGCAATTTCTCAATGTTGTTGACAGGATAACCCGTGGACAACAAGGAAACGCAGTGCTGCAAAGCTACTGCGGCAAACGGCAATCCTACAGCTTGGATTTCTGCAGAAAAGCCGGGCTATGAAGGACAGCCCATGAATATTATCGCTGCACTCTTGTTCCTCGCCATCGCATTCCCCGCCACCGCCTTTGCTCACCCAGGTGGCCTTGACGGCTACGGCTGCCACAATGACCGCAAACGCGGCGGCTACCACTGCCACCGAGGCCCGCTTGCCGGGCAGAGCTTTGCAAGTCAAGGCGAAATGCTGGCAGCGCTCAACGCCCAGGAACAACCCAAACAGGAAAAGCGCAAGCAAGTTGCACCGCAGGCAAAGGCCGTATTATCCGGCAACGTCTTGCGGGTACTGGATGGCGATACACTGACCGTGCGCCTTGATGGCAAAGAGACGCGCATCCGCGTCTACGGCGTGGATGCGCCGGAAATGAAACAGGAATACGGCAAAGAGGCTCAAGAATTTGTCGAAAACATGATCCTGACGGAGATGGTGCAGATTGAAACTGTGGACACTGACAGATACGGCAGAACAGTGGCCATTGTCCACCTGCGCGACGGGGACACGCTGGAAAGGCGTTTGCTGTCCGCAGGGATGGCTTGGCTCTACCCGCAATACTGCAAGCGCGCCGAATGCGCCGGATGGAAAAAGCTGGAGATACAAGCCAGGGAAAGCGGGCAGGGACTTTGGCGGGGCAAGGCGACACCGCCGTGGGAGTGGAGAAAGGAAAACAAAAAATCCCGCAATCCGCAGAAAGACGGCCTTTGGGATGCAAGAGGATAACCACTGATGAAAAATAAAATTATCATATTGATTGCGATGACAGTGTCGCTTTTTGCTGAGGGGTGTACCAAAAGGAATGTCGTCATTAAGCCGGTTGACCGCCCTGTGTCGGAATTTCAAATAAAAGGTGACGGGGGAGAGGTGTTGAAACGAATCGCGGAAAAATTTCAATCGTGCGACGAGGACACGACACGCTCATCTACAGCTAATGACACACTAAATTCCCTGCATACAATATCATGGACATTCGGCCCTATGAATTTTATTGTTGACAATAGCATCGTTAAGGCCTACCCGCCTTTCGACACGACGCAAAAGCGCCAGGCGCGAATCTTCAAAATGGCTGTCTTTGACGAGCCCGGCTGTCCTAAGTAGAACATCATTTGACATCCTCCCCTCACTTTAGGGAGGGGAGGATGTCAATCAGGCTATGGCAGCGCAGACAGCTCATGTGTCAATTCCGGGTGGTTGGCAATCAACCGCAACAGGCACAACGCGCTACCCGGAGGATTGAAACGGCCCTGCTCCCAGTCCCGCAGCGTAGCCACCGGTGTATTGATGCGCTCTGCAAACGCCGCCTGGGTTAACCCTGATTCTTCGCGGGCACGCCGCACAAGCATCTGTTGTGGCGTTGTCACGCGTCCGGCTGTTTTTTCCCTGGCTTCCTTCAGGGCTTGCCGCAGATCGGGGAATTCTTCGCCTGCGTCAGCCTCTATGGCCTTGGCAACAACGTCAATATCCATTTCGTGCATATTCATGTCACATCACCTTTCTGATTTGCGAGGGCGTCATGGTGCTCATATCGGACTTGGCATAGATAGCGATGAGCATGACAGCCTCTTCTTCGGTCAGGTTGCAAAAGATCACTCGTACACCACCTGATTTGCCCGTACCCGGACGGCTCCACCGCACCTTGCGGATGCCTCCCGTACCTGGAATCACATCGCCCGCCTTCGGGTTGGATGCGATCCATGTGATGAACTCCAGGCGCTCATCTTCCGACCACAGCTTATCAACCTGTTTCTGGAAGGTAGGGGTTTCTATCACGGTGCGCATGGGGTATATATACGGGATTTCCGTATAGATGTCAAGTCCGGACAAAAAAATATCCCAAAAAAAGAGCCGCGCCCACAACGAACACAGCTCAAAAAAACAGGGCCGGACGCGGCCCTGCCACACAAGAAATAAACCAACTCACTCCAGGGGCGTCAGAACCCCCGCCTCTATCAGATCCCGCACATGATCCTCCGGAGAGGATGTGCGGATGACAGACCCATTCCACATCTTGGCCCGTTTGGCCGATCCCTGCATCCATGCCTCCAAGGTCGGATCGGGTATAAACATCTCTCGCATCAGGGCATCGGCAATGCCCCGGAGGCTCTCGGCCTCCAGGGGTTTGCCATCCAAAGTCTTGTATCGGTACATGCTGCCTCCTAAGCGGCGGCGGAAAGCACGGCCGCGCGGTGATGATAAAATGTCCGCAGGAAATCGGCAATCCCGGCCCACAAGGAATCTTCCTGCCGGGCGGCGGGAGCGGCCTGCCCTTCGGCCCGCAGCGTGTACACATTGCCGTCACGGCAGGAAATCACCATCCCGGCCTTGCGCAGGCGGGTCACGGCGGCGCGGGCGCTGTGGGGCTGCCAGCCGAAGCGCTCCACCATCATGTCCAGAGTCACGTCACCCTGGCGAAACAGGTCCGCCAACTGGCCCAGCACGCCCCGCAGGGCGGGAATCCGCACGGGCGCGGCAACCGGCGCATCCACGCGGGCAATACTTTCCGTAATGAAAGCGTCCAGAAATCGCACCCAGTTGACGGCCTTGGCGGCATTCAGGGTGCCAGAATGCTGGCGGAATTCCACAGTGCCGTGGCGGTGAAAAGACTGCAGATTCACCTTGAAATAGCGCCCACCCTGAACAGTGATCAATTCACTCATGGAAGTGGCGTTCCTGAAGCGGTCATTCCGGGACAGAGCCACCACGCTCCGGCAGAATGTGTTTTCGCTGCCCCGGCGCGAGGCGGGCATGAAAGCGTCAATTTCCGCTTCAAAAGCAGCGTAGCGGGTCACGATGGATCGGATATGCGCCACATCCATGCCTGCGGCGTCAAAATGGACATGGTATCCGCAGGAGCGATTGACGCTGCCGCCCATATCGTCCAGAGCGGTGGCCACGATGCGCAGCTGCTCAAGACCGGCTTCCCCTTCCAGAATCGGACTGACCACCTCAAAGCCACCGGATACGGAACCGTCCGGCACGATCTTCCAGTAATCGCGGGTCTGATGATTGTAGATTTCATCCCGCACATTGATATTGACGCTGCGCAGGGCGCTGACAGCCTGTTCACGGGTGATGCCTGTCATTTCCAGTTCGGCTCCGAATTTGCGTTCCATGACTCAACCCCTTTGAATAATTGGTTTATCAACTTGTGTTGAGTCATTTAGAACTTACTCTGAAATGGATTGCAAGTTCTTTCTGCTTGATTTTATTCTTTTTTTTTCAAAAAAAAGGCCGGGAGAACCCCGGCCCCTGACCGAATTTATTTTTGCGGCGCGTACCGCTTGCGCCGGGCGGCAATGTTCTGCCTCGTGACGCCGAACTCCCTGGCCAGTTGCGCATCCGACTTGCTCCAGTCAATGCCGGAATAGTCAATGCGATCCTCCATCAGGGGGGGGCCGGCCTTTTTTTCAGCGGGCACGGCGGCTTGCTGGGCCGCAAAACCGGCCAGCAGAGCTCCTGCCATTTTTTCCCTGGCGGACGCCATCTTATCCAGCATATCCTGCAACGCGGGATCGGGCATCTCTCGGCCGTGCTGCATACGAATCAGTCGTTCAATCACATCCAGGATCTCACTTCCGCCCGGCATATTTTTACGGATGGCGGCATTGATCGCCGCCCGATCTCTTACGTTATCGGCAATCCCGTGAAATCGTTTAAACTCACGCATATCAACTTGCATTTATGGCGGCCCCGTCGAAAAAACACTGTCCAAATCCTGCGAAGGCACGCCAAGTCTATGTAGGTATCGCGCCGTTGTCAAAGGAGTCGTGTGACGCAGAATTGCCTGTATGCTTGTTATCCCCATGCCTTTTTGCGCCATCAGTGAGGCCGCGAGATGCCGGACAGCATGAAAGCTGAAACGTTTTATTCCCCCTTCAGCGCATAATTTTTTGAGGAGATTCGCGCGTGTCTTGTATGGGCACCCATCAGGCCGGGGGAAAACCAGTCCGGAACATCCCCTGGAATCATTTTTATGTGCTGTGAGGGTTTCTTTCAGGGCCGACGTCATGGGCACCCAGTCATACTGGAGCCCTCCGCCTGCGCGCTTGCGCGTTCCTAAACGGACGATTCCCCGCTGAAAATCCACGTCATCCCACGTCATGCGGAAAATTTCCCCCCGTCTGGCCGCGGTATGCAACACGGTGAGCAGCATGGCGTAATCCGCGCCGGACGTGAGGGCATGAACTGCCTTAAAATCTCCGAGCGGCGGCACATAGCGCGGCCGTTCGTCTTGTGGAAATTTCGGGACACGGAACGGATTTACTTCCGGCATATCCAGAAACTCCACGCCCCAATTCCATGCAGCGCGTAGTCTCTTTCTGACTTCGTTTGCGCTCCCGCCGCCACGTTCCCGCGCCACCTGTAAGAGAAAGGCAAGCGCGCCCTGCTTTGTAATTTTGGCAACGTTCGTGCCGCCGGGAAATGTTGCCAGCAAGACGCGGAACGCAAAGGCTTTTGCGCGGCGGGTATTTTCAACATTTTTTGCCGCGCAAAAATCCAAGTATGCATCCTTCCAGCCGCTGATGCTTGTTTTTTTCTTAAAAAACGCCAGCATCTGGTTATCCGCCTTTTTTGATTTTTTCGACAGCCTCGGTGTATGCCGTGTATTCTGTAAGATATGCCGCCAGTTCCACCTGTTGTTCATTGGTGATTGAGGTTTCTTCCCCGTCAAAATATACGCGATAGCCATGCTTGACGTTCCCGTATATTTTGCAGTTCCATTTCTTTCCCCGCGCCCATTCGGGGCGCAGGGGCCTGACAAGTTGTGATAACTTGTCGGCCTCGCCTTTCGCCGCCGCAGCTTCCTGCCCAAGGGCATACAGGTCAAGGATGCTGGAGGGCATCTTCTTGTCCGCCAGGGGCAGGTGACGGACAAGGGCTTCAATCCTTTTTATTTCAGACGCAATGTGCTCCGACATCGCATCTACGCCTAATTTTGCTATGAGATCAGTGAGTTTGTATTCCCACTGATCCCACCATGCCACAGGCGGCTTACGGATTGATACATAGTCCATCATAGACATGGGGGGCATGTCCCCCCAATGAAAGCCAAGCGCCTTGATTGCCTCTTTATGAGGCCTAGTATCTCCGGTAAACCACGCCGTTATATAAACAACGCGCTGGCCGGGGATTGTGTTGACGGCCATATTAAAGATAAGGCCTTCCGCTTGCGCCTTTTCCTGTGCCTTTTTCTTGAAGCACTCCGGGCACACAACTTCAGATTCCATCCACGCGATTTTACGCTGGCGCTCGGCTTCTTTGCCGTAGAGTTGTTCCGTGTGTTCCCCATGACCGCAAGCATAACGGACTGTGTACTTTGACATTTTTTTGCTCCTTCCATCCGCATCGGATGGTTTGCGGGCATTGCGCCCCGTATCCTGACGGTTATCCGTCTTGTTGAGTCCCTTTTAGATAAGTTGTCGTAAGTTGTCAAGCATTATTTTTATTTCTTTTCGTTTTTTTCCCCAGCACAACTCCAACCCACCTTGCCATTGCTAAAAACCAAGCAATCGGGTAGGTGGGGGAGAAAAAAAGGGTGGGGGTATGAAAGACTTTACGCGCGAAGAGATCTTCTCCGCCCTGCAAAACGAAGAGTCATCACCAGCGGCAACGGCTGTCAGCGCCGCCGTCCTGCGGTATTCAAATCTTTTTGCAAAGCAGCTAAAACGGCACAGGAACAACGCCTCGCCGGAAATCAGCATCACACTGCCCGAACCGGAAAACGAGGTTGAGCGAATCGCC
>JAISZT010000002.1 GCA_031284485.1 Desulfovibrio sp.
GGTTTTTCATAAATTTGTTCGGCGAAATTACGAATCCAGCGTAATACCGCTGGTGTGGACACATGGAAGATCCTTGCAATAGAGTTCATGGACAGCCCAAGAGTATACAACAAGATGGCAGCAGCTTTTTCTTTTGCGGGTTTCCCTCTGGGAGTTGAGCGCGTAAATTGAAATCCACAGGCTTTGCAGCGATGCCGTTGCCTACCTAAATGCTGACCATTTTTAATAATATCCTGGCTATGACACTTTGGGCATTCCGACATGCTTCCTCCTTCTGCTTACAATGGAGGCAGCATATTCATAAAACATTCTTTTGTAAATACTCTTGTTTTTTTTACGTTTTTTACAATATTTTCCTGTTGAAAAGGTTCAAAACAAGCGTATCTTACCATAAAAAGGAAAGTCAGATGTCGGTAATTTCTCAAAGTGAACTTGTGCGCAAGGCCTTGGCTTATGTGATTGAGCGACGCGCCAATACGCCGGGCAAGAGCATTGCCAATCTTTTGGATGAAGCGGGCATGCGTTTTAACCTGACGCCCCTTGACACTGCCGCCCTGGAACGGATTTTTTACGAGCAGCAGTCCAATACTTCATCCAACTGATTTTTTATTATTTTTTCACGTCAATGCGCGGGAAAAGATTTGACGACGGTGCAAGTTCCGTGTCCGCGGCCAGCCCTTCAAAAGAGGTGATTTCCATTTCCAGCGAGGCCACCGGCGGCTCGTTTTTTTCTGTGCGCTGACCAAGCTGCTCAAGCATGCGCAATGATGTGTCCGGCATAACCGGCCAGAGGCAGACGGCGATTTTTCGCATGGTCGCGAGAAGCGTGTGCATAACCGCAGCCAGTCTGGGCGTGTCACCCTGTTTGAACAGCGTCCACGGGGCCTGGCTGTCCACGTATTTATTGAGCGCGCGCACCAGTTCCCAGAGAGATTCCAGAGCCTGCGCAAACTGCACCCTGCCGAAAAGCTGGACATAGTTTTGCAGGGCGCTGGCGCAGAGTTCCGCGATAGCGTCATCGTCAGTTTCCCGCTGCTCTGATTGCGGTACGCGGCTGCCGAAATATTTTGCCAGCATGGAGAGTACGCGGCTGAAAAGGTTGCCGAGGTCATTGGACAAATCAGCATTGATCCGACCGATCAAGGCGTCTTCGCTGAAATTGGCGTCAGCGCCGAAGTGCATTTCGCGTAGCAGAAAATAGCGGAAGGCGTCCAGCCCGAAGCGCTCGCGCATTTTTCCCGGCTCAACAATATTGCCTAATGATTTTGACATTTTGGCAGCACTTGAAAGCCAGTAGCCATGCACGTTCAGATGTTGGTAAAGCGGCAATCCGGCCGCCTTGAGCATGGTGGGCCAGAATACGGCGTGAGGCTTGAGAATGTCTTTCGCCACCAGATGTTCACCCGGCCAGTAGCGGGCGTATTGCGCGCCGTCAGGCCAGGAAATCGCGCTGATGTAATTGATCAGGGCGTCGAACCAGACGTAGCAGACGTAATCCTTGTCAAAAGGCAGTTCAATGCCCCATGTGAGGCGCGACTTCGGGCGGGAAATACACAAATCTTCCAGGTCGCCGGATTCCAGCATGGCAAGAACTTCTTTGCGGTAACGTTCCGGCCTGATGAAATCGGGGTGCGCCGCCACATATTCGCGAAGCCACGGCAAGTAGCGGGACATGCGGAAAAAGTAGTTTTTTTCGTGAATAAAGTCCGGCTTTGTCCGGTGTTGCGGGCAGAGACCGTTTTCCAACTCTTTTTCCGTGTAAAATCGCTCGCAACCGTAACAGTAGTGACCACCGAAGTCCGCAAAATAGATGTCGCCCGTATCGTGAACCTTTTGCAGGAAATCCTGAACTGCGTTTTTGTGCGCTTCGTCGGTTGTGCGGACAAAGTAATCGTAGTCGATATTCAGTTGTGGTAATAGCTCCTGAAATCTTGCGCTTACCAAATCGACAAATTCTTTTGGTGACACACCCTCTTTTTCGGCGGCCTGCACTATTTTGTCGCCGTGTTCATCCGTGCCTGTCAGCAAAAATGCGTCTTCGCCAAGCAGTTTATGGAATCTGATTATGGCGTCGGCCACAATATTGGTATAGGCGTGTCCAAGGTGGGGTTTGGCGTTTACGTAATAGATGGGGGTGGTCAGAAAAAAGCTTTTCACAATAACTCCGTTGGGGGATTAATCGGGCTTCGTGGCATTGTGCCCGTGGGGTGGTTTGTCCGCGTCGTACTGAGCGTTCATCGTTTCCGGCGTTACGGAAACCACCAGCAGAGCGTCAGCTTCGTCATGCAGTCCCGCGGGGCCGTGTTCCCGCACGAACTGCCTTTCACATGCGGGATTTTCAGGGCGGCGCGGCGCGAGCGCCTGCCACTCATCCAGATTTAATTCAAGTTCTTCATTATTTTCTGTGAGCACGGAAACGGAAGATCGAAACATATTGGCCCGCAACACTTTCATATTGCCTCTGCTGGTTTGATATTTTTTGCCAAGGCGGGGACATTGGGCGTGAAAGTGATCGTAGTTGTCCTGTTCGTAAGAGAGGCAGCAAAGAAGCCGTCCGCAAATTCCGGAGATTTTTGCCGGATTAAGAAAAAGATTCTGTTCTTTGGCCATACGGATGGTAACCGGCGCAAATTTGCGCAAATAGCGACGGCAACAGCAGACCATGCCGCAATTACCTGTGGCGCCGACCATTTGCGTTTCATGCCGAACCCCTATCTGCCGCAGTTCAATCCGCGCATGGTATTCACGCACAAGGTCTTTTACCAGATCACGAAAATCTATGCGCGCCGGCGCGGTGAAGTAGAAAATCAGCTTGCTGCGGTCAAAAAAAACTTCCACATCTACAAGTTTCATGTCCAGTTCCCGCTCGCCAATGCAACGGCGGCAAAATGTCATGGCTTCATGGGCAAGTTTCGCGTTATCTTTTCCTGTCTGCACATCTTCAGAGTCTGCCTGACGTAAAATACCGGGCAGGGACTGCTTGTCCACGCCCGGTATATCTTCGCAAGGGCCGGACGTCACAAGTGCAAGCGTCAGCCCCTGATCATCCTCAATCAATACGCTGTCCCCCTGTTTAAGGTCAGAAGAACCGCTGTAGTAGCTTGTCTGTCCAAGATTATGCACTTTCAATCCATATATCGGCATGTCCGCGGTCTCTGTGTGCTTTTTCGTTTAATGATATCAATATATGTCGTCATGATAGCTCTTGAGTGGAAAATGTCCTAGAAAAATTTTTGGGGAAAAACGGAAAATTTGGCGCATAAATTCATGCCGGTAGTTTATTTATTGCTATGGTGCTGTTTTTTCTCGCAGGACATTGCTAATTGTAGCAGAGATGATTAGTATAGGCCGGTCAGTGTCGGGATGGGCGTGTTATCTTAATGGAGGCAGCATTGAATCAGTTCAGTCGCAACATGATGCTTTGGGCGATTATCGTCCTGGCCATGGTTATGCTTTTTAATATGTTTCAGCAGCCGCAGAGCGGCATACAGCGTGTACCGTATACGGAATTCCTGAGCCGTGTGGACGGCGGACAGCTTTTGTCCGTGACCATTCAGGGGCATACGCTTATCGGCAGAACTTCAGACGGCAGAAGCATACAGGCGTATGCGCCGCAGGATAGCGGCCTGGTGAACAGGCTCATGGAAAAAAAGGTGGAAATCAAGGCGGAACCGCCTGAGGAACAGCCCTGGTACATGACGGTGCTGGTTTCATGGTTTCCCATGCTTTTGCTGATCGGCGTCTGGGTTTTTTTCATGCGCCAGATGCAGGGCGGCGGGGGCAAGGCCATGAGTTTTGGCCGTTCCAGAGCGCGAATGCTCAATCAGGAAAGCGCGCGCGTTACCTTTGGGGACGTGGCCGGTGTGGATGAGGCCAAGGACGAGCTTTCTGAAGTTGTTGAATTTCTTTCAAATCCTAAAAAATTTACGCGTCTTGGGGGGCGGATACCCAAGGGGGTGTTGCTGGTGGGGCCTCCCGGCACGGGCAAAACGCTGCTCGCCCGCGCTGTGGCCGGGGAAGCAGGCGTGCCGTTTTTCTCCATTTCAGGTTCGGATTTTGTTGAGATGATTGTCGGCGTGGGCGCTTCGCGCGTGCGCGATCTTTTTGTCCAAGGCAAAAAAAACGCGCCTTGTCTTATTTTTATTGATGAAATTGACGCTGTTGGCCGCCAGCGGGGCGCTGGTCTTGGCGGCGGTCATGACGAGCGTGAACAGACGCTTAATCAGCTTCTTGTTGAGATGGACGGTTTTGAAAGCAACGAAGGCGTGATTTTGATTGCGGCCACAAACCGTCCGGATGTACTGGATCCCGCTCTTTTGCGTCCGGGGCGCTTTGACCGGCAAGTGGTGGTGCCCACGCCGGATTTGCGCGGCAGACGGCGCATTCTTGAAGTGCATACCAAGCGTACGCCCCTTGACGAAGGGGTGGATCTGGAAGTGCTCGCCCGGGGCACTCCGGGATTTTCCGGCGCGGATTTGGAAAATCTGGTTAACGAAGCAGCGCTGCAAGCCGCGAAACTTGAGCGGGAAAAGTTGGAAATGCGTGATTTTGAATATGCTAAAGATAAAGTTCTCATGGGCCGGGAGCGGCGCAGTCTGATTCTTTCCGAGGAGGAAAAAAGAATCACGGCTTACCATGAAGGTGGGCATGCGCTGACTGCCAGGCTTCTGCCGGGCGCGGACCCTGTGCACAAGGTGACGATAATTCCGCGCGGACGCGCCCTTGGCGTAACCATGCAACTGCCGGAAGAAGACCGTCATGGGTATTCGCGCACCTATCTGCGCAACAATCTGGTAGTTCTGCTGGGCGGACGAGTGGCCGAGGAACTGATTTTTGACGATATCACCACCGGCGCTTCCAATGATATTGAACGGGTTACGCGTCTGGCCAGGAAAATGGTTTGTGAGTGGGGCATGAGCGAAGCTGTGGGCACGCTTGCCATAGGTGAAACCGGCGAGGAGATTTTTATTGGCCGGGAATGGGTGCAAAACAAGCATTACAGCGATGACACGGCAAAGCTTGTGGATGCGGAAGTAAAACGCATAGTGGAAGAGGCGCGTGATCGCTGCCGGGCGCTGTTGCGTGATAATGAAGAAACGCTGCACCGCATAGCGCGGGCGTTGCTGGATCGGGAAACGCTTACCGGCGATGAGCTGAAAATGATTATGGACAACAAAGAGCTGCCGCCGCTTGATACAGGCGAATATAACGGCAGTAAGGATTTTTCCCTTGAACCGGATACAAATGAGAGAGGAGACGAAAAATAGGTTGACCGCAGCATGGCATATACGGGGGGGGCGGGCGATTACGACGCCTGCGCCATTCGGCGTCATGGGTATAGTGAATCTGACGCCGGATTCGTTTTATGACGGTGATTCTCACGCAAGAGTCAGGGACAGGGTTGAGCATGCGTTGCGATTGCATGCAGAAGGCGCTGATATTCTGGATTTGGGGGCGGAATCTTCCCGTCCGGGCGCGGTTGAACTGAAGCCTGCAGAAGAATTGTCGCGGCTTTTGCCGGTTTTGTTTGCTCTGAAGCGTGAGGCAAAGGGTGCAATCATTTCCGTGGACACATATCATGCCGATACGGCGGCCGCCGCGCTTGAATTGGGCATATCGGTCATTAACGATATTTCGGCCTGTGTTTTTGACCCTGGCTTGCAGGATGTGCTTGCGCAGTATAAGCCTGGGTATGTGTTGATGCACAGTGGAGGACGACCGGGGAATATGCAGCATGACCCGTATTACGGTGATGTGCGCCGCGAAGTTATGACGTTTTTTGAGCGCACGCTGACCCGTCTTGTCAGGGCGGGTCTTCCGGAAGACCGTATTGTGCTGGATCCCGGTATCGGATTTGGAAAAACGCTGGCCCATAACATGGAATTGCTGGCGCACCCTGAAGACTGGTTTTCTTTGGGCAGACCGGTGCTTATGGCGCTTTCCATGAAATCAGTGTTTGGCGGGTTGCTGGGGCTTTCTACTGCTCGACGGGATGTCGCCACGCAAGTGGCGACGGCCCTGCTCTGGGGCAGGGGTGTTTTCTGGCATCGTGTGCATGAGGTCGCGGAAATCAGGCGCAGCCTGATGCTCTCTGTTGCGTTGCACACAGGCGTGACATACAAATCCCCTTGAGGTGAGACCGTAGTGTTTAAAATTATAGCCTTTGAATGGCGCGATGTTCTGGATATAGCCCTGGTCAGCCTGCTTGTGTATCAGGCCATCCAGCTTTTGCGCAATTCCCGCGCGCTGGCTGTGCTTATTGGCCTGTGTCTGCTGACGCTGCTTTATTTTGTAGCCGGATATCTGGGCCTTTACACGCTTTCCTGGCTTTTACAGCATGTTTTCACTTCATTGTTCATTCTTATTGTCGTTATTTTTCAGTCCGACATCAGACACGCGCTGGGGAGAATAGGAGCGCGCCGCATGTTTCGGGGAAGCGTTTTGCAGCAGAGTGGTGTGGAAGAGGTGATAATGGCCTGCGTAGAGATGGCTCGCCTGCGTGTGGGGGCGCTTATAGTCATTGAGTGCGGCATGCGCCTCGGGGATATAATCAAGCGCGAGGGGGTGCAGGTAGACGCCAGGCTTTCCAGCAGACTGCTTATGAACATATTCTATCCCAAGGCGCCGTTGCATGACGGCGCGGTAATAGTCAGTGAAGGCCGGATCATGGCGGCTGCCTGTATTTTGCCTTTGGCTGTGGTTGAAGATCAGAATTTTGGCACCCGGCATCGCGCGGCCTTGGGGATTGCGCAGGAGAGTGATGCCGTGGCTTTGGTGGTTTCCGAGGAACGTGGTGAAATTTCGCTGGCCATGAAAGGGGAGATTTTCCTCGCTTTGGACGCGGGAACTTTGAGGCGGGAACTTCATGAAATCTTCTAACGCTCGTAGCCGAATGCCGAATTTACTTTCATTGTGCGTGGCATTGCTGGTGGCTGCGATAATGTGGTATGCCGTGAGCGTGCGTGACCGTCTGGAAGCGCAGGTGGAAGTGAATATTGATTATAACGGGATTCCCTCGAATCTGGTGATTACTGAAGGCCTGATCAATAAAGTTGCCGTACGGTTGCGGGGGCCGGAAACATTACTGCGATCTTTTTCAAGGCAAAACCTGACGCAGGCTATATATCTTTCACATGTCAAGAAAGGCACCACTGTGGTGCCTTTGAGCGCCGATTCTTTTGGGCCGCTTTTCCGCGCCTTCGAGATTGTGGATATTCTGCCGACGCGCGTTGTGATCAAGGCGGACACGTTGATTGAGCGCAGAGTCCCCCTGCATGCCATCATGGATTCGCCCTTGCGCGGCGGCGCATTGACTGTTGAGAACGTCAGCGTGACGCCGGCTTCAGTTATATTGCGGGGGCCTGAGGGGGTAGTCGCCTATATTTCAAGTATTCCTTTGAATATAATGCTTGATTCCAAGGCTACGGGAGATACCGTGGCACAGACTGTCGCTCTGGACACGCCGAATCTGGTGACGGCCATACCTTCTTCTGTAAAGGTTGAATACACCATTACCAGTGGACGCACTGTTGTTGCGCGGCGTTGCAAGGTTGTCCTGATTGCTGACGACAGTCGTGAGTACAGTGTTTCGCCCGTTGATCTCACGGTACAGATGGAAGTTCCGGAAGCCTTGTCAAAAAACAGCGCCTACCTTGGTCAACTGGAAGTCAGCGCTACGCCGCCGCCTCTGGAACCGGGACAAAGCGGGAATGCCCCGCTGCGTTTTCGGTTGCCTGAAGGCATGACGCTCTTGAATCCGGTTGTGGGAGAAGTTACGATTACCCGTAAGAAAAAATAGGTGAGGGTGACGTCTGTGACGGAGCGTTTTTTTGGTACGGATGGCCTGCGTGGCGCTGTAAATGTCGCGCCGATGACCGTGGATGTGGCGTTGCGCCTGGGCCTGGCCGCAGGAGTGCGCTTTGGGCGCGGGGCGCGTCCGCATAAGGTTGTTATAGGCAAGGACACGCGGCTTTCCGGATATATGTTTGAATCCGCCCTTACAGCCGGATTGTGCGCCGCCGGTATGCATGTGATCATGACAGGGCCTTTGCCCACGCCCGCCATTTCGTTTTTGACGCGCAGCATGAGAGCTGACCTTGGCGTGGTGATTTCCGCCTCCCACAATCCTTTTTCAGACAACGGCATTAAATTTTTTGATGCGGAAGGGTATAAGCTGCCGGATCAGATAGAAAATGAAATTGCCGAAATGGTGCTTAACAAGGATATGGCATGGCCCTACCCTGATACGGCTCACGTCGGGCGGGCCACCAAGATTGAGGACGCGGGCGGACGCTATATAGTATATACCAAGAGCTGTTTTCCGCCGCAGCTTACGCTTGCCGGTCTGCGTATCGTTGTGGATTGCGCCAACGGCGCAAGTTACAAAGTGGCCCCTCTGGCGTTGGAAGAACTTGGCGCCGAGGTTTTCAGACTGGGGACAGATCCTAACGGCATGAATATTAATGACCACTGCGGGTCGCTTTGTCCCGAGGTAGTGGCGGCCAAGGTTCGTGAGGTGCGCGCTGATGTCGGCTTGGCCCTGGACGGAGATGCGGACCGTCTGATAGTTGTGGATGAGCGTGGCTCCATTCTGGACGGAGACCAGTTGATGGCGCTCTGTGCGCAATCAATGATGGCGCGTGACGAGTTGCCGGGGAATATGCTTGTTGCCACGGTTATGAGTAACATGGCCCTGGAAATTTACATGCGTGAGCATGGCGGCAAGCTGTTGCGCGTCAATGTGGGGGATCGATATGTTGTTGAGGCAATGCGCAGGGAGGAAGCCATGCTCGGGGGCGAGCAGTCCGGGCATTTGATATTCCGCCGTTACAGCACAACGGGGGACGGACTGCTGGCGGCTCTTCAGATTTTGCGGATACTACGTGAAAAAGAAAAACCGCTCTCGGAGTTGGCCGGATTGTTAAAGCCTTTTCCGCAAAAACTTGTCAATGTGCGTGTGGAAAAGCGGTTGCCCCTGGAAGAAGTTCCGGCTATTGGCGAGGCTGTGGCCAAGGTGGAGGCTGCCTTGGCGGGGCGGGGCAGAGTTCTTTTGAGGTATTCCGGTACCGAAGCTTTGTGCAGGATCATGGTTGAGGGTGAGGATGTGGACAAGGTTGGCCTGTATGCCAATGAGCTTGCCGATCTTGTCGCGCGGGAACTGCGGTAATTGTACCTTGAAATAATTACAACGGAGGCGCGTATGAAAGAGATCCGCAAGGTAATCATCCCTGTGGCTGGTTGGGGGACGCGTTCGTTGCCGGCGACAAAGAATATTCCCAAGGAAATGCTGCCCATTTATAATAAGCCTGTCATCCAGTATGTGGTGGAAGAGGCGCAGCAGGCGAATATCCGGGACGTGATCTTCGTGACCAACAGGGATAAAAATGTCATTGAGGATCATTTTGACTATAACCTCCAGTTGGAAGGCGTACTGGAGCGGGCCGGCAAGTTGGAGAAATTGGCGGAAGTGCGTAAGGTGGCGGAAATGGTCAACATTATGTCTGTGCGCCAGAAAAAGCAGTTGGGCCTTGGCCATGCCGTACTGAGTGCGCGTGAGCTGGTGCGCGGTGATCCCTTTGCCGTCATGGTGGGCGATGACCTGATGTTTGGCGGTGTGCCGGGCATCGGTCAGGTCATCAATGTCGCCATGTCCGAAAACCTGCCGGTTGTCGGGGTAATGGAAGTTCCCTGGGAAAAGGTCAGCAACTACGGCATCATTGACGGTGAGGAAAAATCCCCCGGCGTGTACCGCGTGAACGGCATGGTGGAAAAGCCGAAGCGTGAAGACGCGCCCTCCAGGCTTGCCATAGTCGGCCGGTATGTGTTGACGCCAAATATTTTTGACTATCTGGAAAATATTACTCCCGGTCAGGGAGGAGAAATCCAGCTTACCGACGCCATGCAGAAAATGGCGGCGGATCACGGCATGATGGCCGTGCGTATGGCCGGTATGCGTTTTGACGCGGGTGATTGGGCGGAGTTCCTCACGGCAAATATTTATTTTGCCTTGCAGGATGAGGAGTTGCGCTATGATTTGCTGTCCCTGCTCAAAAAATTTGTGCAGTTTCAGTAGGGTTCGGTAAAAGTTATAGTGCCCTTGCCCCCGGCCATCATGCCGGAGGCAAGGGTTTTGTCAGCAGAGAACGGCGCGGTTTATGGCATCCACCGTGGCGCAGCCTGTAAGGCGCATGGCGGCGGCGAGTTGCCGTTGCAAATCCTCAAAATAGAGTCTGACGCCGTTTTCTTCATCGCCGTGCGCGGCGATGGCTACCGGGCGGCAGATGAGCACGAGCGCGGCTCCCAGAGCGAGCATGCGCAGGATGTCAATGCCGGTGCGAACGCCGCCGTCGACCATGATCAGCGTTTTGCCGCCAACCGCGTCGACAATGGCGGGCAGCACCTCGGCCGTGCCGGGAGTGCAGTCAATGGCCCGCCCGCCGTGATTGGAAACAAGGACGGAGTCCACGCCGCTGTCCACGGCGACCAGCGCGTCCACAGGGGACATGATGCCCTTGATGATGAACTTCATGCCGCGCCTGTGCGCCATATCCGCTGTTTTTTCAATGTCCTGGCCTGTGCGGACGCCGAAATTCGGTGAAATTGCCGTAAAGCCGTGAAAACCCGCGGCATCGACGTCAAGGCCGCAAATACAGCAACCGTGTTCAGCCGCCATGTCCATGCGCGAAACAAGATCATTGGGAGGCCATGGTTTGAAAAAGGGGATGGTCATGTTGCCGTTGTCGCCGAGTACGGCAAACTTTTTGGCAGTCGCCTCTATTTGGGGGGTGTCGCCAAAACTGGCGAATGTGCCGGCATCGCGGCACCCTTTGACAAGCAGTTCGGTGTAGCGGTCTGTAGGCATGTCGCTGCCGAGGTTTTTGATCACATCGCCGATGGGGGCGGCCATGACAGGCAGGGACAGCTTGCGTCCCCAGAGCTCGGTTGTGGTGTCGGGAGTGTTGATTCCGTGCAGGTAGCGCGGCATGATGCGCAAGGCCGCCAGAACCGTCAGGTTATTTTGAAAGGACATGCCCGTTCCTATGCCCCCCATGCCGGGAACCTGCCCCGCACAGGCCTTGCCGTTGCACACGTGGCAGACTTTACAGCATTTGACGCGTTCTCGCGCTTTTTCCCTGTAGTCCATCATTGCAGATAACCTCCTTTAAAAGACTGTTGCGTGATGACGGAATTTTTGTTTTCCACTCATAGCAATGAGTGTTTTCGCATTGTTGGGCCTACCGAGAGGCAAAATTCTCCGTTTTTCCCACAAGCAAATTTCTAAAACGGCAGATGGTTGTGTGATCAGGAACAGACTCGGAAAGCGCTATTCCGGTGAAGCGCGAGAAAGAAAGGC
>JAISZT010000005.1 GCA_031284485.1 Desulfovibrio sp.
GCCTTTCTTTCTCGCGCTTCACCGGAATAGCGCTTTCCGAGTCTGTTCCTGATCACACAACCATCTGCCGTTTTAGAAATTTGCTTGTGGGAAAAACGGAGAATTTTGCCTCTCGGTAGACCCAACAATGCGAAAACACTCATTGCTATGAGTGGAAAACAAAAATTTCGTCATCACGCAACAGTCTTATAAAAGAATTCTTTGTATTCAATAAAGAGTATGTCTTGAAAAAAACTATATTTTATGTAAAGATTTTTCACAAATATTATGAGGTACACAAATGCGCAAAAACACAGCATTTTCCACGATATTGGCCTTGTTGCTCACTGTGGTGCTGGTAGCGGGTGGATATACTTTTTTTAAGGATATGGATGGGCCGGTTTTGCAGATTACACCTGTCACAGACAGGGTGTCGCCTCTCACGGTATTGCATATAGCCATGAATGATGAGTCCGGTATACGCGCGCTTTCTGTGGGGATACGAAAAAACAATGTGATTAATGTTATTTTTAAACGTCATTTTGACGAATATCTGCCAAATCGTGTAGTTGACGTGTCGTTGAAAGACGCCAATCTTCGCGAGGGAGCGTTTGATTTGGAAATTCGCGCTACTGACGGTTCATTGGCGGGTTTCGGGCAAGGCAACACGCGCACCGTGCTCTTGCCCATGCGGCTGGATACCCAGCCGCCGCGTATTTCCGTTAAAACCCTGCCGCCGAATGTGCGCAGAGGCGGGGCGGCGGTTGTCCGGTACGCCATAGATGAAGATGTCAGTGAAAGCGGCGTGCTGGTAGCCGGATATTTTGTGCCGGGTTTTTTGCAACAAGACGGGACGTATCTTTGTTTTTTTCCTTTCCCCTATACCATGACCGCCAGGGATTTTAAAACGGCGGTGGAAATAACCGCCACAGATATGGCGGGAAATGTGACAAAAAGCCGGCTTACCGTTATGTCTTTTGAACGCAATTTTAAAAGCGACTCCCTGGAATTGACGGACGATTTCCTGCGTGTTGTGCAGCATAAGTTGGGCAACCTCGCTCCTGATGCGGTCAACCCGCTGGAGTGCTATCTGCATATCAACAACCAGGTGCGCGCGAACGATGTGCGCAAGCTGCGGGAAATTGGCAGGGATACAGCGGCCGCCATGCTCTGGAAAGGCCCCTTCCAACGGTTGCCCCGCTCTGCGGCGCGGGCCGGTTTTGCCGACCACCGCTTCTTTACGTATCAGGGCAAACTGGTGGGAGAATCGTTTCACCTGGGGTTTGACCTGGCCTCTGTGCGCAATGCCGAAGTGCCAGCCGCCAATAGTGGCCGTGTTGTCTATGTCGGCGGAATGGGCATTTACGGTAACATGATTGTGATTGATCACGGCCTTGGGCTTATGTCTTTATATTCGCACCTGCATTCGCAACTGGTTAAAGCAGGGGATATTGTTGAAAAAGGACAGGCTGTTGCCCTGACAGGCAGTACGGGGCTGGCATTTGGAGACCATCTGCATTTCGGCATGCTGGTGGGCGGCATTGAAGTGACGCCTTTGGAATGGATCGACGCAAAGTGGATTCAGGACAATGTTACGGGCAGACTTGCTGCTCCGGTCAATTAGAACATTTTCAAAATGCTATTCACGCGGGGGCAGTTCTCTGCCGTTTTCTTCCAGACGGCGCAAGTATTTGTCGCGGCAGTCATAGCTGCAAAAATAGTATGTTTTTTCACTGTCGCGAACAGAAATATTGCTCTCAACAGCAACATATACGCCGCATTCAGGATCCTTGGCCATTTCACCGGCCGCCACCTTGCGCTCCATTTCCGCCTTGCTTTCTTCCTTGTCTGTCTTTTTTTTCCTGAGCAAGTCATTGGCGAAGAGGCGATAGCCCACATAGACAACGATAATAAGAATCAGCCATTTCCACATATATCCTTTGCTCCTTGTAACTATAGCATTTTCGTAATGAAATTGTTCAATTTCATTACGGTCATTTTGGAAAAAAACGCGGTTTTTTCTAAAATCTACGCCGCTAATCGCGGCGCGTTGCCCTTGCGGGCAACGAGAGCGCTTGGACTTTTTCAAAGTCAAACCGCTCTAAAGTGCCGGACAGGGAGATTCTAGCAAAACAGGGCGGGCGCGTCACTGGAAAATTTTGTTTCCCTCCACCTTACAGGAAAGCCGTGATAGCCACCGAATCGCGGGGATGCCTCCGATGCGGATTTGCGGCGCGATATCAAGCAGAGGCACCAGGACGAATGCCCGTAGTGTAAGGCGTGGATGAGGCAAAAGGCATCTCGGATTTTGTGATTGTTCCTTGCCGTAGAGTAAAAGATCCGCGTCAATAACGCGCGGGCCGTATCGTTTGGCCGGATCCTGGCTGCGTTCGCGGCCAAGCGTTTTTTCAAGCGCAAGCAATGCCTCAAGCAACTGTAAAGGTCGCCAGGAAGCGCCCGGCAGAAGTTCCGCCACCTGGTTTAAAAACCAGGGTTGGTCCGTATAATCCTGAGGTTGCGTAGCATAGATTTGTGAAACTGCGCCAAGACGGATATCATCAAGTTGTTTTATGCCACGCTGCGCGCGCGCAAGCATTTCATCCGCGTTGGCGGCGTTGGAACCAAGCCCGACATATGCCCGAATGGGAGTTGCGCTGTGCATGGTGAAAGGATACCAAGAGAACTATGAACATCTCAAGCGATATTGTTGTGCCGGCGAATTCACACCTGTCCGGTCTGCTGCCCTCCTGGCGGGATCATTTGCTGGCGGAACGCGGTCTTTCGCCGCGCACGGTAGAAGCCTACTCGCAGGACATGGAAAATTTTTTTTCTTTTCGTGCGGAATTGCATGCGGATACGACATCTGAAAACGCCACTGCGCCGGACGATCAGGAAATTTTTTTGTACATGGCATGGTTGCGTGCTCATCATGTCGCTCCATCCACATTGGCAAGGCGACTTTCCGCCTTGCGGGGTTTTTTTACTTTTGCCATGGAAGAAAACATACTAAAAAATAATCCTGCGCTCATGCATGACAATCCCAAGCTGCCTCAATATCTTCCGGAAGTTTTAAGCCGCGAGGAAATGCAAAATTTACTGGCAGCGCCCGCTCTTGACAACAAAAGCGGCTATCGTGACAGGTGCATGCTGGAATTGTTATATGCCGCCGGGTTGCGGGTATCTGAACTCTCCGGTTTGAGCACGGGCGATCTGGATTTGCAGCGAGGCGTCATTCGTGTGTTCGGCAAGGGGGCAAAGGAGCGTCTGGCACCGGTGCACGGGCTGATGCAGCAGTTGCTGGATACATACCTGCGTTTGTGGCGGCCACTGTTCAGATCTGCCGGAAGTCAACTTTTTGTCAATCGCGCAGGCCGCAGCCTTTCCCGGCAGTATATCTGGAAAATAGTGAAAAAATACGCGTTATTGTCGGGCATCAGACGCAGTATTTCCCCACACACATTCAGGCACTCCTTTGCGACGCATCTGCTGGAAGGCGGCGCGGATTTGCGTGTTGTGCAGACGCTGCTGGGGCACGCCGACATAAGCGCTACAGAAATATACACACACGTTCAAGCTGAGCGCCTACGCTCCATACATCACCAGTTTCATCCCCGGAGTCGGGCATGAGCGGGGCAAAATACGTTTTGATCACCTGTCATGCCAATGCGGATTTTGACGCTTTTGCGGCGATGCTGGCCGCGCGGCATTTATATGAAAATAGTGTGCTCTTTTTCCCCGGCACCCAGGAACGCGGTTTGCAAAAAATTTACACTGATCTGAATGCATCTGATTACTGCTTTATTGAGGCAAGCAATGTCGCATGGGAAAAAATAGACAGACTTGTCCTGGTGGATACCCGTCAACGGGGACGTGTACGTCATGTGGCGCAATTGCTCGACAAACCGGATGTGCGCATTGAGGCCTGGGATCACCACCCGAATTCACCGGATGATATAGCGATTGATCTGCTGCATGTTGCCCAGGTTGGCGCCGTCACAAGTTTGCTTATTCAAAAACTTCGGGATGCCGGGATTTTTCTCGACAGTGATGAAGCCACGCTTCTGGGGCTTGGCATTTACAGCGATACCGGTTCATTCACCTATTCGTCAACAACCGGTGAAGACTTCCAGGCAGCCTCATGGCTGCTCAGCCAGGGGATGGATGTCAACCGCATCAATGATATGGCTTCGCACGAGCTTACAAGTCTGCATATTCATGCGTTAAACAGTCTGCTTGAATCAGCCTGCACCTATACATTTAACAATGTGCAAGTGGTGCTGGCCGATGCCCCTATGGATCACTATCTTGGAGATTTTGCCGGACTGGCGCAAAAAATGATGGAAATGGAAAAATTTTCCGTATTTTTTGCCATCGGTCTTATGGGAGATCGCATCCAGGTAGTGGCGCGCAGCCGTAATAGCGCCGTGAACGTGGGGAATATTTGCCTGAGCCTCGGGGGCGGCGGACATGCGTACGCGGCATCGGCATCCATCAGGAACATGACCTTGCAGGAGGTGCGTGACGCCATACTGCGGTGTCTTTATGAGCAGGTCAATCCGGGCAAAACGGCACGGGAATATATGTCTTCACCGGTTATCGGCATTGAAACCGGCTCCGCTATCCGCGACGCGGATGCGTTGATGTTGCATTACGGCATCAAGACACTGATTATTTTCAACAAAGGAACACGCAACTGCGCGGGATTTCTGGATACCCATATTGCCACGCGCGCAATTGCGCACGGGCTGGGCGATTCGGAGGTTGACGAATATATGCAGCGTCATGTTCTGCTCCTTTCGCCTGAAGCCACCTTGAGGGATTTGACGGCCGTTATTGTCGGGACGCGCCAACGTCTGGCGCCGATAGTTGAAGGTGGCGATGTTGTCGGGGTAGTGACGCGCACAGATCTCATCAATGTTTTCGCCAATGAGCCGGGCTGGGATCCGGGACAAACCAACCGCACCGGAAAAGAACGGAATGTCGGCAAATATATGCAGGATCGTCTGCCCCAGGAGACCCGCGCCATTCTGCAACTGGTCGGCAGCCTGGGCAACAAGCTCAGATTGCCGGTGTATGTGGTGGGCGGATTTGTTCGCGATCTTTTGCTGAATCAACCCAACCTGGATATTGATCTGGTGGTGGAAGGCAACGGTATTGCCCTGGCCAGAGCTTTGGCCGGGGAACTGAACGGGAGAGTGCGTGAGCATCAGAAATTTTTGACTTCCGTTGTGATTTTTCGTAATGCCGCCGGTGCTGAAACACGCATTGACGTAGCGACAGCGCGGCTTGAATACTATGAATATCCGGCTGCCCTGCCGACAGTGGAACTTTCATCCATCAAAATGGATCTTTTTCGTCGCGATTTTTCTATCAACGCTCTGGCAGTGCGCCTGGACAACCCCTATTTCGGACGTCTGGTTGATTTTTTTGGCGGACAGCGAGACATAAAGGATAAAACCATTCGCGCACTCAACACCTTAAGTTTTGTTGAAGATCCAACCCGTTGCTTGCGCGCCGTACTTTTTGAACAACGGTACAAATTTAAAATCGGCGTAGGCACGGAAAAGCTGATCAAAAACGCCCTTGGCCTCAATCTGATGGATCGTCTTTCAGCCTCGCGTCTTTTTTATGAATACAAACATATCTGTGATGAAGCCGAACCCCTGGTCTGTTTTACCCGTCTTAACGAGATTGGCGTATTACAAGCCCTTGCTCCACAGTTTGCCTTAAATCCAAAAAAAATACTGTTGTTGCGCAGAATAACGGAAATGCTTGCTTGGTATCGCTTACTCTATTTTGATGAAATTCCACAGGCCTGGTTGCTCTATTTCTTTGGACTTAATGTTAATTTGACATATTCCGAGGCAAATTACGGATACAGCCGTCTGGGGCTGCCGAAAACGAAAAAAAAGGAAATTTTGAGACAACATGAACAAACCCGCGCCGTCTACAGTAAATTGGAAAACTGGCAGCGGCAGGATGACGCCGGGGCGGCCAAAGTCAGTTTATTGTGTGAAATGCTGTATCCGATATCTCTGGAGTGCGTACTATATCTCATGGCGTTTACAGAAAACTCCGGATTGCAGAAGAATCTGTCACGGTATATTACCCAGTGGCGGCGGGAAAAACCGGATATAGGTGGTATGGATCTGCACAATATGGGCCTTGCGCAGGGGCCGATATTCGGGCGCATTCTTAAAACGGTTCTTAATGCCAAACTGGACGGTGAGGCCGTCAGCAGGGAGAGTCAGCTTGAACTGGCCGATGAGCTGGCACATGTTTTATATTTGCGCCTTCAGCAATAAAATATGTCTGCTCGGCGATGTTCGCGGAACGGCGGCATATCCGGTTCAAAGAGCGGCAGATCAAAATGCCGTTCATGCCGATATACGCCTGATTGCCTTGGGCTTTGTCGCCGTTCGGACAAAAATAGTCCACGATGCGGTGCAGAGCCTGCACCTCTATTTGCGTGTTTTCGTCGTCGCTGCGGCACAAATCCAGGGCTTTTGCGCCATCGCCCAAGCGGAGCGCTTCAACGGATTTTTTGTAGCCGCCGCTTGCCGCCGCCATTAAAGGACTTACCACCGACAAAACGGGCTCCGGCAGCCGTTCGTGCACAATGATAGCCCGTTCGGCGATGTTGACCGCTTCATCCCCTATGCGTTCAAGGTCTATGACCATGCGCAAGGCAGCCACGATAAAACGCAAGTCCTGGGCTACAGGCTGATGGCGCACCAGAAGGGTAAGAGCCATTTCATCTATTTCTGTCTCCAGGGCGTTTACAGCCATTTCTCCATCAATCACCGCACCGGCCCGGCCCATATTGCCGGTCGCCAGAGCGGAACAGGCGTCGTCAACAGCTATGCCCACAGTCGCGCACATAACCAGAAGTCGGGTACGCAGTCGTGTAATGCCGTGCTGGAGTTGAGTTTCTTTGTCGTTCATCCGAACCTGCCTGTGATGTAGTCTTCCGTTTGTTTGAGTTCGGGGCGCGTGAACATGGCTTCGGTGGAATTTTCTTCAACCAGTTTACCCATATAGAAAAAAGCGGTGCGATCCGATACACGTGCGGCTTGCTGCATATTGTGCGTGACGATGATGATGGTGAGGCGATTTTTCAGTTCGTGAATACCTTCTTCGATTTTTTGCGTGGCAATGGGGTCAAGGGCGCTGGCCGGTTCATCCATGAGCAGAATTTGCGGATCCACGGCCAGTGCGCGGGCGATGCACAGCCGCTGTTGTTGCCCGCCGGAAAGCTCCAGCGCGGAAAAATGCAAACGGTCTTTGACCTCGTCAAAAATGGCGGCCCGACGCAAAGATTCCTCCACCTTGTCACGTATGGCCGAAATTTTTTTCATGCCGTTCACACGCAGGCCGTAAGCCACGTTTTCAAAAATGCTTTTGGGAAAAGGGTTGGGTTTCTGAAACACCATGCCCACCTCGCGGCGCAAGGAGACGACATCCGTTTTTGGATCATTAACATTTTTTCCGTCCAGAAGGATTTCTCCCTGGACTCGTGCTCCGGGAATGAGATCGTTCATGCGATTGAGGCAACGTAAAAAGGTGCTTTTACCGCAACCGGAAGGCCCGATAAGCGCGGTGACGCGATTTTCCTGGAATTCCATATGGATATCGTACAGCGCCTGATGTGCGCCGTAAAAAAAATCCACGCTCCGCGCGAGTAGTTTACAGTTTTGCATCATTCTTCCGCCTTGGCCGGGTGGGCTGAGGTCAGCGTGAACAGCATGGCAGTCGATTTATCGGCATGGGGACTTTGCGCCCAGATGCGCCCTCCGTGACGTTCTATGATGTGTTTGCACAGAGCGAGGCCTATACCGGATGTGCCGCTGTTGCGTTCTTTTTTCACCTGATAAAAACGCTCGAAAATGCGCGGCAGGGCGTCTTGCGGGATGCCGGGGCCGCTGTCGGCCACAGTGAACAATACCTTGTCCCCCTCGTGGTGTGCGGATATGGATACTTCTCCATTTTCCGGCGAATAACGGCAGGCGTTTTCCAACAGATTCCGGAATACCTGCGCCAGCAGAGGCGCATTGGCAAGCACGGGCAAGCCCGGCGCCATGTCCGTCCCCGCATCGGACACCGTGATGATGAACCGGATTCCTTTGGCTTCAGCCTGCTCCCGGCAGGCGGCCAGGGCGTCGGCGATCACGCTTTCGGCCTTTGTGGGAACCAGGGCGATTTTTTCCTGTGTGTTCTCAATGTTTGCAAGGGCCAGCAGATCGCTGACAATCCTGGCGAGCGCGCTTGCGTGTTTATGAATGACGCCGGCAAAATTCCGGTACTCTTCGGGCAGGTCTTCCAACAGCATCAGGGTTTCGGCATAGCCTGTAATGGCGGTAAGGGGCGTACGCAGTTCATGGGACACATTGGAAACAAAATCTCTGCGCACCGCCTCCAGACGCATTATTTCCGTGGCGTCATACACCACTATAACCGCCCCCAGAGAGTCAGTGCGTTCAACAGGGCTGGAAATATGGGCCACCAGAAAACGTCCGGCAGGCAATTCAAAGTGTATGGCCTCATTGTGTGCCGGAATCTCCAATGCGCTATTGCCGTAATCAAGCAAAGCATCCACGCGGCGTTGCAAGGCCGGAACCGGAAGCCCCTCAATGAGCGGTCTTCCTGTGGCCGTGGCGACAGACGGGAACAGGGCGGCCAGCGCGTTGTTCCAGCGCCGTATGTTGCCCCCTGCCCCCAGAACCAGCACGCCTTCGTGCATGCTGTCCAGAATGGTTTCAAGCTGGCTTTGCCTGTCTTTTATGTCACGCACATAGCTTTCTATATTGTCCGCCATATAATTGACCGCATGGGCGAGAGGCAGAAATTCCTTGCCCGGCACTTCATCCAGACGGCGTTGATTTTTGTCGCGTGCAAGTGACGCCACCATTTCCGCCATGTTGTCCATGCCCTTGCGTATCCAGCCGGCAATAAGCGCGGAAAGCAGCAGACATACTCCGGCTACGCACGCGATCACGAGGCTGAGCGATGACAGTTCCGTTTCAAAACCGCGCCGTATGTCGGCCAGGGGCACGGCAACGCGCAACGTTCCGCCATCATGTAACGCAACCGCCGCATACACGGCGTCAATGCCAAGACTGTTGCTGTGGCGGAGCGCGATGCCGCTTCCTTTGGCCTGGGCGGCTTCGATCTCCGGCCTGTCGCCATGGTTATCCAGGGTTGGCAGACGCTCTGCGTCGATATGCGAATCGCGCAAAACCCGGCCCGAAGCATCCGTGAGCGTCATGCGAAAAGAAAGCGTCCTGGCGGCATAAAAAAGTTTTTGCGTCTGCCCTTCGGCAAGATTGGATTCCAGCATGCTTGCGGCAAAGGACGCCTGCGCCAAAGCCTGTTTTTCAGCCAAATTCAGGCGGTCTTCATACATAATGCCGCGGGAAAAAAAGGCGGGTAATGCCAGCGCAATGGCCGTAATCAGGGCAAACGCCCAAAACAATCTGGCCTGCAGCGAACCCCGACCGGTTGTCATACGGCATCCTTTGCCCGGTAGCCAATGCCGCGCACTGTTTCTACGTTTTCCGCTCCGTCGCCCAATTTGGCGCGAAGGCGGCGCACATGGGTATCCACAGTCCTGGCGTATCCCTCAAAGCTGTAACCCCAAACAGTATCCAGAAGCTGCTCCCGGCTGCGCGCTTTGCCTTTATGGCGCAACAAATCCTCCAGAAGACGGAATTCCGTAATGGTGAGTTCCACCGGCGCGCCGTTTACCCGTATTTCATGCACGGCCGCATCCAGGACGACAGGGCCGCAACGCAGGGCTACGGCCTCCGCCGGGATTCTGTTGCGCCGCAGCACGGCCCGGATGCGCAGTACAACTTCCCGTACGCTGAAAGGCTTGACCACATAATCCGCCGCGCCCAGTTCCAGGCCTACAATACGATCCACTTCCTCACTCTTTGCCGTGAGCATGATGACGGGAATGGCCGCCGTGCCGGGGTCGCGCTGCAAGGCCTTGCTGACGCTCAGGCCGTCCATGCCCGGCAGCATGATGTCCAGCAGGATGATGTCCGGTTTTTTTTCACTTGCCAGTGATACAGCCAGATTGCCGTCTCCGGCCTCGAACACGGCAAATCCTTCGCGCTTCAGGTTAAAGGCCAGGAGGTCGCGTATGTCCTGCTCATCTTCCACTATCAGTACCGTTTGTATTGCCATTGTTTTTCCCGCAAAAGTTTTTTCCGGAGAATATCCCGGCGCGTGCTCCGTTACAATGGTGTTTTCATGACACTGTGCATAGCTTAGATGCCGAAAATATGAAGTAAAGGTTACAATTGTGTGACAACAACGTCATGTGGATTTCACAAATCCGTCACACGTGCGTAACGCCGGGTGATAACCATGCTTCATCGGCAAGGACGCCGTCAGGCGTATATATGCGCCGCTTTCAACAATAACGTAAGGAGTGTCAGTATGAAACGTGTACTTTCCGGATGCCTGCTTTCCCTGTGTCTGTTCGCCGGGGCGTCGTTTGCTTCTGTGGCATCGGCTGCGGAGGAGATTGTCATCACCGGCTCAACCACGGTACTTCCTGTCATGCAAAAGGCCGGAGAAGCCTTTATGGCGGTTAATCCGGGCATTATGCTGGCGATTTCCGGCAGCGGCTCAGGCAACGGCATCAAGGCGCTGAATGAAGGCTTGTGTCAGATAGCCATGTCCTCCCGCGATATAAAAAGCGCCGAGGTGGATCAGGGCAAGGCCAAGGGGATAACCCCGATACGCACCACTGTCGCGGTGGATGCCCTTGTGCCGGTTGTCCACCCGGAAAATCCCGTGAAGGCGCTTTCTTCCGAGCAGCTTCGCGCCATATACGCGGGCAAAATCGCCAACTGGAAAGAAGTGGGCGGCAAGGATGAAAATATCGTTGTGATTTCGCGGGATACCTCCTCCGGCACCTATGAGACCTGGGAGGAGATGATTATGAAAAAGGAAAAGGTTGCGCCTTCGGCGCTTATGCAGGCATCCAACGGAGCTGTAGTTCAGGCTGTTTCCAAGAACAGACGGGCATTGGGCTACATCGGCTTTGGCTATCTGAACGCTTCCCTCAAAAAGCTTGATGTGGACGGAGTGGAGGCAACCCCCGCAACGGCCTTGGCCAAACAGTGGCCTATTGCCCGTGAACTGTACATTTTCACCAACGGCGAGCCTGCCGGGGCGATCAAAAAACTGGTGACCTATCTGCTTGATCCGCAAAAGGGGCAGAGAGCCGTCAGTGAAGCCGGCTTCATACCTCTGCCAAAATAGTTGGGAGTTTACGATGTTTCGATCCACAACCGGCTCCATTCGCCGATTGACTCCGTCCCGGCGGATAGGAACCGGGTGGATTGCCTCCTCCCTATCTATGCTGTCTTCATACGTCCGTTGCTTTGCAACTACGACTGAAGCGAAGGCAGGGGTTCAGACCATAAAGGAAATTTTGATGAACATCGGCTTTGCCCGCAAGGAAACAGGGATTCGCCGCATCCTGGCGGGCATTGCCGGATGCTCTCTGCTTTTCCTGGCGCTTATTATGCTCTTTGTGTTTATGGAAGGACTGCCGATATTCGCCGAACTTTCCGCCAAAGATTTTTTCTTCGGCATGTACTGGCGCCCCACATCGGAACCGCCCGAATTCGGCATTTTTCCTCTGATTGTCGGTTCTGTGGCCATAACTCTGGTGTCGTCCCTCATAGCCATTCCTCTTGGCGTGATGACAGCGATCTGGCTTACGGAAATAGCTCCATCCTCCGTGCGGCGGATATGCAAGCCCTTCATCGAACTGTTGGCCGCGCTGCCTTCAGTGGTTGTCGGGTTTTTCGCCATGGTCGTCATGGCCCCGTTTCTTCAGGAATATTTTGATCTCGACACCGGATTGAACCTTTTCAACGCCGGAGTGATGCTGGCCTTTATGAGTGTGCCCACCATCTGTTCCGTGGCTGAAGATTCCCTGTACGCCGTTCCGGCCTCATTACGGGAAGCCTCTCTGGCCCTTGGCGCAAGCCGATGGGAGACCACTGTCAGGGTCGTTGTTCCGGCGGCTTTTTCCGGCATAGGCACAGCCTGTATGCTGGGCATGTCGCGCAGCATCGGCGAGACGATGGTGGTGCTTATGGCGGCAGGCGGGGCCGGCATCCTGCCGACTTCGCTCTTTGATCCCATCCGGCCCATACCTGCGGCCATTGCCGCCGAAATGGCCGAAGCCCCCTTCAGAGGCGAACATTACCATGCGCTGTTCGCCACAGCCATGGTGCTGTTTGTGTTCACCCTGGCTTTTAATACCATTGCGCAACGTATTACGGAAAAAAGCCGTCAGGCTTTGGATTAAAGGCGTTTAGCATGCAAAACAAATCCACTGCGCGGCGCGCGGCCCGGCAAGGCTTCATGTTCTCGGTGTTCAAGTTTGCGGCCTTTATAAATATTGCGGCCTTGCTCAGTGTGTGTTTTTTTCTTGTCTGGAACGGACTGCCCGCCTTGTCCTGGGAATTTTTGACGGAACCGCCGCGCAACTCCATGACCGAAGGAGGCATTCTCCCCTGTATCATCGGCACGTTCTTCCTTTCTCTGGGAGCGCTCGGCGTGTCCTTTCCCCTTGGAGTAGCGTCAGCGGTCTATCTGCATGAATATGCGGGGCATTCCGCCTTTGCCCGCTACATACGCCTTGGCGTGAACAATCTGGCCGGGGTGCCGTCCATTGTGTTCGGCCTTTTCGGCATGAGCTTTTTTGTCATAAGTTGCGGTTTCGGCATTTCACTGCTGTCCGGCGTTCTGACCTTGGCGGTGCTGACTTTGCCGGTAATTATCAGCACGGCGGAAGAAGCTTTAAGACAGGTGCCGGGGGTTTTGCGGGAGTCCTCATTCGCTTTGGGGGCCACGCAAAGTCAGACTGTCGCGCGCGTGGTGCTGCCTGCGGCGCTGCCGGGTATGCTAACAGGGGCTATTCTGGGGCTTTCGCGGGCCTCCGGCGAAACAGCGGCCATCATGTTCACCGCAACGGTATTTTTCAGCAAAAAAAGCGTGGACTCAATTTTCAGCCCGGTCATGGCCCTGCCGAACCATGTTTATGTCCTTGCCACGTCCGGCACGGAGATAGAAAAAACACTGTCCCTGCAATACGGTACGGCCCTTGTGTTGCTGGGCCTCGTTCTCGGCATGAATATTATCGCCATTATCGCGCGGGATCGTCTGCAAAGACGGCAGGGGTTTTAGCCCCCTTGCCATCAATATGGGCGAAGTCACAACTAGGTGATTATTCAGGATAAAGTATTCATGTAAAAGTATTTATTTAGCTAAAAATAATAAAATACAAATAGATATTTAATGAATAATATAATTTTACCCCTAAAAATAACCATTATTTCTGATGGATGTAAAAAACCTATTTGGATTGGAAAGAACAACATTCAGTGGGAGGAAATTTTTCTGGTCGGCATATACCGCTGGACGAGTTGTAGCGCGAGGCACGGCCTTCTCATTGGGGATAGCACAAGCGGCTCTCGGAAATTCCGGGAGCCGCTTGTGCTTGAGAAATCGTATTCTTTATCCGCGCTTAAAA
>JAISZT010000011.1 GCA_031284485.1 Desulfovibrio sp.
TGTTTTGCCAAAACAGTTTACCGGGGATTGTCCAAAAACACCCATCGGCTGTACACGCTGTTTACCAGCACGAACCTGCTGATGTGCGCACGAGCCGGCAGGTCATTACGACCTGCCTGAGGATAGGTGCGCCATTTTTCCGGAAAAAGGGCGAAAATGAGGGTAAAAATGCTGAAATTCCAGTAAAAACCGGGGGAAATTTTCAAAAATTGATGCCTCTGGGGAAAATCAGCCCCGTGGGACTGAATTATTCAGCGTTTCCTAAAGTTCCCGTATCTTCCGGTACAAGGTCGAAATGCCTATGCCCAGCGCACGGGCGGCCATTTTTTTACCTTCAGCGTCGGCGCCGAACAGGGCGAGCGCGTTCCGAACGGCGTCTTTTTCCATTTCCTCCAAAGGGATAACCGGCTTGCCGGCGGGTCGGGGAACCTCCCGCGGCGCGGGCGCGTGGTTCGGCGGCAATGCTGTGGGGCCGTTTGTCCCCACAGCGCTTTTCACATAGGCGTCATGGATTTTCGCCGGCAGTTGCGACGGCGACAACGCGCCGCCTTCATGCATGTTCACCATATATTCGATGCAGTTTTCAAATTCCCGGATGTTCCCCGGCCAGGAATAGGCCTGCAACATGGTCAGCATGGGGGGCGAAAGCCGAACCGGCGGCCTGGCGAAGCGCCTGCAGTAGCGATCAAGAAAGTATTCCGCCAGCATGGGGATATCTTCCTTGTGACGCCGGAGCGGCGGCAGTTCCAGAGGAATGACGTTCAGTCTGTAGTAGAGATCGTCGCGGAATGTTTTCTGTTCGATAAGGCTGTTCAGATTTTCATTGGTGGCCGCAATAATGCGCACGTCCACGCTGATCTGCCTGTTGGAACCCAGTCGGGTAAAGCTTCTTTCCTGCAGGACACGTAGCAGCTTGACCTGCAGATACAGGGGCATGGCGCCGATTTCATCCAGAAACAAAACCCCGTTGTCGGCCAATTCAAATTTCCCTATCCTCCCGGACCGGTGAGCGCCGGTGAACGCGCCGCTGACATAGCCGAAAAATTCGCTTTCGAGCAGCGTGTCGGGAATGGCGCCGCAGTTGATGGCGATGAACGGCTTGCCCTTTCTGTCGCTGTTCGCATGGATGGCGCGGGCGAACATTTCTTTGCCCGTGCCGCTTTCCCCGGTGATGAGCACGGTTGAGGATGTCTTTGCAATCCGCAGGACACGGTTTTTAATGTTCTTTATGGCACGGCTTTCCCCGACAATGTCCTGCAGTGCGTCCGCATTCTCCGCTGACGCGCCAAATTGCGACAGCATGCAGGTAAGGCGGGGCAAGGGGTCAATCAGAAGCACGGCGGTAAAATCGTCGTCCTGCGAATCCAGAGGAATGTGCCGGCCAAAGCAGTACTGCCGGCGTCCCTCCACCCGAACTTCATATTCTTTCATATCCGCCACGGTGTTGCCGGTGTCGCATATGTCAACGTCAGCGTCGAGACTTTGTTCCGTCAGGGAGAATTCGCTTCTGGCCATCTCGTTGCTGTAAGAAATCTTCCCCTTTTTGCTGATCATGAGGATGCCGTGGGTGTTCCTGTCCGTCACCTGCAACAGAAGATCCAGCATCTGATTGACTTTTCGTGAGCGCTGGTCGTTGGCAAGGCTGATGCCGATGATGCCGGCGATCTGCTGTACAAACTCAATGAAGATATCTTTTTGACCAAGTACCCGCTGTTTGTCTTTTTCGTTGAAACAGATAAGCCCAATGACGCCCATAGTGCGGTTGTTCAATGTGACGGGTGTGCACAAGGTCAAAAATTCCCGGCAGTCATCCCGCTGAGGGCAGTTGAGGCACAACGCGTTCTCGCGCGGGTTATCCACGTAAACCGTAGAGCCGGTATGGAGCGCGTGCCGATAAATATTGCCGGCCTGTTGCAGACTTTCACCCACATGGCTTGCGTAAATGCCGGTGCCGGCCACCCGTTTCATGGCAGTGTCCACAATCTCGATATCCACGCCGGTCACTGTGGAGATAATGGTGCAAAAACGGGTGATGTCGGGAAGGATATTGCGCAGTTCGCTCATCACGCATCTCGGAATATTTTTTTGGCGACGAATTTACAGGAAAGAGCGGGAAGGTTGGTATTGAACGCAACAACTGCCGTCAGTGACATTGGTTCGCCCGGTTTAAGCGCAAATCTATCGTGGTTTCCAAGTCATTACACATGGTAGATCTGACAATGGCCCTATTTGCCCGCTTTCACGCCAATGGAGTGAGGGAAGATATAGCAACTTTTTTTTGTTAATACACTCACAAAGAGTAGTCAAGGTGAATGGCATGTACACTTCCATGAATTCCGTGTTTTTGCTATACTCAAACCCGCAATAGTTTGTCTGAAGTCTGTTTTGATTCCATAAAACAAGGCAAAAACACGGAATTCGTATGCTGGAAGATTTTGCGGCGATTGATTTTGAAACAGCGAACCAGCACCGCTCCAGCGTGTGCAGTGTTGGAGTTGTCATTGTCAGTCAAGGGAAGATTGTCGAGAAAATCTATCGTCTGATACGGCCGAGCCCCAATTTTTATTGCTTCTGGACGACAAAAATTCATGGGCTGGTCTTTGACGACACGCGTGGGGAAAAAGATTTTCCGCATGTCTGGGCGGAAATTCGGCCCAAGCTGGGGAATTTGCCGTTGGTGGCCCACAACAGCTCTTTTGACCAAGGCTGCCTCATGGCGGCGCATGCGTTGTACGAGATGGAATATCCAGAGTACGCGTTTCAATGCACCTGCCGCGCGGCCAGAAGGGCGTTTCCTACGCTGCCCGACCACCGCCTGCATACTGTTTCGGCCCATATAGGCTTTGATCTGGAACATCATCATCATGCCCTGGCGGACGCCGAGGCGTGCGCGGCAATCGCGTTGAAAATATTGTAATCAGGGCATGACGAACACGTATCTGCCATTTTTGTTTTTCCAAAGCAAGGTATTCAAATTTATTTATCATGGAATTACAGCCTGTTGACATAATATAGCTGCTCACAGGGGCTCGGCCAAGCGTGAGGCATCCCGCAGCGTGGCCTCATACTCCGGCAGCACGTCCGCCACCGCGCCCTGCCGGCGCACGTGGCTGTTCTCCAGCCAGATCAGGGCGTCGCAGCCCTGCACTGTTGTCAAACGGTGGGCGATGACAACCAGAGTAACCTTGTTGCGCAAAGAGAGGATGGTGTCATGGATGGCTTTTTCGTTCTTCATGTCAAGGGAGCTTGTTGCCTCGTCAAAGATAATCAGCTCCGGCTCGCTGTACAGGGCGCGGGCAATGGCCACGCGCTGGGCCTGTCCGCCGGAAAGGCGCGTGCCCCGGTCGCCCAGAACCGTGTCAATGCCCTTTTCCAGATCCGCCACAAAATCCAGGGCCGCCATGCGGCAGCATTCCAACACACGCTCCCGGTCAAGAGCCTCACCCCAGCGGGATAGGGCCACGTTTTCCGCCAGGGTGGCGTCCAGTATATAGGGCGCCTGGGCCACATAGCCGATTTTGCCCAGCCAGGCGGAGGAATTTTCCCGGCCAAGGGCGATGCCGTCCACCAGCATGCGGCCGGATTCCGGCGGCAGCAGGCCGGTGAGGATGTTGACCAGCGTGCTTTTGCCCGCGCCGGAAAGGCCCACTATCCCCACCATGCTCCCCGCGCTGATGCGCAAGGACACGGCCTCAAGGGCCGCCGTTGCCCGGGGATAGCGGAAAGTCACGCCCTCCAGAGCAATATGCTCGTTAAAGGCCAGTGGGGTCTCATCGGCAGGGGCGGCGGGCAGGGTTGACAGGGGCAGCAGTTCCCCGGCCAGGGCTTGCTCCATCCGGATCAGTTCCGCCGCTTTGCGCAGATAGGGCAGGGCGCCGCGGACATTCGCCACGGCGTCCACTAGGCGGTTGGCCACGGGCAGGGCGCGCCAGGCGGCCGCGGCCATAAAACCCATGGTGCCGGAAATGCGGGCCATGCCCGCGTCCTGAACAAAAATCAGCACCAGCATCACCGCTATCAGGGTGCAAAAGCCCAGCAGTTCCAGGCCGCACACCGGCAGTCTGGCCACCGTCTGCATGACGCGTTTTTTGCGTACGCTCGCCGCCAGTTGGGCCGTAAGGGCGGAGAACAGGCTGTTCTCCCGCCTGTATAGGCGAATTTCTTTTAAACCGTGCAACCCAAGATGGACAATTTTGTTTGTGGTGTAGTCCTGCGCATACACAGCGGCGGCGCAGCGGTCCAGCAGGGCACGGCTGAACCGCACAATGCCGTAGCCGCCCAGGCCGATCACGATAAAAAAGAGCAGGGAGGACAAAGGGGATACACTGACCAGACCGATAAACAGGGTGACAAGGGTGACAAGGCCGGTAAAAATCTGCAGGGCAATGGTCAGACATGGGGCAAGCTGCACGGCGGCGTTCAGGCCGAAGCCCAGATCCGCCACGCCGGTGTGCGTCAGCCAGACAAAGGGGGCGCGCTGGTAAAAGCGAAAGATATGGCTGCGCGCCGCCGCGCTCACGGTTTCGGAAAAAGTGGCGGCGTGCCACTGCTGCGCAATGGCGAGGGTGTTTTTAAAGGCGATGGTCAGCACAATGGCGCCCAGCATGGCCAGAGCCAGCAAGCGCGGATCCTGGGCAAAGGCGAAAATATCGTGTTCGCGCAGGCGCAGCATGACCGGGTGGCGCAGCACGGCCTCGGGCGAACCGAACACCGCCGCCAGCAGAGCCACAAGGCCGGTGAGGACAAGTTCCACAAAGGCCGCCGACACGGCCAGCAGCAGCAGACAGACGAAGCGCCGCTTTTCCTTGGGCGGAACCAGCGGCAGAAGTACGCGCAACGATTGCAACAGTGATGTTTCAACGGTCATCGGGGCAATGCTCGTTTAAAATTCCCTAGCGGGAGGGATTCCCCCAACGGGCGTGAATCCACAACTGTCAAGCCACAGCGAAATTCGTCCGGTAACATATAAAAAAGAAGACCGCATCCGTCAATAGACAAATTATTTGTCACCCCCCCTTGCCATCAGAGCATCGAAAGCCTATAACCGCAAAAAATCACTTGGGGGGATCGCCATGCTCAAAGAATCGTTATTTTGTGGAATACTGCTGCTCGGCGCGGCCACCTGCGCAGACGCGGCCTGCACGGCCGAAGAAGCCCAGGCCAAGGCCGCGGCCTTTCAGCAGGCGACAATGGAAGCGGCGCAGAAGAATCCGCAGAAGTATCAGGACGCCATGACGGCCATGCAGAAAGACCTGCCCGCCATTCAGCAGAACGTGAACGACATGGACTCGCTGTGCAGGTTTTATGACGAGTGGACGGCCAAAATGAAGTAGGTTACCGCGAATGAAGACGAAAAACGTCTTCATTCGTGAAGTATACAGTTTCGGGCGTGACGCCGAGCGCGGCCCATTCCCGGCGCAGTTCGCCCTTGTGCCCCCAAAAATACCCCTGGCAGGCGCGCGGCAAGTCCACTCCGGCAAGGGGTTGATTTTTTGCGCAGCAGGCAACATGCAGCAGCAGCGCCCGCCCCATGACGCGCGCTCCCAGCGCCGGGTGGGCAGGGCCGGCCAGAACCGCCCCGGCGAGGGCCGGCTCCTGGGCGAGCCCCATGCGGATAACGGGCACCCCGGCCTCCCCGGCCAGCAGCCAGCCCTCGGCCAGGGCGACTATGCAGGCGTCGATATCCCAAGGCTGAAAGGTCTTCGCGCGCCATAGTCCGGCAAGCTTCGTGCCGGAAAGCACCAGACAGGGGTAAAAGCGCAGCATGTCCGCTCCCGCGCGCAAGGCGCTGCGCACATCTTCCAGAAACACCGTGGTACTTACGCCGGGCATGCCCGGCAAAAGCTGCACGCCAAGCGCGAAACCGGCGGCTATGACGCGGGCGCAGGCGGCTGCCGCCACATCCGAGTCATAGCCGCGTTCGCTTGCCCCAAGGGCGAAATCCGAAAAACTCTGCACGCCAAGCTCCACCGTCGCGCAGCCGGCGTCGCGCAGGCGGCTCAAGGCGGCGGCATCCACGGCATCGGGCCTGGTGGAACAGCGAAAGGCGCGTATGCGCTTTTGCCCCAGCGCGCGGGCGGCAAACTCAAGACAGGCGGTCTGCTCCCGCAGGGGCATGGCCGTAAAGGTACCGCCGTAAAAAGCAAGCTCCGGCGGGGGCAGCCCGGCCTCGGCCCGGTGGGCGAGCCGCCTGTCGGCGGCGTCCAGAATGTCCGTCAGGGGGACATCTCCCTGTCCCGTCTGGGCGTGCTGGGCGCAGAATATACAGCGGTGCTTACAGCCGAAAAAGGGCAAAAATACGGGAATGACGGCAGTATTGCGCCGGGCGGACGCCGTCCGCCCGGAAGCGCGGCCTGCGAAAAATGGAAACGACATGAAAATCCTTAAAAAATATCTTGCGTTGCCTGATGCTTGCCTATAGTATAGGCAATCGACCCACTTGTGAAGCATGGCCTGTGGAGCAGGCGGGGCGTTGCGGGTTTATTTTATAACGCTGGAGAGGATCCGTATATGAAAACGACACTGACCAAGGCTGATATCGTTGAAGCCATTTACGAGGCAACCGACAAAAACCGGTCGGACGTGAAGAATGTGGTGGAAAAACTTCTGGAAATCATGAAGGCCGCCATCAAAAAAGACAACGCCCTGCTGATCAGCGGTTTCGGAAAATTTGAGTGTTATGACAAGGCTTCCCGCAAGGGACGTAACCCGCAGACCAATGCCGCCATCATGTTGCCGCCGCGCAAGGTGATAGTGTTCAGGCTGTCGCGCAAACTGCGGGCTGCGCTCAATCCATAAGAAGGGGCGAAGTCAGGTATTTCCCGGCAACGACTGACGCCCCGATTGCCTCGGACGCGCCGGTTGCGCCTGATGTCGCGTATAGCGCGCGTATTTCGCGTCGCCCTGAGGTTCGCATCGGGAGTTTGCCATGCTGTTTAATTCTTATCCTTTTCTTTTCTGCTTTCTGCCCCTGCTGTTATTGACCTGGCGATTCATGTCCGGCGGGTCAGGCGGATCCGGGGCGGCCTCAAGGCTGTCAGCGGTATTGCTGCTTTTTTCAGCGGTGTTTTATGCCTTGTGGGGGGCGGCCTTCACCCTGTTGCTGGCGGCCGTCATTGCCATGAACTACGCTTTCGGCATGGCCTTCGCCGCGCCGGACAACGTTTTTGCCCAAAAGCACCGCATCGGGCGCAAAAAAATGTTTGTTCTCGCCATGATTTTGAATTTACTGCCCCTTGTCTGGTTTAAATATTCGGGTTTTCTGGCCCAGAATCTCGCCCTGCTTTTCTCCGCGAACTGGGAATTCGCGACGCCCGGTCTGCCGCTGGGCATTTCCTTTTACACCTTCATCCAGATCGCCTGGCTTTCGGCCGTGTACCAGCGCCGCGTCACGCCGGAGGGCATTGCCCGCCACGCGCTTTTTTCCTCCTGCTTTCCCTACGTCATTTCCGGGCCGATAGTGCGTTACGAGCAGATGAAAGACCAGTTCGACAACTTTTCCACCTCCACTTCGGAGGGGCTTGCGCGCGGTTTAAGCCTGTTCAGCCTGGGATTGGCCAAAAAAGTCCTGCTGGCCGACAGCATCGCCGTGTACGCCAATTCGGTCTTCAACGCCGCCGAAAAGGGCTTCCCCCTGAGCGGGCTGGAAGCCTGGCTCGGATCCTTCTGCTACACGTTTCAGTTGTATTTTGACTTTTCAGGATATACGGACATGGCTCTGGGCCTGGGGTTGATGATCGGCCTGCGCCTGCCGGAAAATTTTGATTCTCCCTATAAATCCACGGGTATTGTGGATTTCTGGAGGCGCTGGCACATCACGCTCGGCTCGTGGCTGCGCGATTATCTGTATATTCCCCTCGGCGGCAACAGGGCCGGAAAGCTCACTCAGTACCGCAACCTGTTTCTCACCATGTTCATCGGCGGCGTCTGGCACGGGGCCGGTTGGACCTTTGCCATCTGGGGCGCGCTGCATGGCGTGATGCTTGCCGTGAACCACTACTTCCGCGCCGCGATCAAGGGCAAATCCCTGGAGCGGGTGCTGAAGACCCTGCCCTGCCGCCTTGCCTTCATCATTTTCACCTTTCTCTGCGTCAACGCCTGCTGGGTGGTCTTTCGCGCGGCAACCTTCACCGGGGCCGCGCGCATGTATTCAACCATGGCCGCCGGAAGCGCCGCTCCCTTCCCGTCGGAAGCCGGGCTGCTGCCCAACAACTACTTTCAGGGCTGGCAGCCTTTCGCCCTGCTGCTTATATGCTCGGCCATTGTCTGGCTGCTGCCCAACACCCGGGAAATACTGAAAAGCGGTTCTGCGGACGCGCGGACGCGCCTGCAATGGAGCGCGTCCGGCCTGTGGGCGGCGGGGCTTGCCGTGCTGACCTTCGTCACCCTGATACTGGTTTCGCGCAAGTCAACCTTTTTGTACTTTCAGTTCTAGCCAACGGTAACGTACTATGTTGCAGCCCCTGTCAAATGCCGCCTATCTCGGACGTTATTTCAAGATACTTGCCGCTCTCGCCCTGGTCAGCCTGATCCTGGTGCTGCCCTACACCGTGTGGTGGCTGTATAAAAGCGGCGATGTGGCCGTGGAGAGGGCGGTCGCCGCCCAGGCAAAGGGAGAATTCGCTCTGCTGGGTTCGGGCGTATCCCAAGATTTTGTTGATTACAAACTGCGTCTTTACGAGGCCACAAAGCCGGAAATCGCTGTTGTGGGGTCCTCGCGGGTCATGCAGTTTCGCGGCGCGTATTTTCGCGCGCCCTTCATAAATGTGGGAGGCACTGCCGGCAATCTGGCCGTTCTGCGCTCCACCCTGGAGGGCATGCTGGCCGTTCACAGGCCCAAGGCCATCATTCTGGGGCTGGATTTCTGGTGGTTCATGCCGCAGTGGGAGCCGAAACCTTTTAATGAAGAACCCGCCACCAGCGGCTCGTACAATTACAGTTTTGAAAGCCTCAAAAAACCCTGGTCGTGGCTGCTGGACGGCAAAATTACCCTGCGGGAGCTTGCCGCACCCCTCACAGGCGGCTTCCGTTCCGGGCGATACGGCATCATGGCCCAGCAGACGGACGACGGATTCGGCCCGGACGGCTCGTGGTATTACACGGCCGAGGCCACAGGCCGCCGTCGCCCCTTTGATTACCGCTTTGAAGACACCCTCACCCAGGTGAAATACGGCATCAAGGCCTTTTACTGGGCAAAACCGGGACAGCAGGGTCCCAGCGCGGAACACCTGGACGCCTTCGCCGAAATTTATTGCCGTTTGAGAGCGCGGGGCATAGCGACCTTTGTCTTCATCACTTCGCTGTCAAACCGTGTACAGACCGCCATGCACCAGAACGAAGCCTCTTACCCCCACCAGTTTGCCCTGCTTGAGGCCCTGCATGCGCGCGGCATTGACGTGCTGGACTATACGGACATGCGGGCTTTCGGCGCTGACGACTGCGAGTTTGTCGACGGTTTTCACGGCGGCGAGGTGGTTTACGCCAGAATTTTGCGCGATATGGCCGATCGCCGCCCAGTTCTGCTTTCCTATGTGAACATGGAGCGTCTTGACGCGACCATCAGAAACTGGAAGGGGCATGTTCTTGTGCCCAATAAAGATCTGACGGAACTTCCGGAAGTGGACTTCATGCAATGGAACTGCCCCAAACGGCAGCCATGAAATTGCGGGATACTCCAGTGTCGCATTGCAGTTCAGCGAGTTTCCGGCCCAAAGCACCTTTGCGTTTTGTGGCCGCGTTTATCCTTGCCCTGGTGTTTGCCGGGCCGGACGCCGCTTTGGCGGCAAAGAGCGCCGCCGCAAAAAAAAGCGCCCCGGCCCCGACCGCTCAGGCGACGCCCCTGCCGGAAGGCCCCGCAGACGACGCCGCCAGGGCATACGCTGCGGGCGATTTTTTTAAGGCGGCGGAAATATGGAACAAGCTTGCCGCGGAGGGCGACGCTCAGGCTATGAACAATCTGGGCGTGCTTTACGAACAGGGCAAGGGCGTGGAGCCGGACGTAGGGCGCGCGCTCCACTGGTTTGAGAACTCGGCCCGGGCCGGGCATCTTTCCGGCATGAGCAACTACGCCCGCATGCTGGAGCAGGGCAGGGGCGTTCCCGTAAATCTTGAAGAAGCGGTGCGCTGGTTTGACGAAGCGGCGCGCAAGGGGCAGGCGGAGGCCCAGTACAATCTGGGTTTGCTGTATGAGCGCGGACGGGGCGTCGGGCAAAGCGATGTCACGGCGGCGGCGTGGTACAGCAGGGCCGCCGCCCAGCAGCAGACAGAGGCCCTTTCCAGGCTCGGGCATTTTTATCATCTGGGCAAAGGGGTGGAGAAAAATGTCGGCCGCGCCACAATGCTGCTGTATGCCGCCGCCATGAACGGCGATCTCCAGTCCATAACGGAACTGGAGGAAATGACCGCCGAAGGTTCCGCGCGTCCGCAGGCCCTGCTTTTCGGGCAGAAGCTCGACAACGCGGACAGAATGTCCATGCGCGCGACGCTCAAAAAAATCGGCGCGCCGGCAAAGCGCGAAGAGGACAACTTTATCTGCGATCTTTACGACGTGCAGCGTCTTGCGCCGGGCGCGGGGCAGATGGCGGCCTGCTACGGCCCCGGCAATCCGGCGCCCCTGGGCTTTGTGGAAATAGACTACGCGGCGCCGGACAAGCGCACGGCCGAACGCATAGAGCGGATGATGGAAGAGCGGTTCGGGCCGGCCTCGGCTTCCGAAGGGGATGATTCCCGCCTCTGGAACTTGGGCACGGTGCTGGTGGCCACAAGCTACGCGCCCGCGCGCGGACAGTTGAGCCTTATGTATATGGTGCCGCGCGTGTACTATCTCACGCGGGTGAAATCCGAATAGGATCTGCGATGAAAACGCTCCTTTCCGTTTTCTGCCTGACTCTGATTCTGGCCACTTCGGCCCATGCCGGAGACGGACGGACGGTAGTGATGCTTGGCGACAGCCTGACGCACAGGTTTGACTGGGCAAAGGCGCTGCCTGAATACACGGTTTACAATCTCGGCGTAAACGGCGACACCACCGGCGATGTGCTTGCCCGGCTGGAAGAAGTTGTCGCCAAAAAGCCCGATGCGATTTTTCTGCAAGCCGGCATCAACGATCTGGGGCTGTTTTACGCCCGGCGCGGCGGGTCTGAAAATCCGGACAGGCGGATACTGGCGATCCTTTCCAACCACAAAAAAATCTGGGACACGCTGCTGCGCAAATCTCCGCCTGGCGTCAGGCTCCATATCTGCTCGTGCCTGCCCGTATCCGGCAGTTTCGGCGGGTACGGAAAATCCGTCAACAGTTCCGTGCGGGCGCTGAACGCCCTGCTGGAAAAAGAGGCGCGCTCGCGGGGGCTTGTCTATATTGATCTGTATCGTGCGCTGTGCGACGAAGACGGTGATCTGGCGGAAAGATTTGACAGCGACGGCATTCATCTTCTGCCTGCGGGGTACGCGGTCTGGCTTGAAACGTTGCGGGCCGGCGAACAGGATCGTGAAGGCATGACTGAAAACACTCTCAAATAAGCGTCGAAATATTTTGACATGCACATATTAATTCACTAGTGTACAGTTGATCTATAATTTTTTAATTCTGCAACTTTATAATCAGTAAACCCTTCAGGAGGCATTATTATGAAAGGTCTTGCCATGCTCGGAATCGGAAAAATTGGCTGGATTGAAAAAGACCGCCCCCAGTGCGGCCCTCTTGACGCCATCGTGCGCCCCATCGCCCTCGCGCCCTGCACCTCTGACGTGCACACCGTCTGGGAAGGCGCTGTGGGCGAGCGCCATGACCTGATCCTCGGACACGAAGGCGTGGGGGAAGTGGTGGAAGTCGGCTCGCTTGTCAAAGATTTCAAGCGCGGGGACAAGGTCATCATCCCCGCCATCACCCCGGACTGGAATTCCCTGGAGGCTCAGGCCGGGTTTTCCATGCACTCCCACGGGATATTGGGCGGCTGGAAATTTTCCAACACCAAGGACGGCGTGTTCGGTGAATTTTTTCACGTCAACGACGCGGACGGCAACATGGCCCTGCTGCCCAAAGGCATTGACCCCGCCACCGCCTCCATGCTCAGCGACATGATGCCCACGGGCGCGCACGGTGTTGAACTGGCCGACGTGCAGTTTGGCGACAATGTCGCCGTTATCGGCATCGGTCCGGTGGGATTGATGGCGGTGGCCTTTGCGGCCATACGCGGCGCTTCACGCATATTCGCCGTCGGCTCCCGCCAGATATGCATTGACGTGGCCAAAAAATACGGAGCTACCGACATCGTCAACTACCGTGAGGGCGATATTGTCACCCAGATACTGGAACTGACCAACAAAAAAGGCGTGGACCGCGTTGTCATCGCCGGCGGCGATGTGGACACCATGATGCAGGCTGTGACCATTCTCAAACCGGGCGGATGTATCGGCAACATCAACTACCTGGGCGAGGGCGAGTACGTGCGCATCCCCAGAGTGGAGTGGGGCGTGGGCATGGGACACAAAAGAATCAACGGCGGCCTGATGCCCGGCGGACGCCTGCGCATGGAAAAACTGGTCACCTTGATACAGACAAACCGCATCGACCCCTCCCTGATGCTGACCCATCCGTTTGAAGGGCTGGAAAAGGTTGAGGAAGGCCTGCTGCTGATGAAGGACAAGCCGCGGGACATGATCAAGCCCGTGATAACGATCAAATACTAACGCGGCAAAATAACTGCCTGGAGCATTTTGCTTTTGAAAATGTTCTCACTGCCCATGAGGGCAGTGCGCCACATTGTGGCGTGGATTTTTGGAAAAACCGCGTTTTTTCCAAAAATGATTCAAAATGAAATTGGATAATTTCATTTTGAAAATATTCTAGGCGGGGCCAGGCGGCCCCGCTTTTCTTTTTCGACGCAGGAAAAAGATCGCCGCCAGAACAAGGAGCACCGCGATCGCGCCTATCAGGCCTCCCCTCAAGGGACGTTTTCCGGTCGGAAAGTCCATTTCCGCGATCACACCAGGCGCTTGCGCCCTGAACGTTTCCACCTCTTCCGGCACCGTGACGACTGCATACTGGTTGACCATAATCAGCCTGTCATCAATGCGCAGCATTGTGGAAATCATGGCCTGCTCAAAGGAGATCTGTTCCGCGGTATTCACTGTCTGGGTCACCATCAACAAAAACGACACCCGGTCGTCCGACAGGTCAAAAGCGCCCAGCGAACGCAGATTTCCCATCTGCACACCGCCGTCGGTCAAACGGTTGAGGGAGTCATTTACCCGTTCCCTCATTTGGTCACTGCCCAATTTTCCATAATTTTGCACCACTTCGGCTTTGACTTCGTTGAAAGTTTTGTCGGATATCCGCCTGCTGTCGCTCACGACCACCAGATATTTTTCCAGCAGGTTTTCTTTATCGCTCATGAATTTTTTGTGAACGTCCGCGGGCGCATATATGCCGTGTACGGTCATTCCGGAAGGCATCGCCTTGACGAGAAGATCGCGGGACATGCTGTATTTTTCGTCTGTGCCGCGCACGTAGCCTTGCGGAATTTTGAAGGAGATGTTCTTGCCCCCCGCGTTGATGCTTTCGGCATTGGCGTTCAGGGCAAAGGCGCACAGCAGGCACAGTGCGGAACATACTTTTTTCATACGCTTCTCCGGGGAATTTACGGGTTATTTCTGGCAGCGCCCGCAAAAGGTTGTGCCGCGTCCGGCCACTCTGGCGTTTTGCAGGGGCGCGCCGCAACGCAGGCAGAGTTGCCCCTTGCGCCCATATACGGCGAAACTATTCTGAAAAGCTCCGGCATTGCCCAGAGCATCGCGGTAATCGCGTATGGAACTGCCGCACTCGGCAATGGATTTGCGCAATATGGACTGCAACGCTTCAGCCAGTTCCGAAATTTTGGAAACATCTCCCGCTCTGGCGTCAGGCGGGATGGAAGCCTGAAACAGGCTTTCGTCGGCGTAGATGTTGCCTATTCCGGCGACAGTTTTTTGATCAAGCAGAACCGCCTTCACAGCCGTGTTCCGGCCGCGAAAAACAGCGGTCAGACGGGCGGCCAGTTGTCCGGCGTCCATGTCCAGAGGTTCGGGGCCAAGGGTCGCCCAATACGGCCAGTTGTCCATATCTTCCGGCCGCATGACCCGGCAGAAGCCGAATGTGCGCGCATCGTCAAAAAAAAGGCGGCCACCATCCGTCATGTCGATAATCATGCGGGTGTGTTTCAGGCCGGGGCTGTCTGCGGGGTGCATAAAAAACCGGCCGGTCATCTTCAGGTGAAAGACGAGAAAAAGCGTCCCGTTGTTTTGGGCGCAGTCCACGGAAAAAAGCAGAAGTTTGCCCCGTCGGAAAACACGGGCGACGCGCCCCCCGGCAAGTTGCGGAAGCAAGGACGCCCCGGTCTGCAACACCCTGGGGCACAGCACGCTGACCGCGCGGATGCAATGATCCTGAACCTGCGGCAAAAGGGTGCGGGCGATGGTTTCTACTTCGGGCAGTTCGGGCACGGCGTCGCTGCTTTTGCTGAAAGTTTTTGCGCCAGTCGCCCGAGCATGGTCTGTTCTTCTTCCGTCAAAACGGATCGCGTTTGTTCCTGGGCCTGCCGCCACAGGGGGATCGCCCTGGCAAGTTCCTCTTCGCCCTTGTCCGTCAGGCGGATGAGGCGCGCCCTTGGCTGTTTGTCCGGAAAAATTTCCACCAGCGCTTTTTGGGACAGAATTTTCAGATTGCGCACCAAGGTTGTCCTCTCCAGCAGCATGTCCTCGGCAAGGGCGGCGATGGGGACCGGGCCAAGGCGTTGCAGGGTCTTGAGCAGGGAATACTGGGTAATCTTGAGGCCGCTTGGCGCAATGGCCGCATCGTAGAAATTTGTTAGTATCCTTGATGCCTTGCGCGTGGCTGCACAGTAACAGCCTGAAAATTTGTCTTCGAACATGCCGCCTCCCCGCGTCCCACACGCTTTGGGCAGGATAGCACCACGGCGCGGAAAAGGCCACTATCGCGGCGCGTCCTCCCGTATGGGCAGGTTGACCAGGGCCGCGAAGGCCGCCAGGGCGATGTCGATGTGCCAGACCCACAAAAGGTTGCCGGACTGCTGTATGGCAAGGCCGCCAAACCACGCGCCCAGAAACGCGCCGACCTGATGCGTGAGCAGGGTAAGCCCGAACAGCGTCGCCAGATAGCGCACCCCGAAGAGCTTGCCCACTATGCCCGCTGTCGGAGGCACGGTGGCAAGCCATGTCAGCCCGGTGACAACGGCGAAGATGTAAAAGTTCGTTTCCGTCTTGGGCGAGGCGAGGTACACGGCGATCATGGCGGCGCGACTCGCGTACATGCAGGCCAGAATGTGCTTCATGCGAAAATGTTTGCCCGCCACGCCCACGCCGAGGCTGCCGACGATGTTGCTGAGGCCGATGAGGGCCAGACAGGCGGCGGAAACCGAGGCAGGCTGGCCGTGCAGGCCGATTTCTCCGGGCAGGTGCGTGGTCAGAAAGGCCACATGGAAGCCGCAGGTGAAAAAGCCGCAATGCAGCAGAAGATAGCTTGGGTTGCGAAAGGCGACGCCAAGCTGTGCGCCCAGCCCCGCGCGGGCAAGGCCGGAATCCTGAAGCGGACTTTGCCCCGATGCCTGCTGCGTTTTTTCCGCCTTTTTTTCACGGCACAGCAAGGAGGCCGGAATCAGCGCGAGCAGAGCCGAAAGCCCCGACATGACCAGCCCGGCGCAATAGCCCCCCAGATGCATGGCAAACTGGATCAGGGGGGCAAACACAAATTGCCCGAGCGATCCCCCGGCGTTGATCACCCCGCCCGCCACGGAGCGCAAATCCGGCGTTATCCGCGCGGAAACAATGCCGATGAGGACGGAAAAAGCACCGGCGGCAGCCCCTGCCGGAGAAAGAAGACCCTGGGCCAGCACCAGAAGCAGGGGAGAATCCGCCCACACGGTCAGCAGTTGCCCGGCTGCGAGGCACAGCGCCCCTGCGGCGAGAACCGCCAGGGGATGACCCTTGTCGGCCCATGCCCCGAACACGGGTTGCAGCGCGCCCCAGACCAGTTGTCCGACGGCCATGGCCGTGCTGACCTCAAGTATGCTCATGCCGGTTTCCGCCACTATGGGATGGACAAACAGCCCCACAGACTGGCGTATGCCCATGGTGATCAAAAGAACGGCGGAAGCCAGGGCGATTATCATCCACATTTCGCGGCGGGCGGGGGTGGCGCTGTTCATTGTTGTTCCTTGTTCGAATTTCAGATAAAAATTACATAATATGTGTATATACACATATCGAAGTAACAGCAGATGTCAAGGGTTTTTCAAAAACAATCTGGCCGCAGGTTTATAACGCAGGGCAGGCTGCGTTCTGTGGGCAGGTGTGCATGAGGAAGTGGCTTTGAGCAAACACAGGCGACGTGTGGATGAAGTCTCTCTCTCACCATCTTACCTTGAGCCGCTTGAAAAATTCGGCATCACCAGATATGAGATATCTGGTTCAGGCGAAAGCGGCTGAACGATAATTTTCGGTTACAGCCTTTACGCTCTTTTGGAGTTTTTTTGCGCCCGCCCGGCGCTACCCATGAGCCTGTGGAAACATATCCGCCGGCGGGAGAACATTGGTGCAATCATCGCATACGATCCTGACCGGTAAAGAAGGCTTGTACGACATCACGCTTTCCGTCCGCGAGACAATCAGGCAGAGCGGTATCAGCTCCGAACTGTGCGTTGTCTACTGCCCGCATACCACTGCGGGCATCACCATCAACGAGAATGCCGACCCCGATGTCGTCAGGGATTTGCTCTATGGTCTGGACAAGGCTTTTCCAGACAGAACGGAGTTCCGCCATTCCGTAGGGAACAGCGCGGCCCACCTGAAAACAGGCTGCATCGGCTCAAGCGTCACGCTGCTTGCGGAAAGCGGTGAACCTGTACTCGGTACATGGCAGGGCATATACTTCTGTGAATTTGATGGGCCACGGCGCAGAACATATCATGTGAAAGTGGTTGGAAGCTGATGGCATGCGTAAAGAGAAGCAATCGGTTCCATAAAATTCTGAATGAGGTCTGACCTATGCTCGGAGCAATTATCGGCGACATCGCAGGGTCGCGTTTTGAATTTAATAATCACCGCAGTAAAAACTTCGACTTTTTTGCCGACGGTTGCTCTGTCACTGACGACAGCATTATGACGCTCGCCATCGCTAAGGCGATTATGGAATGCGCCGACAGCCACTTTTGCGAATCGCAACTTGGTCACAATGTTGTCAGGTATATGCAGGAAATCGGTCGCAAATATCCCGACTGCGGTTTCGGAGGCATGTTCAACAGTTGGATATTCAGTGATGACCCAAGGCCCTATAACAGTTTCGGCAATGGTGCCGCCATGCGGGTTTCACCCTGCGGCTTCATCGCCAAAACCGACGACGAAGCGAAATTTCTCTCCAAAATCGTGACAGGGGTCACGCACAATCACCCCGAAGGGCTGAAAGGCGCGGAAGCCGTGGCCGTGGCTGTCTATATGGCGAAAACAGGTGCAACAAGAAAGGAAATCCGGAAGCGTATCGAAAAGGACTACTATCCCCTTGATTTCACGCTTGCCAGTATTCGGGAAACGTACCGGTTTAACGAAATCTGCCAGGAGACAGTGCCGCAGGCGATAGTTGCCTTCCTCGAATCCATAGCCTTTGAGGACGCTATTCGTAACGCCATCAGCATCGGAGGTGACAGCGACACGCTTGCCGCCATAGCGGGCAGTATTGCCGAGGCGTATTACGGCATTCATCCATTGGCTGAAAAGGCTGCAATGAAGTTTTTGGATACCGAACTGCGCGGGATTTACGTAGCGTGGAAGAAGTTCGTCAAGACCGTCTATCGGCCGCGAAAGCTGAAGATCCTGACAAAATATATAGGCAAGCTGACCGACCCTAATATAATGTACAGCTTTGCCGCGGAGTTCTATGTTTTCTCGAAGAGTGATGCCGGATGCGGGTTGGAAAAATATGCCGACATACTTAGACAGAACGGGCTTGAATGGGGGGAGGCATCACTACGGGATGCCGATGTAAGCAAACTCGACGAACTCGCCGTACTTGCACTCATGATGGGCATTCTGCGAGCCGAGCACTTCAGTGGGGGTATTCTTGAAGTGTTCGCCCGTGAGGGGATATTGGAAAAATGGCTCGTCCGGCTGAAAGAGATTGACGACGCGCATGAAGCGGAGCAGGAAACGGCTGACGTTATCGCGCTTACAATAGATATGGAGCGTGACACGTGCAAAGCGAGCCTTGAAATCACGGCAAAGGAACTGGTTATCCGTGAACATCTTGACTCCCTCGGCGACATTACCCACCACTATGCGTTCAGCGAGGCGCTTCCCGGAGACGTTACCGAACAGATATTCAGGGAAGCGGGGAAGGCTCTCGCCACTGAAGGCTGGCTTGAAACGGATGAAAAATCGCCCTATGGCAACTACAGGTATACCCTCGTCGCCCTCTGCTCCGACGAAACAACAGTACAACGGCGCGGAATTTACGACCGTATTCATATTCCTGAAGAAGCGTGGAAAAAAGTAATCTCGACAATCAGAGATTTCCTTGGCCTTTTCATGTTCGGCGAAATCGTGGGCTTGAGCGGTTTTATGCACGCGATGAGGGTAGGAGAGGTGAAGTACTGCGGCGTAGAGTTTTCCGAGGGTGGCAAAATTTACCACTACCGCACTACCGACCTTCGGATTGCCGTCGGAGACAGCGTAATTGTACCTGCGGGCGATAGCAATTACGAACGGGAGGCTGTGGTGAAGACCGTGGAATTTTGCCGTTGGGACGATACCCCGTACCCGCTCGAAAAGACAAAGCAGATACTCCGCAAAGCGGATGATGCAATACATACCGCTCCAAGGCTCGCACTTTCGGGCGAAGTCGTGGACGAGGATGACGAAGAGGACGATTACCATGCTTGAATCGGTGTGAGGACTTGACTCCGCCTCTATATGTAGATATGTTTCTACAAAAAGGAGTAAGGCATGATTACCATGACCAGTCGGGACTTTAATCAGGATACCAGCCAAGCGAAGCGTGCCGCCCTGTATGGGCCGGTATTTATTACCGACAGGGGTACGGCCGCACATGTGCTGCTTTCCATTGAAGATTACCGCAAGTTGGTGGGAATCCAGGGGAATGCGGTGGAATTGTTGGCCTGCCCGGACACAGAGGCCTTTGATTTTGAACCTGAAAAACTGCGTGGAGACATGTTCAATGCCGAGGAGCTTTCCTGATGTATTTGCTGGATACGAATGTTGTCTCGGAATTACGCAAGGGGAACAAAGCGGATCGGCATGTCGCGGCTTGGGCTGGAGAAGTGGATATTGCCGTCATGTATCTTTCGGTTATATCCGTACTGGAGATCCGCTTGGGTATCCTCTCGGTGAGGCGAAAAGACGAAACGCAGGCAAATCGTCTTGATGCTTGGCTGGAGGAGCAAGTGTTCCCGCACTTTGCAGACCGCGTCCTGCCGGTGGATATTCCCGTGGCACTTCGCTGTGCGGCTTTGCATGTACCCGATCCACGTTCTGACAGGGATGCCTTGATTGCGGCCACGGCCCTTGTTCACGGCCTGACAGTGGTCACACGCAATATCAAGGACTTCCAGGCTACAGATGTTTCCCTGCTTAATCCCTGGATGATCAAGAACGGGGACGTATCGTAAAAAAACGCGCTAATTTCGAGAGTGTCCATCAATAGATAGTTTTGGCGCAAAAATTTTTATAAAATCAATCTGTTATCTGGAAATTTATCAAACCGTGAATTTACCAGAAAAATTGTAATTCCAGTATGTTATCGCGACAGTGCCCATCCATGAGTAAACACTCTCGTTTTTTTTAAACCGAGAAACTGCATTGTCTATATTTAAGTAAACACTCTCTAGGGTTTTTCAAAAACAATCTGGTCGCAGGTTTATTCTGGAACCAGCGTTATGCGCATTTTTTCTTGAGGGCTTCAGCCACGGTTCTACCGAGCGCGTGGCAGGCCTTGAGCGTGTCCTTGTCAGGCCGCCAGGCGCACTTCACCGGTCCGGCGGGCATCTCCATATTCATGGCGGCAAGATGCTCCTGCAACTGTTTCGCGCTTTCGCCGGACCAGCCGTAGGAGCCGAAAGCGCCGCCGATGCGGTTCAGCGGGCGCAAGCCCTTCATGTAGGTCAGCACCGCGCCGACCAAGGGCAGCACAGTGTTGTTGTGTGTGGGGGAGCCGGCAAGCACAGCGCCGCAGTCGGCAAGTTCGGTCATCACCTCGCTGTGATGATTGCTTTTGACGGACATAAGCCGCGTGGGCACATTGTTTTCCTCAAGGCCCGAACACACGGCATAGGCCATGCGCTCGGTGGACTGCCACATGGTGTCGTAAAAAATCAGGGCGCGCTGCTGCGGCTTTTGCCCGGCCAAGGCGCGGTACGCGTCGATGATGAAGCGCACGGCTTTTTTACCCCGGTGGATGAGGCCATGGTCAGGGGCTATCATGTCTATGTCCAGGGCTTCCACAACGGGCAGCGTTTTCAGCACGATGGGGGAATAGGGCAACACAATGTTGTAGTAGTATTCCTTTATCCGTTTGACGTAGATGTCGTCATTTCCGAAATCGTCGGCAAAACGGGCGGACGACGCGATGTTCTGGCCAAAAATATCATTGCTGATCAAGAGCTTGTCTTCAGGAATGTAGGAAACCATGCTGTCGGGCCAGTGCAGCATGCGCGTTTCCTGAAAAACGATGTTTCGCTGGCCGATGTTCAGGGTTTCACCGCTTTTTACGGCCTGCACGGGCCAGTTTTTGCCCTCGTAATAGCCCGCAATGGATTTAAGCCCTGCCTGGGAAACAAAAATTTTTTCCGGTTTGACCCGTTCGACTATCTCGGCCAGCGCTCCGGCATGATCCAGTTCCAGATGGTTGCAGACGATGTAGTCCACTTTTTCCGGATCAAGGGTTTTTGCCAGACGGCAAAGCAGTGTGCCCGCATGCCCCGGCGCAACGGTGTCCACAAGCACGTTTTTCTGATCCTTGATCAGATAGGCGTTGTATGTGGAGCCGGAAGGAGACCGGGAATAGCCGTGGAAGTCGCGGTGATCGTAGTCAACGCTGCCTACCCAGAAAATGTCCTTCTTTATTTCAACCGGTTGCATGCGATTCCTCCTGGAGAAAAAATTGCAACCACCGGCATTCCGTCTGTGATGGCGGAATGCCGGCGGCGACAGAGAAGGCGATGGTTATTTATGCCGGGCTGAAGCTTTCCTTGCCGACGCCGCACACAGGGCATGTCCAGTCGTCCGGCAGTTTGTCAAAAGGCACGTTGCCGTTGTCGGCCGGATTGTATTCAAACCCACAGACATCACAGACATAATTTTTCATAGTGTACTCCTCAATTTTCAGCTTTCCAGAGACCGTGCAGATTGCAATAGGCTCTGGCCGTGATTTTGGCCGCGTCACACTTGAAAACGGCCTCGGGCGGCGCACCGGGTTTGAGAAAAGCGGTACAGCTTTTGCCGTCGGCCAGAATCTCAATCCATTCTATGTAATGTTTTTCTTCCATAGGATGGGTCACGCTGCCGACAGTGACCTTGTAGCCGCCGTCTATTTTTTCAATGACGGGCACGTGTTTTTCTTTCGCCGCGTCGATTGCCCCTTCCTTCACGTGCAGCATGGCTTCGCCACAGCACGTGATGTCCGCGCCGCCTCCATGCAGAACTTCCGCGATATTGCCGCAGTGGGTGCATTTATAAATTTCCGGATATTCAGGCATAGTTACCTCACTTTTTTTGCGCCCTTTCCAGTGGTTCGCTGTTTTTATTATAAAGAAACTTTATTCTGAAAGAAGTTCGCTGTTTTGTAAAGGCTGATTTTTTTGCTGTTTTCGACGCGCGCCCAGCACATTGGGGAGCGCTGCCTTGATATTGCCGGTCACCAGAAAATCGGCGGCCCAGCGTCCGGCCATCACGCGCGAAAGGGAGGCGGAACGTATGAGCAGCCCGGCCTGCGCGCCGCCTTCCACATACATGACCGTACGCACATTGAGCGGCAGGAGCAGCATCTGCCGGGCCAGAAAATACGCCTCCACAGGTTCCCGGCAGTGCAGAAAGAGGATGCGCCCTTCCGCGTCCTGGGCCACGGCGGAAATGGAATAGAGCGGGCCGTCCGGAGCCCAGAGGACGCGCCTTTCGGCATTTATCATGCGGTAATTCTGGACGACAAGCGTGTAGTGATCAATGGTTTTTTGCCAGTCCGGGTTGTCGCGGTCCACAATGGCGGCGGGCGGCAGGCCGGCATCATCGGGGCCGGCCACAAAAAACGCACCGAAGCGCTGCACGATTCTGGGGTTGTTGATGTGCGCGCCCTGGCGCATGTAGCCTGTGCTGGTGCTGCCGTCCGGCAGAAACATGCTCGCGTTGATGGCCGCGACAAGGTTGTACTGTTCACCCCAGGCCCCCAGGGGGCGGGCGGGCAGAGAATCCTGAGAGCTTGAGCAGAGCACAAAGTCAAAGCGCGTCGGATCAATACGCACAACGGCAAGACGGGCGTCGCCGTCGTTCAGTTGGAATTCCCGGAAGGCCAGACCCGGCTCCAGTTGATTCCATTCCGCCTCGTCCGGCGTTGCTGCGGCCTGATCCGGCGCTTCGTCCGCGCAAAGCGGGGGCGAATGGAAAAACAGCAGCAACAACAGCGCAAAAAACAGCGCCTGTCTTGCCGGGTAGGGCATATTCGGCGTATGTGTGGCATTGCGGCACATGTCTTTTTTCATACGTTGAGGCGCGTCAATTTGCAAGAGCGGCAAAATAAATGATGAAATTTTTGTCGACAGATACTAAGGTATGTGCAAGTGAAGCGTACAATCAGGAGCGAATTTATGCATATCGGCAGGTGTATCCGTAACATCGGACGGCCTTTTTTGTCCCTTGAGTTCTTCCCCCCTTCAGACGAAGACCAACTGCCCGGTTTTTACGCCACAGTGGAAAAACTGCACGCGCTTGATCCCTTGTTTGTTTCTGTGACCAGCGGCGCGGGCGGCTCGCGCAGGCGCAATACGCTTGCCGTTACTTCAGAGATGGCGCGGCGCGGGCTTAACGCCATGGCCCATCTGACCTGCGTGGGGGCGGAGCCTGCCGCTATCGCGGATTTTTTGCAAGATTTGCGCAAGGCTGGCGTCGCCAATGTGCTTGCCCTGCGGGGGGACGCCCCCCGCGACGGAAGTTGGGCGCCCGGCATGGGGCGTTTTCAGTACGCGGCGGATCTTGTGGCCTTTGTGCGGGAGCATGATCCGGACATGGGCATCGGCGTGGCCGCCTATCCCGGGCCGCACCCCGAATCTCCTTCGTTTACGGCGGATCGTGACCATACCGCGCAAAAAATACGCGTCGGAGCCGATTTTGTCGTGACGCAGCTTTTCTTTGACGCGCGCGAATATGTGGACCTTGTGGAATCCTTGCGCGCGAGAGGCGTTGACGCTCCGGTCGTGCCGGGTATTTTGCCCATCCAGAGCTTTGATTCGCTGCGGCGCGTGCTCTCCATGTGCGGGGCGAACATTCCGGGCAACCTGTACCTGCAACTGGAAGAGGCCGACCGCAAGGGCGGACACGAGGCTGTGCGCGAAGCCGGGCGCAATTTTGCCGTGGACCAGATACGCCGTCTGCTGGACTATGGCGCGCCGGGCATCCACCTCTACACATTGAACAAAAGCGATCTTTGCCTGCAGATCGCCGGGGAGGCCGGTCTCGCCTGAACCTGCCTGACCGGGTATTTGCCGTGTCCATTGAAAAAGAACACCGGCGGCTGCTCGTCGCCGTCTGCACCTCGCTGTTTTTTATGCCCTTCATGATGGCCGGCGTAAACGCCGTGCTGCCCGCCATCGCTGAAGACATGCAGTGCAGCGCGCGCCAGTTGAGCATGGTCGGGGCTTTTTACGCCTTGGGCCTTGTTGTTTTTCAACTGGCGGCCGGAAGCCTCGGCGACATTTATGGACGCAAGCGCGTTTTTTTGTGGGGGATGGGCATTTTTTCCCTGACCGGGGCTGTGCTCGGTTTTGTGACCTCCATGCCGCTTTTTCTGGCCCTGCGTTTTGTGCAGGGCATGGGGGGGGCGCTTTTTAACGCCAGCGGCCTGGCTCTGCTCGCCTCGGCCGCTCCGCCGGGCCTGCGCGCCATTTACCTGGGATTCAGCGGTTCGGCCGTGTACGCAGGCATTGCCTGCGGACCGCCGGTAGCGGGTTTTATCACCGGCCTGTTCGGTTGGCGCTGGCTTTTCTGGGGCAATGCCGCAGCCGCGATCCTTGCGTTCTTGCTCATGAAATACAGCGTCAATCTTGAATGGCGCACGGCAAGGGATCAGCCTTTTGACTGGGCAGGCTGCAGCATTTACGCCGTCGCCATGACAGCCCTGACCTTCGGCGCGACAGAGATGGCTCTGCATCCTTCCCTGGCCTGGGGACTGCTTGCGGCCTTTGCCCTGCTGTTTGCCCTGTTCTGCTTCAAGGAACGCAGCAGCCGATATCCGCTGATGGATGTGCGCCTTTTGGCGCGCAAACCTCTGTTTGCCCTTTCCCTGCTGGCCGCGCTCGTCAATTACAGCGCATTTTTTGGTCTGGTGTTTTTCTTCAGCCTCTATTTGCAGGTGGGGCGCGGCATGGATGTGGCGCATGCCGGGCTTTTTTTGTCCTTGCAGTCCGTGGCTCAGGTGGTGACGACGCCGTTGGCCGCGCGTCTTTGCAATGTCTGGGATCCGGGCAAGGTCTGCGCCGTGGGGGTGGGGCTTTGCGGCATCGGCCTGATAGCGGCTGCTTTTCTGGATATTGATGTGCCGCTCTGGTGGCTTCTGGCGGCGCAGATTCCCCTGGGCGCGGGCATCAGCCTTTTTTCCCTGCCGAATACTTCTATTATTCTGGAGAGCGCCGGGCCGGATCATGTGGGGCAGGCGGCCGGCCTCACAGGTGCCGTGCGCACCGGCGGAAATCTCTTCACCATGCTACTCATCACCATCACCCTGAGCCTGTTCTTCGGACATGAACCGGTGAGCGTGGAAAACATGCACATATTCATGCAGAGCATGCGCGCGGATCTTGCCATTTTCGGCCTGCTGAACCTTGCGGCCGTCGGCTGCGTGCTGGCGCGCAACCGGAGTTGACCATAGACCGCGCAGCGGCTATTGTCTAATTCCATTTCTGAGAGTGTTTACTTATGGATAGGCACTGTCGCGATAATATGCTGGAATTACAATCTTTTTCTGGTAAATTCACGGTTTGATAAGTTTGCAGATAACAGATTGATTTTATAAAAATTTTTGCGCCAAAACTATCTATTGATGGACACTCCCAAATCACCAATGGCGCACAAGAGCATCCTGAAAAACACCTTTTCCACGTTTTTGGAGAAATGCGGCCGTGGGCGTGGTGGATTATGGGCAATCCGCCGCTTGCCGCCCTGATGCGTGAATGATACCGTATCAAGGATGAGCACTCTCCCGAACACGCTTGTGGTGAGCACGGCAGAAAGCGGGCAGAAACTCCTCCAGTTTCTGCAACGCAGGCTGCGCCTGCCGCCGATGCTGCTGCACCGCTGGATACGTACCGGGCAGACACGCGTGAACGGCGGCCGCAGCAAACCCTTTACCCGCCTCACCGCAAGCGACGCCGTCCGCCTGCCGCCTTTTGCCGCTGACATGGCCCGGCAAGGCGGCGCGGTCTTTCCCCGTGATGCCGCGGACGCGATACCGCCCCCGCTGGAAAGGCATCCACCGGACAACGCGCGCTGTCTGTCCGTTGTCGGTGTGCACGGCGACATCTGGGCTTTGTTCAAACCGGCGGGGCTGCCCACGCATCCGGGCTCCGGGCATACAGACAGCCTGGCCACGCGCCTTGTGCAACGCTACGCCGCCGTCCCTTTCAAGCCCACACCGGCTCACAGGCTGGATAAGGACACCTCTGGCATACTGCTGGTGGCCGCGTCTTTCACGGCCTTGCGTGAACTGCACGAGGCCCTGCGCGGACGCGAACTCGGCAAGGAATATGTGGCCTGGGTGCGCGGGCGCTGGCCGTACCTCGATACGCGGACGCTGCGTCATTGCCTTGGCAAAACGCCGGACAGGGAACGCGAAAGCCTCTGCGTTGCCAAACCTCTGATTGCCGGAGAGGCGGAAAGCCTGATCCTGATCCGCCTGATCACGGGCCGTACCCATCAGATACGCCTGCAAACGGCGAGTATCGGGCATCCTGTTGTCGGCGACGTGAAATATGGCGCGGCATCCTCCGGTCCCATGTATCTGCATGCCCTGCGCGTGACCCTGCCGGACGGAAAAATTTTTGCCTGTCTGCCGGACTGGCCGGCAAAACACGCCCTGAGTGACCTTCCCAAACAAATCCCCCTACAAATTTCTCTGGTAAAAGGTTGTGACCATGCCTGATTCCTTGCCCTGCATTGTGCTGACAGGCCGCCCCAATGTGGGAAAATCCACGCTGTTCAACCGCCTGATCCGCAGCAACCGCGCCATCACCCATGACAGACCGGGCATCACGCGCGACCGCATGGAGGGTGTGGTGCGCCGCGCGGGACTGCCCGTATTCGGCATTATGGACACGGGCGGCGTCACCCTGGACGCGCACGCCGCGGTGACCGAAGGGCCGGACGGCATACGCGGCTTTGAGCAGGACATTCTGCGTCAGACAGAAACGGCCCTGGGCAGAGCACAGGGCGCGGCTCTTGTCGTGGACGGACGCGAAGGGCTACACCCGCTGGACGAACACCTGGCCGCCTATCTGCGGCGCGCCGGTCTGCCTGTGCTGTGCGTGGTCAACAAGGTGGACGGCATGGAACTCGAGGATGAACTCACGGCGGAATTTCACAGCCTGGGCTTCCCACTGGTGGCGGCGTCCGCCGAACACGGACACAATATCTCCCTGCTTGCCGAAGAACTTGTCGCCATGCTTCCCGAAAACCGGCAAGCCGCCCCCGAAGCTCCCGCCCTGCGGCTTGCCATGCTGGGACGCCCCAACGCCGGCAAATCTTCTTTAATCAACGCTCTTGCCGGAGAAGAGCGGATGATCGTTTCAGAGGTGGCCGGAACCACGCGCGACAGCGTGGACGTGCGGTTTACCCTGGACGGGCTGGACTATGTTTTTGTGGACACCGCCGGTGTGCGAAAGCGCACGAAAATCACGGACTGCGTGGAAAAATACTCCGTCAATTCCGCGCTCAAATCCAGTTCAAAGGCGGACCTGACCCTGCTTGTGCTGGACGCGGCCGAAGGTGTGGGGCAGCAGGACAAACGCCTCATGGACATGCTGGATACTCGTAAATCGCCCTTTCTTGTGCTCATCAACAAATGCGACCTCGCGCCGCGGCAATCCCTGACGCGTCTGCGGCAAAATGTGCGTGACATGCTGGTTTTCTGCGAACATGTGCCCGTTATGCCTGTGTCCGCCCTGACAAGGCGGGATATCGGCAAAATCCTGCCCATGGCCAAAAAAATTTATGACGAATGTCAGGTGCGCGTTTCCACCGGTCGGCTCAACCGGGCCATGGAAGAGGTGCTGGCCCGCCATCAGCCGCCTGTGGTCAAACGGACGCGGGCCAGGTTTTATTATCTGACGCAGGCCGAAACAGCGCCGCCTACCTTTGTTTTTTTTGTGAGTGACGCCGAGCGCGTGCCGGAAAACTATGTGCGTTACCTGGAACGCGCCCTGCGCAAACTTTTTGCCATACAGCACGCGCCCATGCGTATCCGCCTGCGCTCCAGCCATCAGAAAAAAACCAGAGCGCGGACGTCTTGACACCATGCGGTTCAAAATGTAACAGATTTTTTGCGCTTCGACAGGCCGCCTTGGCTCAGTTGGTAGAGCGAGTGATTCGTAATAAGTAGCCTTTCGGAGATTTTTTCAGGGTTAAAAGAAAAAATATCAGTATGTTATCGTGTGCTGATATCGCGCCAAAATTATTTTTTTATACCCTATTTATACCCTGGCGCGAAATATGCTTTCTCCCACGCCGCCTTGGCTCAGTTGGTAGAGCGGCTGATTCGTAATCAGCAGATCGTCAGTTCAAATCTGACAGGCGGCTCCATAAAATACAAGGGTTTACGTGAAATAAAATACAAGGGTTTACGTGAAGTGAAGTGAATGCTCCACCAGCTAAAGCTGGTGGCATCGGATAACAGCTAAATGTGAGCAGTCAGGCAATTTGAGAATTTCTTTCACGAAACTTGAGAACGAAAATTGCATTTTTCTGGCAAAAAAGCCCGTGAATTTTTCGCGGGCTTTCCTCTTTTCTGTGTGCTGATTCCGACACGTTTTCAGGCCGTTTCCCGCATGATGTAGTCTGTCAAAATCGGAGGGCATACTCACGCGGCCTTGTGATAGTTTTTTCTATCTTGTGATGTCTTCATAAACTCCACCGGTGAGAGATATCCCAAGCTCTTCTGAAGCCGTTGCCAGTTGTAGAACACTTCAATATATTCGGTGAGGTCCGAGATTGCTTCAGCACGGGTAGCGTAACGGGCTTGATGGACAAGCTCGTTTTTGATGTAGGTTGCCAAAACAGAGGCCATAAGTCATACCCGCCATAGGAGGATTTATGGAAAGAGGTACTCCCCAAAAATCGGACAGGAGTGTAAGCTACACTTGAA
>JAISZT010000088.1 GCA_031284485.1 Desulfovibrio sp.
TGTTCATGCCGCACGGAAATAAAATCAATCCCGGCCGCCGGAAAAAGGTCCAGCATATCCATAAATGCCGAACCGAGAATTCCGCTCACATGGTTGACGCCTTCCTGTACCAGAACTTCTGTCATTGCTTCGCTTGGGGTCATTTTCGGCATGCTATCCTCCGGGTAAATTTATTTGTAAAAAGATTAACCGAAATACTGCACGAAGTGTTCCTCTTTTTCCTTTCGCCATAACCTTTTTTGATTACAAACAATAAAAAAAGAAATACTTGTCTGTTAAACCAAACAATGCAATAATGACTTGGCAAAACAGCAATTTTTTTGCTTTTGATGCAAAATCAACTTGTACTGGCGTATGTTATGGCTGACGACAAACACAGGCTTTTGAACAGGGAATTGCAGGCTATCATTGATTCACTGCACGACGGCATATGGATTATCGACGGCGACGGCGTGACGGTGTATGTGAATAAAGCCTTGCAGCGCATAACCGGCATAGCCTCCTCCGATGTTGTAGGCAAGCACGTTTCAGTGCCCATGAATGAGGGCAAATTCACGTCATGCGTCACGCTTGAGGCGCTGGAGCAAAAAAAAACCGTTACCATGTTTGATGATTACGCCGGCGGCATACGTTGCCTGAATTCCAGTGTGCCTATTCTGGATGACACGGGCAAGGTCTGGCGCGTTGTGGCCTCCATCCGGGATATGACAGAGCTTGAAACACTGCAAAAACGCCTTGCCGATGCGGAAGTGGAAGCCCATATCTACAAAAATAGCCTCAACAAATTCCGTCAGGCGGAGACCGACCGTTTTATCGCCAACAGCAAACTGATGCGTAACTGTTTGCATGAATTTGATAAAATGGCGAAAGTTCCTTCCGGCATATTGATACTTGGCGAAACAGGCACGGGAAAATCCCTGGCCGCATCCATAATTCACCAAAAAAGCCCCAGATCCCAAGCGCCTTTTATCAGTGTAAACTGCGCCGCAATTCCGGCCACACTGATTGAATCGGAACTGTTTGGCTATGAACGCGGCGCTTTTACCGGCGCCGGGCATACCGGTAAAAAAGGGTTTTTTGAACTGGCGGACAAAGGTACGCTGCTGCTTGACGAAATCGGCGAACTGCCCTTGAGCATGCAGGCCAAACTGTTGCATGTGCTTGACAATCACAGCTTTCATAAAATTGGCGGAAGTAAAAGCGTCAAGGTGGACACGCGCGTTATCGCGGCCACCAACAGACCCCTGGAAAAGCTTGTGGAGACAGGGGAATTTCGCGCCGATCTTTACTATCGTCTGCGCGTGCTGAGTGTGCAGATTCCGCCGTTGCGTCAGCATCCGGAAGATATTCCCGAGCTTGCCATGACTTTTCTTAAAGAGGCATGTCAGCGCCACGGCACGATAAAGACCCTTTCCCCAAGGGTGCTACGCTGCTTTGCCGCACATTCCTGGCCCGGCAATGTGCGCGAATTGAGAGCTGCGGTCGAATTTCTGGCTGCAATGACCGAGGGCAGCATTATTCGCATGGCCGATTTGCCGCCACACATTCTTGCCGCTGATTCTGAATCGACGGTCACAATGGCTGCGGACACAGAAGGCGAAGACAGGGCGCACAGTTTGAAAAACGCCGTTCACGTTCTTGAAAAAAAGATGATACGCAGTGCGCTGATCCAGGGGGGCAGCACCTATAAGGCCGCAAAATTGCTTGGTATAAGTCAGTCTACTGTTGTGCGCAAAGCACGTGAACTGGGCATTGGCGTTGTGGAATAAAAGGCAAGGAGGAAAATCCCCCTTGCCCTGAATCGTGCTTTATTTCAGCACTGTTTTGACAGCTTCGCGCAATGTTTTGAGAATGATGTCAATGTCGGACTTTGTCGCAATATACGCGGGCGCGATATTGATGATATTGTTCTGATTGGGGAAGCTGCGGTTCGTGCGTCCAACCAGAACACCGTTGGCGGCCATTTCGCCGCAGATGGCGATGACTTTGTTTTCATCCAACGGCGTTTTGGACGATTTGTCGTCAACAAATTCCATGCCGGCCAAAAATCCCCTGCCGCGCACATCACCCACATTGGCGTGACTCAGATTTTCCTTCATTCCCTCAAGCAGATACGCTCCCAATTTTCTGACATTCTCCAGCAATTTTTCGTTTTCAATAATCCTTACATTTTCCAGAGCCGCCGTGGCTGCCGCAGCGCAACCGCCAAAGGTGGAGATGTCACGAAAATAAGAGAGCCTGTCTGTGTTTTTTTGCAATGCGGAGAACACCTCTTCATTGGTGACCGTACAGGAAATGGGCATGTAGGCGCTGGCGACACCCTTGGCCATTGTCACAATATCCGGCACAATGCCGTAGTGCTGATAGGCAAACATCGTGCCTGTACGGCCCATGCCGCAGACCACTTCATCAATGATCAGCCGCACGCCGTGCCGTTTGCAGATGTCGGCGACTTCCCGGTAATATTCATCCACCGGCGGGATAACGCCGCCGCCTGCCGTGACAGGTTCAAAAATCGCGCCCCCCACAGTGTCCGGCCCTTCTTTAAGGATCACATCCTCAATAGCCTTGGCGCATTCAAGATTACAGCCGGGATAGGATTGGTTGAAAGCGCAACGGTAACAACAGGCGTGCGGCACTTCGACAAAGCCGGGAACAAAGGGGCCGAAACATTCGCTGCGTTCCGGCTGGCCCGTTGAGCTTAACGCGCCGATGGTGGTGCCGTGATAATCGCGATAGCGGTACAGGATTTTATTTTTGCCTTTTTTGTCACTGTTGTACGCAAGCAGGCGAACCATTTTGTAGGCCTTTTCATTGGCCTCGGATCCGCTGTTTGAAATGTATACACGGGAAAGCCCCGGCATGTATTCCAGCAGTTTTTCAGAAAATTCAATGGTGGGCAGATTGCCGCCCGATGCCGCGTAATAGGGCATTTTTTTCATCTGGGCGGCTACCGCGTCCACAATCTGGTCACGCCCATAGCCGACATTTACGCACCAGACGCCGCCGGACGTCGCGTCCAGATATTCCTTGCCGTGGATGTCCTTGATGCGCATCCCCTTGCCTTCCACCACTATCATCGGGGCCTTGCCCTGGTGCAGGGTGAGATGATGCCACACATTTTTCACATCGCTTTGAATATATTCAGAAGGATTTTTTGCCACGATATCTCACTCCATAGTGCTTATTTGTTCACCCCGAGCACACTGTCGACGGGCCTGTAATTTTTCATCAGGCCGAAAGCCAGTGCCACGGCTTCAAACGTGATGACGCCTTTATACATGTTCAATCCCGATTTAAGCGCCGCATTCTCACGGCAGGCTTTTTCCACCCCTTTATTCGCCAGCATAAGGCCGTAGCGTATGGTCGCGTTGTTCAGGGCGAATGTGGATGTGCGCGCGTATGCGCCCGGCATGTTCGCCACACAATAGTGGATCACGTTGTCCACCACATAGGTTGGTTCCGAGTGCGTCGTGGGATGGGAAGTTTCAGCGCATCCGCCCTGGTCAATAGCCACATCCACAAGCACGGAACCCGGTTTCATCAGTTTCAGGTGTTCTTTTTTAATGATTTTTGGAGCCACCGCGCCGGGGATAAGCACAGCCCCCACAACAAAATCCGCCGTCCTGAGGCAGGCTTCAAGGTTGATGGCGTCATTGTACAGCGCAGTGACGTTTGCGGGCATGATTTCGTCAAGATACGTCAGACGCTGCAGGTTTACATCCAGGATGGTCACTTTCGCGCCAAGGCCGGCAGCCACGCGCGCCGCGTTTGCGCCCACAACTCCGCCGCCGATCACCAGCACGTCGGCCGGAGGCACGCCGGTCACGCCCATGGGCAAAAGACCGCGGCCACCTTGTGTTTTTGCAATATAAAACGACCCCATCAGACTGGCCATGCGCCCGGCCACTTCACTCATGGGCTTGAGCAGGGGCAGGGAATTGCCTTCTTCTACGGTTTCGTAGGCAAGGGCGATAATTTTACGTTCCAGGCATGCCTTGGTCAGCGGTTCATTGGCCGCAAAATGGAAGTAGGTGTACAGAAGCTGCCCGGCGCGCATATGGGGGTATTCAATTGAGAGCGGCTCTTTTACTTTTACAATAATATCAGATTGTTCCCACACTTCGGCAGCGGTGGAAAGAATTTTTGCCCCTACAGCCACATATTCGTCATCATTGACGGCGGAACCAAGACCCGCGTCTTTTTCAATAAAAACTTCATGTCCGGCGGCTATATAGGCGCTGACAGCGTTCGGCGTCAGGCCAACGCGATTTTCATTATTTTTTATTTCTTTGGGACAACCAATTTTCATTATCAACTCCCTTGGGTTAGACATTGAAAGATGGAGAACTTTATGTATTCTGCGTATTGAACACTCATTAGCAGAAAGTGTGCCTACGTTAAAAAAGTCTGACATAACAGAGGAGAAAAGATAATTTATTATTGAAACAAAAGGGGAATGATGCATAGCTGACTTAACCCACTTCCCCCGACGGCGTCAGTGTCTTTCAGCGGACGCATACGTCCTTCCGACTCCGTCTGTTCTATTCCTGATAGGGTATCCGCTCGAATATTTTTCGGCGCGGCGTGAGTGAAATTTGAAAGTACTGGTTTTGCGGAATGAAGATGTAGGGCACATCTTCTTCGCGCTGTCGCAGAAAAAGCGTGATCAGCACACGGTTGACGGCCTGATGCCCCACAATCAGAAGAGGGGAGTTCCCGGCCAGAAAAAGCGCCCGCCGCAAGCCCCGCTGCACCCGTTCACGCAGCATGGCATAGCTTTCTCCGTTTGGATAGGCATAGCCATACTTGTCCGCGTTGCGGCCGGCCGTCACATCGGGCATGTTTTCCCGAATTTCGCTGTAAAGCATGCCTTCGCAGTCTCCTGCCCAAAGCTCATCGAATTCCTGCAAGGCCATGGCAGTGGTGTCGGGCCGGTCTGCCAGCAAGGGCGCCGCCGTCTGGTGCGAACGGAGACGGGTAGACGTAAACACCCAGCCAATTTTGCGGCCCAGCATGTGTCTGGCCAGGGCTTCGGCCTGGGCGCGCCCCTTGTCCGTCAACGATGGGTCGCCGCCTATGCGCCCCTGGATATTGAATTCCGTTTGCCCGTGGCGCACAAGGCAAAGGCTGTGAACCCAGACATTGACCGCGATTTCGCGTATCGCCGGATAATAGGGCGAAACTTCGCAAGGGCGCTCGCTCAGTATGCGGTTGGCCGGGGCGTCCACACTGAGCCAGAATTTTTCTTTCCCCAGAGGGTCGTATATGGTTTCATAATAGGAAATGCGTTTCAAAAAACTTGCGAGGGCGTCTTCGCTGCTGTATCCGGCGTATTCGGGCAGAGTGGTTTTTTGTTTGATGCATGCGTCAAGCAGAACAGGGTCTTCGTTCAGGCATTCAACAAAAAGCAGCGGGTGATCGTTGAGCGTGGCTTCCATGAGCGCGCGTCGGGCGCGGCTTGCATTTGTGGCGTCCAAAATGGCGACATCGCCGCCTTTTCCGAGCCAGTCGCGGGCATCGTCCATATTGCGGCGACAGATCATCTCACGGGCCTCACGGCCTCTCTTGTTGTCGGGATTATAGAAATCGGGGTTTGTGGATTCCGTCCCCAGCAGTGCCCGCCGCCTGTCGCCGTTATTGAAGATTGCCGCCTTGATGCCTTCAGCGATCAGTCCTTCGCGTATGCGCCGTGCAAGTGTGGATTTTCCGCGCGCCGGCAGCCCCACCATCGCCACATAGAGTTTTCGCATAATATCTTCACAATATATGGGCAGTAATGTAGTGTCAAATCTTGCTGAAGACAAGATTGCGCGCACGTGGTACGAAAAGGACGCAGTGACCGGCAAGAATTTTTGTTTGCGGCGAGTTGATGAGGTTGCCAAAAGCAGGCTGCAAGGGAGAATCAGCAAATATGTCTGTAACATACAAGGATTATTATAAACTTCTGGGTGTTGGGCGCGGGGCTGGGGCTGACGAGATTTCCAAGGCATTCAAGAAGCTTGCGCGGAAATACCACCCTGATCTCAATCCGGGCGACAATCATGCTGAAGAAAAATTTAAAGAACTCAACGAGGCCCATGAAGTTTTGAAAGACCCTGAAAAGCGTCGGATGTATGACCAACTGGGAGCGGACTGGCAGCATGGTCAGCACTTTCAGGGGGGGGAACCCGGCTTTGAGAACGTGCACTTTACTTTTAACGGAAAAAGTTTTGACGGTTCGGGCTTTTCGGATTTTTTTGAAGCCATGTTCGGCGGCGCTGGTCAAGGCGGTCAAAATACGCGATTCGGGCCGGATCCTTTTGGCGGTTTTTCGGCCCGCCCGAAGCACGGGCGCAATGTGGAGGCCGAGCTTTCTCTGACCCTGGAAGATGTCATGCGCGGCGGAAAACGCTCGGTGACGCTGAAAACGCCCCAGGGCCCCAGGACATTGGAAGTCAGCGTGCCGCCCGGTATCCGCCAGGGGGCGAAATTGCGTCTGGCCGGACAGGGAGACCCCGCGCCAGGCGGTGTGGCGGGTGATTTGCTGCTGCGTGTGCGTTATCTGCCCCATCCGAATTTTGCTGTGGACGGGCAGAATCTGCGTTGCGACGTATGGATTGCGCCGTGGGAAGCGGTGCTTGGCGCAAAAACAACGATTTCCACCCTAGAGGGCGAGGTGAATCTGACCATCGCGCCCGGCTCAAGCTCCGGCCGCACATATCGTTTACGCGGCAAGGGCATGGGCGCGGGCGAAAAGCGCGGCGATCTGCTTATCCGGGTGATGATTGCGGTGCCGACGGAATTGAGCGATGCGGAACGCGAACTTTGGCAAAAACTGGCGGAGTCGCAAAAAAAATAAGCCACAGGCTTTGAATTTCGTGAAAAATGCGTTGAGTACAGAGGTGACATATGGATATCAGTAAATTTACGGAAAAAGCGCGGGAAGCCGTGAGCGAGGCGCAGTCCATAGCAGGCGGCATGGGCCATCAGGAAACGGATGCGGAACATATGGCTCTTTCGCTGCTGAAACAGGAAAACGGCATTGTCTCCCGTATTCTGGGGCATACCGGCATTCAGCCCAAGGCCATGATCACCGCCATTGAGGCGGCGCTGCAAAAGCGTCCTTCCGTTTCCGGCGGGGGCATAGACCCGACAAAAATAATGATTACGCCGCGTCTGGCAAAGATTTTGGGTGAAGCGCAAAACGACGCGCGGCGCATGAAGGATGAATATGTCAGTGTGGATCATCTTTTCGCCGCGCTGACGGACGTCGAGCCGTCCTCGCCTTTGGGCAGGATATTGAAAGAGTATGGCATCACCCGCGTCGGTTTTGTGAAAGCCATGGAGGAACTGCGCAACGGAGCGCGGGTGACAAGTCCGAATCCTGAAGACACGCTGGAAGCGTTGAAAAAATATGCCCGCGACCTTGTGGAAGCGGCGCGTCAGGGCAAGATGGATCCCGTCATCGGGCGTGATGCGGAAATACGGCGCGTGATCCGCATTCTTTCACGCCGCACCAAGAACAATCCTGTGCTTATAGGTGAAGCGGGCGTGGGCAAAACAGCCATTGTCGAGGGGCTGGCCTACCGCATTGTCAAGGGAGACGTGCCGGAAGGCCTTAAGGGCCGTCAGCTTTTCGCGTTGGACATGGGCGCGCTGATTGCCGGCGCAAAGTACAGGGGCGAATTTGAAGAACGGTTGAAAGCCGTGCTTGACGAGGTGGGCAAGAGCGAGGGGCAGATCATTCTGTTTATTGATGAGTTGCACACCATTGTGGGCGCGGGCAAGGCGGAAGGCTCAATGGACGCGGGCAATCTGCTCAAGCCCATGCTGGCGCGCGGGGAATTGCACTGCATAGGTGCGACCACTGTGGACGAATACCGCAAATATATTGAAAAAGATCCGGCCCTGGAACGCCGTTTTCAGCCTGTGCTGGTGGAAGAGCCGACGGTGGAGGACACCATTTCCATTTTGCGCGGTCTGAAAGAGCGTTTTGAGGTGCATCACGGTGTACGCATTGGCGATTCCGCCATTGTAGAGGCGGTGACGCTTTCCCACCGGTATATTACAGACAGGCAGTTGCCGGACAAGGCCATTGATTTGATTGATGAAGCCGCCGCCATGATCCGCACGGAAATTGATTCGTTGCCGGCAGGGCTTGACGAAGTGAACCGCAAGGTTATGCAACTGGAAATAGAGCGTGAAGCCCTGCGCCGCGAGTCTGACGCCGTTTCGCGCGAGCGCCTGGAAAAGCTGGAGAATGAGCTTTCCGATTTGCGTGGTCAGCAGATGGGCATGCGCGAACAATGGGAAAATGAAAAAGGTTCCATTGACACGGTGCGGGAGCTCAAGGAACGTATTGAACAGACCAAGCTGGCCATTGCCCAGGCTGAGCAGGCGTATGACCTGACGAAGGCGGCGGAGTTGAAGTATTCCACCTTGCTGGATTTGCAGAAAAAACTTGATGAAGTATCAGGCATGGGTGGGGGTGCCGGGGATGCCCCGCGTCTGTTGCGTGAGGAAGTGCGCCCGGATGACGTGGCGGAAATCGTCGCCAAGTGGACGGGTATTCCTGTCACGCGCCTGCTTGAATCTGAACGTGAAAAACTGCTCAGGCTGGGTGAGCAGTTGCACAAGCGGGTTGTCGGACAGGACGCGGCTGTCGCCGCCGTGGCCGACGCAGTGTTGCGCGCGCGCGCGGGTCTTTCGGATCCGGACAGGCCGACTGGGTCATTTATTTTTCTGGGACCGACGGGCGTGGGAAAAACGGAATTGTGCAAGACGCTGGCTGAAGCGCTCTTTGACACTGAAGACAACATGGTGCGTCTGGATATGAGCGAATATATGGAAAAGCATTCTGTTTCCCGCCTGATCGGCGCGCCTCCGGGTTATATTGGCTATGATGAGGGCGGGCAGCTTACGGAAGCTGTGCGCCGTAAGCCCTATTCCGTCATTCTTTTTGACGAGATTGAAAAGGCGCATCCCGATGTCTTCAACACTTTGTTGCAGATGCTTGACGATGGCCGTCTGACTGACAGCCAGGGACGCACTGTGGACTTTCGTAATTGCATTGTGATCATGACGTCCAATATTGGCGCGCGGCATCTGCAGGAAGGCATTACCGGGGACGGCGCGCTCAAAGATGGCGTCCGGGAACAGGTTATGGAAGAATTGCGCGCGCATTTCAGGCCGGAATTTTTGAACCGCGTAGACGAAACCGTACTTTTCCTGCCGTTAAAGAGGGATCAGGTTTCCCGCATAGTGGAATTGCAGATAGCCCGTTTGCGCAGGCGTCTTGAGGATCGCAAGATTGAGCTTTCCATGACGGACGCCGCCCGTGATTTTATTGCCGGTGAAGCGTATGACCCGGTGTACGGCGCCCGCCCGCTCAAGCGCTATGTGCAGCAGTATGTGGAAACGCCACTGGCCAGGGAACTGGTAGCGGGCAACATTCGCGACGGCAGGCGCGTGACTGTGGAGGTCAAGGACGGAGAACTGGCGTTTGCGACGAATTAAAAATATATGATTCAGGAGTTGTCATGCCGAAAAGCGCGGCCGTAATTCTGGCGGCGGGTAGGGGTACGCGAATGCATTCCGACAGGCCGAAAGTCCTGCAGCGTGTGCTTGGCGAACCGATGCTTGCGTATGTGCGCAAGGTTCTGCGTTCTGTTTTTGATGATGCCGTCTGGATGGTGGTTGGGCACCAGGCGCAGATGGTGCAAGCGGCTTTCCCCGAAGGCCGCTTTGTCTTTCAGGCGGAACAGCTTGGCACGGGGCACGCGCTGTCGCAGGCCTTGCCTGCGGTCATAGCGGCAGGCTATGACCGCGTTTTTGTGGTCAATGGCGACGTGCCGCTGCTGTCTGAAGATATCCTGCGGAATTTTCTGGCAAAGGCCGGAAACGCTGATCTGGCCTTTGCCGCTATTGAGCTTGATGATCCCGGCGCGTATGGCCGAGTGGTGCGTGAGAATGGCCAATTGCGCGCCATAGTGGAGAAAAAGGATTATGACGCGGCGCGTTACGGCGTGGAAAGCCATGAGGTCAACGCGGGCATGTATATTTTCAGTCTGCCTGTGGCGCAGCGTCTTCTGCCGCGTTTGACCAATGAAAATAAAAGCGGCGAATATTACATCACGGACATGATTGCGCTGGGCCTGGAGGAAAACTGTACGGTTCGCGGCGTGGAGTGCGGTCGTGATGACGCCCTGTTAGGAGTGAACACGCCGGGCGAGCTTGCGCGTGTCGAGGAATTGCTGCGCGCGCGCACAGTGGGGCGGCTTCTGGAATCCGGGGTGATCATACATGCGCCGGAGAGTGTCCGCGTCAGCCCGCTGGTTGACGTGGAACCTGGAGCTGAGCTTTCCGGGCCTTGTGAAATCAGCGGTCATACGTTGATTGAGCGTGAAGCGCAGGTGTCTTCTCACTGTGTTGTGCGCGATTGCGTGATCGGCGTCGGGGCGGAAATCAGATCTTTTTCGCATCTGGAGGGCGCGCGGGTGGGCACGGGCGCGCTGGTCGGGCCTTTTGCGCGCCTGAGGCCGGGCGCGGCGCTTGAGACCGCGTCCCACGTGGGCAATTTTGTGGAGGTTAAGAACGCTCTGCTCGGGAAAGGGGCCAAAGCCAATCATCTGACCTATCTGGGGGACGCCAGCGTCGGCGCGGGCGCAAACATCGGCGCAGGCACCATCACCTGCAATTACGACGGTCATCACAAATATAAGACAATTATCGGGGAACGCGCATTCATCGGCAGCAACACCGCCCTTGTCGCGCCGGTCAGTGTTGGAAACAACGCGTTTGTCGGCGCGGGGTCGGTTATTACAAGGGATGTGCCGGAAGGTGAGCTTGCCGTTGCCCGCGGCAAACAGAAAAACATTGTCCGTAAAAAAAAATGATTACACAGTATCTTGCTATTGCAGCGCAGTGGTGGTAACGGTTAGCCATGAAAAATCTTGAACAGCTTGAATTACATATTTCGGCGCTTCTGGAAAAATTTGACCGTATCAAGGTGGAGAGCGAGCGTATTCGGGCTGAATCTTCCGCCGCAAATGCGGAAAAATCCGAACTGGTGGAGGAAAACCGCAAACTGCGCGCTTCACTCACCAAGGAGGAGAATTTGCGCAATGAGGCGTTGAAGCGCATTGACGCTCTGTTGCGTAAGGTACAGGAACATGACAGTGTTGAGTGATTTTTTGTGAGTCAGGAAAACATCAACCTTACTGTTCTTGGGCTTGAGGTGGCATTCAGATCCGGCGCAGATATGGATCGGGTAAGGGATGCCGTGAGTCTGGTCGAAGAGCGGTATTCGGGATTGAGAACAAATAGTGGGCAGAGTAAGGACATACTGCTGACTTTTCTGGCATTGGGATTGGCGGATGACGTATTACAGTCGCAGAAAAAGCTGGACGATGTGCAGAAGCGCATCATGTCCATGCTTTCCCTGATAGAGAAATCCGATAAGCCTTTTTGACGATTACCCTGGAGTGTGCGTGATTTATGCCTCGGCGCTGACCTGACAAGCATCAAATAAGGGAGCTGTCACTGCTTTTTGTGTGCATGCCCGGACTTGCCGGGAAGCCTGAGAGAAGCATACGGGCGCCCGACCTGGTAATCCAGGTTCTGAGCCGTAAGCATGACACGGCGTTCCGGGGTATTGAGCAGAAATCGTTTACGGATTTTACATCGGGCGCGCTTGTCGGCGTCGTCTGTGTCTTATTTGCCGGTTGTCCTGGCAGCCATCCAGAACATTGCAGCAGCATGCAGCGTTTTTGTCGTCAATTCCGCGCGTTAGCCGTAGACGGCTACCGCAACGTGAAGTGATTTTTCGTTGCGTTGTGTGAATATAACGAGGGGTTTTGTCATGGATTTATTGTATCTGCTTACGCTTGCAGCAACCGCTGTTGCGGGTGCATCGGCCGGCGCTGTGATATATCGTCGTGTGCTTAGTAAACGCATGGGTGATGCGGATGATCTGGCGAAACGCATAGTGGAGGAGGCGCGTAAAGAAGCGCTGGCCCAGAAAAAGGAAATTTTGCTGCAGACGCAGGATGACCTGTTTAATCAGAAGCGCGAACTGGAAAATGAATGCAGGGAGCGGGAGCGTGAAGTCAAGAGCCGTGAGCGGAAATTGGAGGAGATGAGCGAGCGGCTTGAGGAAAAGCTGGAAAAGGCTACTGAAAAAGAGCACGAACTGCTACAGTCGGAAAAAGAACTGGCCCGTAAAGAACGCCAGTTGGCCGAATCTGAAGAATTCTTGCAAAACCGTATTGAAGAGCAGGAGCGACGTTTGGTGCAGATTTCAGGACTTACCGCTGAAGAGGCGAAAGCCCGGCTTTTTGCGGAGATAGAAGCGAAAACGCATCACGAATCGGCCCGCATGATTCGCCAGATTGAAACCCAGGCGCGCGAAACGGCGGACCGCAAGGCGCGGGAAATTCTTTGTAATGTCATTCAGCGCTATGCCGGCGATTATGTGAATGAGCAGACGGTCACAGCGGTGACGTTGCCGAGTGAAGACATGAAGGGGCGGATAATCGGCCGTGAGGGGCGCAATATCCGCGCTTTGGAGGCCGCGACGGGTGTGGATTTGATTATTGACGACACGCCGGAGACAGTCATCCTTTCCGCCTACAGTCCGTTGCGCCGTCAGGTGGCCAAGATGGCGCTGGAAAGACTGATTCAGGACGGACGCATCCACCCCGCCCGGATTGAAGACGTTGTACAGAAATGCGAGCAGGAAATGGACACCCAGGTGCGCGAAATAGGCGAACAGGCCACCTTCGATGCGGGGGTGCACGGCATTCATCCGGAACTTGTCCGCCTTCTTGGGCAATTGCGCTACAGAACATCCTTTACGCAAAATGTTCTCCAGCACTCGCTGGAGGTTTCCGCGCTTTGCGGCATGATGGCCGCCGAGTTGGGAATGGATATCAAAAAAGCCAAACGCGCCGGGTTGCTGCACGACATAGGCAAGGCCGTTGATCACGAGGTGGAAGGCCCTCACGCCCTGATAGGCGCTGATCTGGCCAAGAAATACAGTGAAATTCAGGATATTATCCATGCTATAGCCGCTCACCATGAAGATCAGCAATCGTCAACATCGCTGGCGGTGCTTGTGCAGGCGGCGGATTCGATTTCCGGCGCGCGGCCCGGCGCTCGTAAGGAATTGCTGGAAAATTATGCGAAGCGTCTGGAAGATCTGGAGGGCATAGCAACGGGCTGTGCAGGAGTGACAAAGGCTTACGCCATACAGGCCGGGCGCGAGATTCGCGTTATGGTCAACTCCGATCAGGTGGACGATGACACAACATATATGCTCTGCAAGGAAATTTCTGAAAAAATTGAGAACAATCTTACCTATCCTGGGCAGATACGCGTGACGGTGATCCGGGAACGCAGAGCTGTGGGCTTTGCCAAGTAGCATGACACTGTATTTATTGGATATGGCGGCATGTACGGCGCTGGCTGCGGCCGCTTCTTGTAAAGGTCGGATAAGCGGCAATCATTTTACCGGTTCCGCCGTGCTGGGATGCCTGTCCGGCATGATTGTTCCGCTGGTGCGTGACGGTGTGCTGGGCTTTCCCGCGGCCGTGCTGAACCGGGGCGAATATTTGGCTTGCGCCGTGATCGGCGCATTGGCGGGGGCGCTGATAACCGTGTTGCCGCCTAAGGTTATTCCGTGGCTTGCGCGGCGTGAATGGCAGTTTTTCTGTCTGTTTGACACGCTGGGGCTGGCGCTGTCCACAGGCGTCGGGACAGTGACGGGATTGGCTTTTAACTTGACGGTTACAGGGAGTATTTTGCTGGGCGTTTTGTCCGGCCTTGCCGGGGGAATGCTGCGGGATATGATCCTGAGCGAACCGGCCCGCGCCATAGAGGAGGATTATTACGCCACAGCCGCTGTCATGGGGGCTGTGTTGACCGTGGCCCTGTTTTTGTACGCGCGCTGTTCAGACTGGCAGGCGGCGCTTGCCGGGGCGGCTTTGACGGCTCTGCTGCGTTTGCGGCGGCGCAGAAGTAACATGGGGGGGTGACATTCTTTATAATACAAAAAATATCGCTCATTGGTGATATTTTCTTGACAATACAGCAGGCTCTGTTATGAGTATCTCATGAGCGACACTGATAAAAATGAATTTTGGAAAGTGGATTTTTCCAACAAGGCCGGAAAACAGGTAGACAAGCTCCCGCCCAACATGCGGGCGGCCGTATATCTGCTCAGACATGCCCTGGAAGAATTCGGACCGGAGCAGACCGGGTGGCGAAACTACAGCCTGATAGTGGGAGGAAATGATGTGCATCACTGCCACCTGAACAATAGTCGCCCGCGCTATGTGGTTGTCTGGAAGGTGCTTGACAGGGAAAAGCGGATAATCGAAGTCCGGTATGCTGGACCTCACGGTAGTGCGGTCTACAGTCGTTTCAAATAGGAGAAAAAAAATGAACGCTGAAATGATAATTACCCCAGGTCAAAAAGGGATGGACTTCAGCCTTACTATTCCGAATATACCGGTTTCCAAAAGACCAGTATTGGAAAACGCCCTCCGCGGCATGCTGGCTTTGAGCGGGATCAAAGTGCGCCGCGTCAACGAGGGCGGAGAGGAAGTACTCAGCGCCGATGAGGTCTTTCCGGACGGCTGCCCGGCAATGGCCTTGCGCGGCCTGCGCGTCAAGGAAGACATTACCCAGACAGAACTTGCGCAACGACTCGGCATCAGCCAGAACATGATATCTGACATGGAAAGCGGTAAACGCTCCATCACGCCCAAAATGGCCAAACGCATCGCCGAAGAATTCAAAGTGCCGTACAAGGCATTCCTGTAGCCTCTGCTATTATGCGGCAACATGGCATAAATGCCATACCATTGAAAATACGCCATACTGAGCATGTGGCGGAAATGCTGGGGTGTAGAAAAAGTCTAGAAATTATGTTCCTACAAAAATCGTGAAAAAGGCAACAAGATACTTGTGCTTTACATGCCGCATCGCCCGCCATAAGGGCGTATACCTGAAAAACCAGGCCAGGCGGGAAGCGGATTTTTTGAGCCGCCCCTCGCGCAGCGCCGCCGCGCCGAGACGCAGCAGATATTCCCTGTAGGTTTCTTTGCCGGCCTTTTCAAAGCGCGTTGGCGACAACTTTCTGAAGGCCGCAAGTTCCCGGAACATGTTCGCATATTTTTGCGCCTGCTGCGCCCACGTCCAGCCGTCCAGCACGCATTGGCGGGCATTGGCGCGCAAGGCCGTCTGGTCCATGTCCCGCAGGCGCGCCAGAGCGGACGCGAAACTCTCCACAGTGCGTTCCGTCAGCAAACCGTTCTTTCCGTCCTCTATGATTTCCGGCATATTGCCCACAGGCGTGGAGATGACCGGCAGGCCGCAGGCCAGGGATTCCAGCGCCGGGTTCGGTGTGCCCTCCCACCGTGAAGCGCAGAGATACACGGAGGCCTTGCGGTAATAACGGTCGCGCACTTCCCGCTGGGTCAGGGGAGCGCGCTCTCGCGACTGGTCCCGAAAGAGCAGCGGGACGCTCTCCCTCCGGCATGCTTTCTGAATAATTTCCAGTCCCTTTTCGCAAATGGAGGATCCGTTGCCGATCCAGCAGGCGGTAAAGGTTTCCGGCGGTTGCAGGGCCGGCGTAAACAAGTCCGTATCCACGCCGTTCTGACAACAGTATGTCCGCTGTCCCGGCGCGGTCGCCACAAACATTTCCCGGCTGTTGAAAATCAGGGCAAGACAATGCCCGTCCGCCTGCGCGGAACAGGCTTTGTCCGCGATACGCGCGCACGAACTGCCGGCGATGATTTTTTCCGCCGGAATATGACGCAGTAACGGCAGCAGATACGATTCCAGGACAAGAAAAAAATCGTACTGCTCATACGCGAAATCGTCATACACTTCCCGCATGTCCATACTGATATCCGTCGGCAGATGCCGCTGCACATTGTGCAGCCTGTGCCACCATGCCCAGCCCTTATGGTCGTAGAACGCGAGAACGCGAATGGGGGTCATGGTTTCTTTCCTTTCAGCAGGGCCAGGCTGCGCTTTGCAGACTGAAGCTTTTTTCTGAGCGGCGGATACCGCCGGACAAGCCGGCGCAGCCACTGCCCATCCTTCAGCAGCACGTTCTTGCGCCGCAACAGCGTGCGCATGACCGCATACTGCCGATCCAGTTCCGGACTTTGCGCCTGCCCCGCCAAACACTCCTGCAAGCGCGTGTGTCCCTTGCAGGCGGCCGTATCAGCCAGAAGCGCCTCCCATGCGTCAAAGATGCGCTCCGGCGCGTAAGCGCTTGCCGCAACGCGCGCGTTTTCCCCCATTTTCCGGCGCAAGTCCGCATCGGACATAAGCGTTCGCAGGGACGATGCCAGGCTTTCGGCGGTCATTTCCGGAGCCAGGAGGCCTGTTTCGCCGTGGCGCACCAGTTTGTTGAGGGCCGCGCACCCGGCAAAGCCGACAACAGGCAGGCCGTGCGCCTGAGCTTCAATGACGGTATTGGGAAAACCTTCATAACGGGAAGGCAGGCAAAAAATGTCCGCAACGGCATACTGTTGTTCCGGCGTGGAAGTCAGCCCACGGAGATTTGTCCTGCCCCAAAGCCTCTCGCGTTCTATCAAGCGCTGCAGACACGTCCGTTCTTCTCCCTCACCCCAGATTTCCAGGCGCCATTGCGGAAAATCCCCGCACAGCAGGGCGAAAGCGTCAATCAGGATGTGCAGTTGTTTAACCGCATCCAGTCGCCCCAAGGAGAGGACAGCCTTTGTGTCTCCGACCGATTTACAGGTTCTTTCCGGCACCAGGGCAAGGGGGTTTGGTATGACGCGTACCCTGTCCCTTGCAGCATGCGGCATGGTTTCAACAAAGCTCGGAAGCAAAAGATGTGTACTGTCCGCAACGCTGAGCGTCGCTGCCCGTTCCGCACTGTCCCATCGCTCTTGCTCAATAATCCAGGGGTCACTGCGTTCTGAATACACCCAGGGGATGCCGGTACCCGCCAGGGCGGCGCACCAGAGCAGATGGTTGTTGAACGAGGCCGGCGAAACAAGGACATCCGGCCGGCAGGCCAGAATCTGTTGCCGTAGAGCCGGGATGTGCGCGGGATCACCTGTGAACAGGTAGTGGACAAGATGTACATCGGGGTCAAAGAAGAATTGATGACGCGAGCCTTCCGGCGCGTAGGTGAACAGAAAAACCTTGTGGCCGCGCTGTGTCATGGCGGTGGTGAGGTTGGCCGTAAACCGCTCTATTCCCCCGACAAGAGTAATGTCGTGGCCGTCAATGAGGATGTTCATGATTTTTTGTCCCGTACTCTGACTCCGCATCTGGTCACGCTTCATCCGTGAAGGTCTGTTTTGAATTTTTGAAGGCAAAGAGGCATTTTTTCACACAGTTCTTCACAGGAAGCGGGATCAGCCGTTTTAGCCCCGGCGGCATCCATTCCGCCCGCACACAACTGTTGTGCAGCCGCTCATTACAAAGAGAAGCGAACACGTCCGGGTCGCAAATTTTTTTTGCCCCGTTAAGGCGGATAAGCCTTGCCACCCACGCCTGCAGCCTGCCCGTCGGCAAGGCGTCGGCGGGCGCACCGCCGGAAAAAACGGCGTGGGCGTCCATGTCCAGTTCATCCTCGCGCATGCCCAGATCAAGCAGGTATGCCCTGCTGACGGTGGCGGACAGTTCGCGCTGACGGGCGCGATACGCGCTTCTGTCAATACCCGGATGTTCTCTGTACCGAATCAGCACCTCGTCCAGATTTGCGAAACGCAAATCCGGCACTGCGGCAAGACGCCGCCAGAGGTCGTAATCCTCCGTAGGAGGGTATTCTTGCCTGTATCCTCCGGCCCGCAGAACAGGAGGCCGGCGCATGATGACAGCCGGATGGCAGAAGGGCGGAGTCCAGAGCAAGGTTGCCCGGATGGCGTCATTGGTCAGGGGCGGCTTGCGGATGATCCCCGTCTCATAACCACGCCAACACCCGCCAGCGACAACGACATCAGGGTTTGCCGCCATAAAAGCGACCTGTTTTTCCAGCCTGTGCGGCAAACTCACATCGTCAGCGTCCATACGGGCTACCAGCGGCGCTGAGGCGAGTTCCAGGCCCCTGTTAAGGCTTGCGCCTATATTTAAATTTTTTTCATTACGCACAACGTGGATACATGAATTCCGCGTCGTGTATCTCTCCAGTATGCCCGGTGTTGCATCCGTTGAGCTGTCATCAATAATCAGAAACTCAAAATCTGTAAAAGTTTGCCCCAAAATACTTTCTATGGCTTCCGCAACATAAGCTTCAGCATTATAGACTGGCATCAAAACTGTCACTGCCGGAACATTCATATTTTTATCCATCTGTCAGGAACGGGAGAGTCATTTTCATTACTTCCCGTTTTGAACCATTGCCTCGGCGCGCACACCATCCCAAGTTCGCCTGACAGCCATGTCCCCCACCAAGAAAAAGAACTGTTTGCTATAATATGGTGCTTGCACAGGCTCATTAAGTGCATGTCATGCCAAGGCTCGTCCCGATGCGCGGGAAAATCCACGACTGTTACCGGAAAACCGAGAGTATCAAAGTTGTTTCTTACCCATTCAGGATCATCGCTGAAAATAAAGAGTAAAAGAGGATTTCCAGTTGTAGCGGCAACTGTTTTCAAGGCGGCGCAGTAATAAGACGGAAGGCAAAGGCCGTGGACTGCGTTGGTACGAGGATTGCTTTCATAATCGCCCCTGCGGATATGAACAGCAACCGGCTCAGAAGACTGGCGGATGGAAGAAGCAACGCCTTCCGTTTCGGCTGGAAACGGGAGAAAGGTAAAATCGCGCCTGATTTGGTCTTGTACTTCTATAAAGTATCGTTCATTTTGCCAGTATCCGAAAAGATATGCTGGAACGGTGATGCCTTCAAATCCTGGCCAGTAGTCATAATGCGGTTCAGAAATATAGGTGCCGGCATGAGATTTTGGACGCCTGAGCAGCCTCCGCGTAAGTTGTCCAACAAAGGCCTCCTTGCGCCATTTAAGAAAGTCACATTCTTCCGGTGACGCTATGACGCTGGCAATTGAAAAGGCTTTACCAAGCATATACGTACGCCGCGTACCCCCCTCCGCTATGGAAGAGAACCACGGCAGGTCAAGTTTTAAAGGAACGCCGTGGCGCAAGGACAGGGCGCGGCCGGCGGCGTACTGAAACATCTGGTTGCCGAGGCCGCCCCGGAGCTGCGCAATTATCATTCTGATTGTATCCTCAGTTGAGTGTTCAAAGCGCGTTCACGTTCCGCCTATGCCTTGGGGAAAGCGGATCTCATGGCAAGATATATTTTTTTCAGTGGGGATTTTACGTTCGAAGGGAGCCTTCGGATAACAGGATCCAAAAGCTGTCGCAATCCTTTGCCCGATACACTATATTTATGGGGATTTTCCACATACTCGTCATGCGCCAATTTGGTAAACCGATGCACATGCGAGATGAAATACGGCCAGGGGGTAGCCTCACCATGGGCTAACACATAGTCCAGATGCTTTTGTTTGGTAGGAATCGTTTCGAAGTATTCAATGTATTCCAGATAACGGATAAGCATATCGTCAAGAGGTGATGGGAAAAAGAGAGTTTTGCCTTCAACAGTTTCGCCAACCTTGTTTGTCAAAACGTGCGTTGCAAAACTGTGTTTGACGTGTATTTTTCGCAAAAAATCGAAAGAGTCGATCAGATCAAAACGGATCAGTATCTTCCCTTCCCGCAATAGATCAATATGGGTATGGTAATCACGTTGTTCCGCACTGAGAGTATATGTTCCAGCATCAGACCGTAAAAAGTGTTCAACCAGGAGTTTTTCCGCATATGCCCTGTCTTCGACCAGGACATCAATATCGCCCCCCAGAGGAATTGCGGGAAAGACATCCGTTTTTTTAAGCACGGCGTAATTGTCAAACAGGGACAAGTATTCAGGTATATTAATGTTCATGGAATATCACCGCCGAAATTTTTTGGATGCCGACTGCCATTGCAACGCAAGCCCTGTGCACTCCGTCAAGAATGGTGTAGTGCGTGTCGCTCTGTACCGTAAGAACAGGATTGCTTGTAACAACATCCGCAATATCAGACTGTTGCAGCAGAGCAAATTTTTTCAGAGAATAATGATCGCATAAATATATGTACCGGAATTCAGCCAGATAATTTGCATACACTTCAGGATTGGCAATGCCCACAAAATGGGGCGTCTCCTGAATCTCCACCGGCTTCGTTGTCACTACTCCCTCATTGTCCCGAAAAAGGATGCTTGCACGGAGCGATGTGAGCGGCAAGCTTTCAATACGGTATTGACCGGTCCATTGGATATGGTATGGCACATAAATCGGCGCCCGCGTCTCAAAAATACGTATGCCTTCCGCATAACCGAGCAATTTGAGCAAATAATCCGTTTGCGATTCGTAGTCAGTCGCGTGGATAACGTGATCGTGTGTTAACTCGCCGTTAACTCTGGGGTTGTATTTTTCTCTGAAAAACTGCTTGAAAGCCACCATCTTGCGGCATTGAACCTTACGAAAAGGGGGGGCGCCAGCAGGAACTTCATCTGGAGCGTTGTTCTTGATAAAGATGAACAACGCTTCAGCAGGCAAAATTTTCAGGTATTTGTTTTTGTCGGTCAGATGTTGCAGTGGAACTGTATCGCAAGCATAAACTGCGTCAACAAATTTGGGAACAGAGAATCCCCGCTCTATGCGTAACATGATTATATCAAAGTCAGGATCGTCCTCCAGCGCTGAAACGACTTCATCAGCATACGGCAATCCATGAGACCAGAGGATGATGCAGTGGTAGCGCGATATCGACGGTAGTCTGCCAAAAATGCAAGAAGACATACTGTACTTTATTATTAAGTTAACAGTCTTCTGGATAATATATACCATTCAAAAATCCAATTTGCCTCCATCTCATCCGTTAACAATTGCTCCGCTGTAAGACCACGCCAAGGTTTATTCCCGGTATAATGAATATTTATTATATCATCATCAGCAATCGGCAAGGCTCTATCCGCCGCATTTCCTGTTCTGAAGTTATACACATGATCAATGACATTGTACGTTATTGTATTGATGAGTATGATGACCGCTAATAATGACTGATCAATAGCTCTAAGGTACATGCCAAATTTTTTATTTAAAGCCTGAGACTTGGAGAAAAGGCAAAAATTATATGCCCATTTGTTATTCCAAAACAAAAAACCGCTGTTTGGATTAACCAATATTGATGTGCCATAGTCACCTAACGGCATATCAAAATCCTTTTTTAGGATACGTCGAAATTTTTCAAAATTATTTATATTTTCTTCAATGGGGGTTTGATTCGCAATACCTGAAAAATTATGCGTATTATTTAAGATTGTTTCAGCGTCAAAGGACTTACGGCATAAAATATCTGCATCAATACTTATAGAATGTGAAAATCCTTCCTTAAACAACAATTCCGGAGCTTCAAATTTACCATACGCAATTGGCGACCAAAAGTGTTTTTTTACTGAAAAGAGATCAAAACACCTCGAATGAAGGGTAGATATATTATATTTATCCAAAAATTTACGTAATTTCTTGTCTATTTTTTGCACATCAGTAAGTATAAATAAAGGAAAATCAAAAAATTTTCCCATAGAACGCAAGGCAATAACGGCGTAAGGGATATATTTTTCGTCAGCTGTACAGAATATTGCGGTATTGCATTTTGTCATTTTTACATCTCTCCATATATCTACCAGCAAAATTTATGCTTACATTAGTTAAAGGGAATGTCATTGCGCATTTTCCTGAACCATATTTGAGACTTGACTTGACATCCTCCCCTCCCTAAAACGATGCAATTATTTCATCAACATATTGTAGGCCATGTGCTCAAATAATTATGCACATATAATTAAATTCCGCACTATACATGGCAATAAATCACCATTTTATTCAAGGTTGGTTTGATATTCTGTTTTTTTAATGAAGATCGTATTCGAAAAATCTTTATAGACGGCAACATATCCGATCTCCAAAATTGACAAATAAAGCTCCCGAAATGGTTTATGGAACTTTTTATAATTAACAGAAACATCATGCAATTCCACAATTATCATCTTTGGCATCCAATTTTCGAGAGAAAAGCTCTTAAAGACTTCAGGCTCATACCCTTCAACATCGACAACAAGTAAATCATAGTCTGGTGAAATGCCTTCTTGCATCAAAATATCTTCAAGGCATGCAAGCGAAACAATTTCTGTATCTTTCCGTTGAGCATATTCTTGAGCCCATTCCATATTGCCAAGATTTTTATAGCTGGATTCATCCAGAGTAGACAGAGGCCCGATGGAATGCATTTCTTGGCTGCCAGGTGTTGAAGAAATCCCGGTATGGATAACTTTTATGTTCTTATTGTTGGCGTGTCGCGCAACACATTTCTCATAATGAGATGAGATCGGCTCAATGTATAATCCGTTCCAGCCAATATCAGCAAGACATGAAGTATTGCTCGCATACTCTCCGTCATACGCTCCGACCTCGACAAAAACACCATTATTTCTTTCGCCCAAAAAAACCTTAAAAATATCCGCTAGACAAGGAATTTGACAAGTTTCACTTACCGGATAAAAAGCATCAACACTCCGAAAATCCTGTTTTTTACCCCCCCCCCCCACTGGAGCCTTCAAAAATTTACGTACAATGGTTTTTAACATGAGTTTTCCTCTCGTATATCCATAAAAAATTATGAGAGCATTAACTTGCGAATGATTTTGCCGTTTTCATGCGTTGTTGCGCAAGGATTTCAAGAAGCCGAATCATTCCTTGGGTAACACTCTCTACTCTGGAAGTGTTGCCGGGCTGAGACAGGAGGGAGGTTACGCACGTGCGCCTCGGGATGATGCAGTCATCGCTCCACATCCCCATTGCGGCACACCTCAAGCCGCATCCTGAACATCCCCCACCTGTACCGCGCCACGGGCAAACACGCCCGCAAACACTCCACCGGCAGGCGCGCCAGCGGATAGGCGACGTTCGCCAGCCGAAACCACAAGGGCAGTCCGTACTTGCGCAGCAAATACATGCGCCCGGCCGCGTAGTTTTTCACCTTGACCTGAAGCGACGGATCGCGCAGATCCACTACCGGATGCCGCACCACAACGGCCGGCGTGTGGGCTATGGCGAAATGTTGTTCAAAAGCGCGCAGCACATAGTCCGTATCTTCGCCGGACTGGTACGGCGTGGCGCAGCCAACGCCCAGATTTTCATCAAAGCCGCCCACAACCTGAACGACGTTTTTTTTATGGAACTGGACGTAGCTGACGCTGTGCCGAAACAGCGCGTAGCGGCTGGAACACGGTTTAAGGGCAAAACCGGTTGCCGCGATGTCCGCGTCCAGATCCGCTGTCCGGCCCAGAATAACGTCTGGTTGCGGAGAGCGCGCAAAAGCCTCGGCGCAACGGGCAAGTGTATCCGGCTCATACACGCAGTCGTCGTCGGGGAAGGCGATGATGTCGCCTGTGACTTGGGGCAAAGCCAGATTACGGGAGCGGGAAAGGCAATGGTCCTGTGAAACAAGAATTTTCAGATCCAGACCGGCAAAGGGTTCGAGCAGTGTCTTGAGAGCGGCTTCGGCAACTTTCGGCCCGTGGACAAACAGAATCTCGAAATCCTTGTGCGTCTGGGCACACAGGTTTGTGAACAGGCGTTGCACAAGATTCAACCTGTCCGTGGTGACGACAATCAGGGAAAACTTCACGTGCCTTCCCCTGTCTTCACGGCGCGAAGGCCTGTTGTGTTTTCAGGGAAGTGGGAAACTGGGAAAACCGCGCGGGGTTTGTGCCCGGCGCGGTCAGATGAAACTGTTAGTGGTGTGTGTGTGTGTGTGTGTGTGTGTGTGTGTGTGTGTGTGCAAGGAACGGACCAAAGTCAGCGAATTCCAAGCGAAATCAGGGCAAATCTTTTGTATTTTTTTCACAACAAACACAACAACCATCCCTGGCACAACCAAGTAGACGTCAACAAAGACCAATATTGAGCTTTTGACACACTCGTGCGCGTATGTCAATACAGGTAACAAATTTTTGTCTGCGGCGCAGAATTTGACGTTGCGTGATATCTGGTCTATTTTTGGCAAACATTTTTCACGTGAGGTGCGTCATGTCCAACATGCTGGATTCCATTTCTGATGTTCTGCTTATGGGGCCAGGGCCGTCAATGGTTAATGATGCCGTGTACAAGGCAATGGGCACGCGGCTTGTCGGCCACATGGATTTTGAGTTCATTGAATTGATGAATGCCGTCAAGGAGCAGTTGCGTACCCTTTGCAATACGGCCAATGAAGTGACAATGCCCATGTCCGGCACAGGTTCGGCCGGTATGGAAACCTGTTGCGTCAATCTGATTGAGCCTGGCGATCAGGTTCTCATTTTGCATAACGGCGTGTTCAGCGGACGTATGATGGATGTTGCCTCCCGTCTTGGCGCGGAGGTTGACGTGCTGGAATTTGCCTGGGGCACACCTGTGCTTCCCGGCAAGGTCAAGGAAAAACTGACTGCCAAATCTTACAGTATTGTTGGCGTGATCCACGCTGAAACTTCGACCGGAGTGTGTAACCCGGTGGAGGAAATAGGCGAACTTGTGAAAAAAAATGGCGCGCTGTATCTGGTGGACAGCGTTACCGGGCTTGGCGGCATCGAAGTTGCCCTGGACAAATGGGGTGTGGACGCTTTTTACAGCGGGACGCAAAAATGCCTTTCCTGCCCTCCAGGCCTTTCGCCGGTGTCATTTTCTGAAAAAGCGCTGGAGAAGCTTCGCGCCCGTAAGAAAAAAGTTCCCAACTGGTATCTGGACATGACTTTGATAACACAATACTGGCAAGGACAAAACCGCGTGTATCATCATACCGCGCCCATCAGCATGAATTATGCCCTGTATCAGGCTCTGGCGCTTATTCTGGAAGAAGGCCCGACGGCCGTGTTTGCCAGACACAGGGCCATGCATGAAATGCTGGTCGCGGGACTTGAAAAAATGGGCTTTTCAATGTTTGTGGAAAAGTCGTGCAGGCTGCCCATGCTTAACCTGGTTGTGTGCCCGGATGGCGTGGATGAAGCCGCATTGCGGAAGAACCTGCGCGTCAAACATAAAATCGAATTGGGCGGTGGTCTGGGACCGTTGGCCGGCAAGGTGCTGCGCATTGGCGTTATGGGCGAAACGGCCCGTGAGAAATATGTGCAGAGGTTGCTGGACGCGCTTAAAGAAGAGACCGGGCGCGGATAGGTGCGGGATAGTGCGCAGGGCCACACGCGAATGCGCGTGGCCCTGATTCAATATTGGCTTGTTGCCATGCGCGGGGGAGAGAAGGTGCTGGAGGCGCTGTGCGAGATCTTCCCCCAGGCGGATATATTCACGCATGTCTACATTCCAGAAGCTGTTTCCCCGACAATACGCCAACACCGTATTATAACATCTTTTATTCAAAGATTGCCCTTTGCGGGCAAACTGTACCGGAAATATCTTCCTCTGATGCCTCTGGCATTGGAGCAGCTTGACCTGCGGGACTATGATCTGGTTATCAGTCTCGAATCCGGTCCCGCCAAGGGGGTAATTACCGGTGCAGACACGCTGCATGTCTGTTATTGTCACACTCCTATGCGGTATCTCTGGGATTTTTATCAAAATTACCTGGCGGAGAGCAATCTTGTTGTTCGTACGTTTTTTCGTTTTTTTGCCGGGCGTTTGCGCGTGTGGGATGTTTTGTCCGCGCAACGCGTGGATTTTTTTGCGGCAAATTCAGTCAATGTTGCCCGTCGGATAGCAAAATACTATCGTCGGGAGGCGAAAGTTATCTTCCCGCCTGTGGATGTGGAATTCTTTGCGCCCCCCGACGGCGTTGCCCCGGCAATGGAGGATTATTACCTCTTTGTCGGCCAGTTGAACGCCTATAAGCGCGCTGATCTCGCTGTGAAGGCATGTTCACAAACAGGCAGAAAATTGCTTGTTGTCGGTGAAGGGCCGGAAAGGATACGGCTGGAGCGTATGGCCGGATCAACGGTAACGTTTGCCGGTCGTCAAAATGACGAATTTCTGCGTCATAAACTTCAGCGTTGCAAGGCGTTGCTGTTTCCCGGTGAAGAAGATTTCGGCATTGTGCCTGTGGAAGCATTGGCGGCCGGCAGACCGGTGATTGCTTTTGGCAGAGGGGGAGTTTTGGAGACTGTTGTCCACAAGCGCAGTGGAATACTGTTTTCCGAGCAGACGGTGAATTGTTTGATCAGGGCTATTGAGGATCACGAGGCCGGGGCGTATTCATTCGACGGCGCAACGCTCACGGCCGATGCGGGACGGTTTGAAAAGGCTGCATTTTTAAAAAATTTTGCAAAATTTATGGACGATTGTCTGGCTGCGAAAAAACAAAAAGTTTTTTTGTGATTTCCGGCGGGGCGGCATAGCGGGGATTGATGCTTGCCACGTCTTGACAATGGCGTTGCGGTGCGGGCATTATCCATGACATGCGCAACTGTCTTGCCTGCTTGGTGCTTTTGCTTTTTTTCCTTCTGTGCTTTTCGTCGGCCTATGCCTGGAACGCCTATGTGGTGCGGGTGGAGGGCGGCGGCATTGTCGTGGTGAGTGAAAAGCGTGACAGCGATGAGAACCCTGTTGTGCTGAGTTTTTACGGCGTTGAGGTGCCAACGCTTCAGCAACCCTTCGGCCCGGAAGCGTTGGAATATTTACGCGCAATTTTGCCGGTTGGTTCAACGGTAAACGTCGAGTCCGCAAGCAATGATGGCGAAGGCGCGTCGCGCGCGCTGATTCAGATTGACGGAAGATCGGTCAATTATCAGCTTTTGGTTGAGGGCCTTGCCTGGGTGAGCCGCGCCTCCTGCAAGGCCATTTTTTGCCGTCGCTGGCATATTCAGGAGCACCAGGCCATCGAGGCAAAGCTTGGTCTTTGGAGTCTTCCCATGAGTACGCCGCCCTGGCAATGGAGCAGATAAGGAGACCCGTTACCGTCATGAGTGAAAAAACACATCTTCTTGTTATTGATGATGAAAAAAATTATTTGCTGGTTCTGCAGACCTTGCTGGAAGACGAGGGGTATGCGGTCACCGCCGTGAGCGATCCTGAAACAGCGCTTGCTTTTTTGAATGAGAGCGAAGTGGACGTGGTGGTAACCGACATGAAGATGCCCAAAGTGACGGGCAGAGAAGTGCTGCAACGGGTCAAAAAAAATTGGTTGCATATTCCGGTTTTGATCATGACGGCTTTCGGTTCCATCGAAAGCGCCGTGGAAGTGATGAAGTACGGAGCTTTCGATTATATCACGAAGCCCTTTTCCAACGACGAGCTTTTGCTTTCCATCCACAACGCGGCCGAGCTTTCACGCACCCACCGCCAGTACCGCCTTTTGCTGGAGTCGATGGAAGAACGTTACGGCGTGCACCAGATCGTGGGGCGCAGTCAGGCCATACGTGATGTACTGGTCATGATTGACCGTGTCGCGCCAAGCCGTTCCACCCTGCTGATTACCGGAGAGTCGGGCACGGGCAAGGAGCTTGTGGCCCGCGCCATTCATTACATAAGCCCCCGCAAGGACAAACCCTTTATTTCCGTAAACTGCATGGCGCTCAATGCCGGTGTGCTGGAAAGCGAACTGTTCGGCCATGAAAAAGGCTCATTTACCGGCGCTGCGGCTATGCGGCGCGGCCGTTTTGAACAGGCTGACGGCGGCACGCTTTTTCTGGATGAAATTGCCGAGCTGACACTGGATTTGCAGGTCAAGCTGCTGCGTGTGCTGCAGGAGCGCAGCTTTGAGCGGGTGGGCGGCAGCGAGGGAGTTGAAGTGGATATCCGCGTGGTGGCCGCCACCAATAAAAATCTTGCCGCGCTTGTTGAACAGGGGGCCTTTCGCGATGACCTGTACTACCGCTTGAATGTCGTACAGATTCCTCTGCCGCCCTTACGTGAGCGCAGAGAGGATATTTTTCCGCTGGTGGCGCATTTCATGGAAAAAGTCACTGCAGAAAACAATATGTCGCAGAAGACGTTCAGCGCCGAGGCGCTCAATTACCTTGTGGGTTACGAGTGGCCGGGCAATATCCGTCAACTGGAAAACGTGGTGGAAAGCTGCATGGTTCTGGTGCCCGGCGCCGTGATTGAGGTGGATAATCTGCCGCCGGAAATTCGTGATGAAGAGGCGCAGTTCAAAAGCGCCGTGGATCTTCTGCCGGTGCAACTGGATCTGGCCGACACGCTGGAAAAAATTGAGGCCGCGCTCATTCGCCGCGCCCTGGTGCGTTCTGAACTCGTACAGGTGAAGGCGGCGGAATGCCTGGGCATTTCCAAAAGTCTTCTGCAGTACAAACTCAAAAAATACGGTATTACCGGGCATTAGAAAGGCATTTAAAAAGCCGCAACTGTCTGTGTTGCGGCTTTTATGGGCCGGACACCCGGCAACGTCTGTTGCCGCTGCTTCCTTTCGGACCTGACGGGGTTGGCAGTGTCGCCGCCGCCCGGCTTGTGGCAATGCTATCCGCAAAACGGCATGTCTGTCAATGTTCGGCGGGACGCGAGCGGCCTATTTTCCGGTAACGCCGTTGACCACGTTGACCGGTGTGCCTTCCTGCCAGCGACGGATGTTTTCCGCCATAAGGTTTATTACGTTCTGACGGGCTTTTGTTGTGGCCCAGGCCATGTGCGGCGTGATCAGCGTATTTGGCGTTTTGAACAGCGGGTTGTTTTTCTTGGGTGGTTCCACGGAGAGCACATCAGTGCCCATTCCCCCCAACATGCCGGATTTCAACGCTTTGGCCGCAGCTTTTTCGTCAACAAGCTGACCACGCGCGGTATTCAGCAAAAAAGCTCCCTTTTTCATTTTGCCGAGTGTCGAGGCGTTGATTATCCCATGCGTTTGCGGCGTGAGCGGGCAATGCAGGGAAATAACGTCCGAAGAGGCCAGCAGACGATCCAGAGGGGCAAAAGCAAAAGGACTGTAAGTAGGCGGATTTTTGGGATTACGGCAATTCGCCAGCACATTCATGCCAAAGGCGTGGGCAAACTCGCCAACGCGGCGCCCTATTGTCCCGAAACCGATAATGCCCATTGTCATGCCGTTCAGGCAGACAGGCGTGTGTTTCCAGTAGCACCATTGATTGATTTTGCTCCATTCGCCGTCTTTGACGCTCTGCGAGTGAAGACTGACGCAGCGGCAAAGTTCCAGCAAGAGCGCCATCGCATGCTGGGCCACATCGTCCACGCCGTAAGCCACAACATTGCAGACGGGGATGCCGCGCGCGGCAAAAGCGTCAATGTCAACCACATTGTATCCTGTGGCCAGTACGCCGACCATGCGCACGCTCTCAAGACCGGCAAGATCGCTTTGGCGCACAGGGGTTTTGTTGGTCAGCAGTATGTCGGCACCGCGCGCCCGCCCGGCCAGTTTTCCTGTCGGGGTTTCATCGTAAATAGTTACATTGCCCAGAGCCTTGACAGGTCCCCAGTCCACGTCGCCGGGATTGAGTATCGCGCCGTCCAGAATCACTATTTCCATCGTCTTGCCCCCTGGTTTCGTGCCAGTATAGCCGGTGGGCAGGCGTACCGCAACCGGTTTGCTTTTTCCTCCGCATAATGGGAAACATTTGCAGCAAGGCGGTATTGAAAAGTAATTCTAACAGAGTGGAGTAAAGCATGCATACGAAAAAAAATTCTCTTTTTTGTCGTCAGCGTTTTCGGCATACTATTTGCCGCCCATGACGCGGACATGGTCAAATCCGCAACGAATCAGCCCGCAGGCCATCCGCCGCTGGCAAAATACAGTAAGGTTGCGACAATTGTGCAGAGCGAAGAAAAGGGTATATCTTTTTGAATTGACAGAACAAAAAATATTTTACCCGCATGGATACCCGCAAATTGGGCGGGTTCAGTCGGGCTATTTCGGACGATTCCGGCCATAGGGAGGGAAAAAAGCGCCCACGGTTTCCCGCAGGCGCTGGTTGCGGTTACTTCATGCTTTCGTCAAGGGCGAGGAAAGCCCTGATCGCCTCGGACGCAGCAAGAGCTAAGGACATATATGCCTTATGCTCAGGTTGATACGGCCCTTCTACCTTGATCATGCGATCCCTGCTGTGCAGTAGAATGCTGCTGGCAGCTTTCTCTGCCGTGTCTTTCCATGTGGCCTCATTCCATGTGCGCGTTTCCTTTTCCATATAACCTATCTCCTTAAGGCTGGAACAGGCCGCACAAGTACACGCACCAAAAACAGAAAACCCGCCTGTCTCCTTAAGGCGGCGGATAAAACCGCACAAGAGGGAATGGCCTTCCCATTTCCTTGAAATGCCATGCACAAAGGCATCAAATACATGCATTAAGCGGCATGCTGATGTAGACGCCTTGCTGTGCGCAGCAGCTTGGGCGGATATTGTTACAGTAAATTAATAAAAA
>JAISZT010000034.1 GCA_031284485.1 Desulfovibrio sp.
CACCATGCTCCTGCGCGAAAACCCGGATGGAGCGCAGCATGCCACCGAGGAAGGCTCTCTGGACGATGCCTTCACCGATCTGAACCTCGTCGGGAAACGCATACTTGTGGCGGAAGACAATGCCATCAACCAATTGATCATGCAGGAACTCATCGCGCCGTCCGGAGCCACGGTGGTCATGGCCGACAACGGGCAGCACGCCGTGGATGCGGTGCGTACCCAGAAGTTCGACCTGGTGTTCATGGACATGCAGATGCCGGTCATGGGCGGTCTGGAAGCAACCCGCATCATCCGGACCCTCGCCGGCACAAACGAGTTGCCCATTATCGCGGTGACCGCCAACGCCATGAAGGAAGACAAGGATAATGGCTTCGCAGCCGGCATGAACGACTACATAACCAAACCCATAGAACCTCCGCGCCTGCTTGAGATTCTCAGGATCCTGTCGCGAGCGCATGATATGGGGGAGAAAACTGCGAATGATACCGGCACGGCCGGCACAACAATTACCAGCATAACTTGCCTTAATTCATCAAAATTTCCTTTTATGGTCTGAAGTCTCTCCCTTCAGGGAGATTTCCGCTTGACTCCTGGCAAGGCCGGGAGCACATTTCCGGTAACCCCTTCCTTCGCTTCAGTCTTAGTTGCAAAGCAACGTACGAATGAAGACAGCATAGATAGGAACCGGGTGTGGATCGAAACATAACATATCGGAAGCGCTGATTTAATCCGCCACCGCAATGCCCACAAGCAACTATATCGCGCCGCGCTCTTTCAGCTTGTTGCGCATCTCCCTTTCCTCTTCGGCCTTGCGCTCGCGCTTTTTTCGTTCCACCTCGGCGGCGCGCTGCTTGCGAATGCGCTCCAGGCGCGTGTTCTGCGCTTTTTCACGCTGATCACGAGCCTGAATCAGCAATTTTTCGCGTTTGCCTTCAAACGACAGGGTTGTGCGCAAGGCCGCAAGGCCAAAGGCCACAATACTGACAATCACAACCAGCACTTTTTGAATGGACCACTGGTTTTCGCCAAGCAGCGTCTTCAACCAGCCGAGCCCCAGGCTGTCCCCCCAGAAAACCACGACAGGGACGCCGATGAAGCAGAGAACGAGGCCGATTATCTCCACCCAGAAAAACGTTTTGATCATGGTCAGAGCAAACAGCGTGCCGTCACGCACCATACGCAGCGTCTTGAGGCGTTTTTTCAGGCCGCGCAGCAGAACGGCCAGTTTCGGCATGGAGGAGTACGCCTTCTGAAAGGATTCCGCCTCGTTAAAATTGCAGGAAAAGGCCCAGTTGATGATGGTCGCGCATTCATTAAATTCGCTGCTGAACTCACGCAGGACGGCAGGAAAAGGAAACCACGCGGCCTCATCGCGGATAGTTTGCAACATGTCCAGATACTGTTTGTAACGGTTGCGCAGATCGTCAACGGCATTGCTGATTTTTTCATTCACTTCCTTTTCCAGAACAAGCCTTTCTTCCTTTACACGTAAGAATGCGATATAGTTATTAATTTTATTCAAGGCCACAAGATTGTTCATCTTTGGCTCAAGCTGCAAACGCACGGGATGCCCCTGCGGGAACCAACTGTTTATCCGGTCGCAGACGGCCTCTATGCCGGGCTGCTCGGCTGTGGCGATGTTCTTCGCTTTTGTCCAGATTTCGTGCAGAAAGGAAAGTAGCACCAGACGTCCACGTTCCATCCCCGGATCAATCAGTGCCCGATTAAACCAGACCGGATTTTCCTGAACAAGTTTGGCAACCTGATCCAGAACCTGCTCAACAAACCCCATCTTCACCCTGCACACTATGCCTCTGTATCTGGCGTCATTCCACTGCGGGGCGATGCGCAGCACCTGGGCATACTGCTCGCCTGCCGCCGCATACCGCCCCTGCTGTTCCGACAGGCGCGCCACAAGATATTCGCACCACGCCTGCACGGTCGGAATGCCCGTCAGCCGCGCCGCTTCACGAAAACTCGCCTCGGCATGGGCCGAATCATTTTTCTCAACCAGCAAAAAACCGTGCAACATGTGCAAACGCATGTCACGCTGCCGCGCCATGTCCCAGAGCAATTTTTTTTCCAGTTCCGGCAAGTCGTCCTGTCCGCACTTTTTCAATTCCTCAAGCAGTTGCCAGACAGGGCTGTCGTCACGCGGCGGGTCGGCTTCCTGTCCTTCCAGGTCATGCATGTGATGAAGCCAGTGTCTGCCCACATGGCGCAACTGGCATACGGCGCTGATATCAAGCACAGCCTCCAGCAGCAGGGCCGCGTCGTCGTCCTGGGCCAACAGGGAAGCATAGCCGGCTGTGCCTTTTTTGCCGATGATCTCTTCTATCCGGCGAAAGCCCTCATTGGCGGCTTCAAGGTCAAGAACGCCCAAATCCTCCCAGATGTCAGGACGGCTTGGCGGACAAAGGCGCGTGGGGCAGTCTGCGGAGGCGTGGCTGCTTATGCCGCAGTAAAAACAGTCCTGCGCCGAGGAATCGCCGCCGGTCAGGCTGCCGGGCATAAGCAGTTGAATGGATTGTGTGCCCGTCCCGCCTTCATCCAGCAGCACATTGCACCAACTGTCCATGCTGGCCTGATCACCGCTGAAATGCAGGTCGCGCACCGTAAAGCCTTCGCCCAGCAGGTACGCGTTGCGGTAGCTCAAATAGGAGAAATCCGGCATCAGCTTGTCCCACTGCATGCCGATTTTTTTGGGCAGATCCGTATTGAAATTAAGATTGTTTCTGTCCGCCACCACGCAGACACAGGGCCAGCACTCGGCCCCTTCATTGTATTCCTTGCCGACGCAACGCAGATACTCACGTAAAAATACGCGCAGCATCGACAGATTTTCCAGAGAAACCATCACAAATTTCTCATGGACAATGGATTTTATTTTCTGCGCCTTGCACAAAGCGTCCAGACGCTTGAAAACCGCGTCCCATCCGGTCTGATAGGCCTTGTCCAGCGGACTGCCCAAGGGATGTATGATGGCGAACCATGCCCTTGTGGAAGAATACGGCATACGCATATCCACAACAAGACCCGACCATTCCACAGCGCACATTCCCTGGCGGGCGACATTTTTTTCAAAAGATATGCCGGGCATGGCGTTTCTGCCCTCCCGGCTTTTGGGATGCACCCATATCTCCAGGTTGTCGCGGACAAGCATTTCCTGAACGCGCAGAGCGCCGTCTATCTCAAGACTGGCGTCACGCTTGCTGCTCAATACCAGCCTGCCGGGGAAAAGCTCAATACAAACCGGCAGGTCATTAAAATTTCCCCAAACCGTCAGTCTGGCGAGGGCAAGAAACACATCGTCACTGAAAAAAAACCAGACGGATTGCCCGTCCTCCTCACACACCAGCATGCCGCCGTAGTTTATCAGAGTCTGGTTCACCGCCGAAGTCAGGCTGTCGCGCCAGCATATCCAGAGCACATGCCCCATGGTGGCCATGTGCATATCTTTAAGCTCCGGCAGACGGGACAATACTGTGGATAAATACGCCATGAAAATTACCCTTTCTATTCGGTCACACCTATGTTAATTGTTACCGAAAAAATTGCCTCAATACCAGTCATTATCGGCATTTTTTGCGGCAAACCTTACTGAAGGGACTCCTTTTCATGAATACTAGCAGAATTCTTCAGAAACTCAAAACCCGCTGCGGATACCGGATAGTGAAGATGCGCGCGCTTGTTCGCCTGTGGCTCCTGCCGCTCTTTTTTCTGTCGGCGGCCTCGCCGCTGAACGCGGCGCAGGAACAGCCCCTTCATCCCGTCAACGCTCCGGCGGCTCAAATTTTCACCCCGCATGCCACGAATTTGGCAAGCGGCCTGACTGAAGAAGAAAATACATGGCTTGCCACAGCCCCCCACATACGCGTGGCAGTGTTCAACATGCCGCCGTATACCGGGATCCCGTACACCAAAAAGGACGTCGCTGTCGGTATGGCCGGGGACTATCTGGAACTTCTGAAAAATTTTCTGAACATCACCTTTGTGCCCGTGCCCGTTGACGGTCTTGCGCAAGCCTATGACGCGATTGTCGCCGGCAAGGCGGACATGACGATTCTTGCCGCCCAGGCCAGCGCCGCCAAACGATCGCTGCTTTTCTGCCCGTGGCTCACCACAAACATCGCCATCGCGGCCCGCGACAGCAATTTTACGCACCTGAAAAATCTGCGCAACAAAACTCTTGCCGTCATTGACGAAGCGGCTGTCAGTAAACTGGTGGAGAAAAATTACCCCGACCTCACGCTGCTGCCCCAGACAACGACTGAACAAGGTCTTTTTGCCGTTGTCAAGGGCAATGCCCATGCCGTAGCGGGCGCGCTGGAAAATCTGAATTTCATCACGCGGCACCTTCTTCTCAAAGGCATTGTCATAACCCCCACCCGGCAGGAATTAACGCTCGGCTTTGCCGTGCGCGCCGATCAGCCCATGCTGGCTTCTCTTCTGAAAAAAAGCATGGCCGACATCCCGAGGGAAACTCACCATCGCATATATGTCCGGTGGGAGCAGGACTCGGGAATGTCGTTCTCAGTATGGACGACATTCTGGAGCTATTTAATCACAGGACTGTTCTGCCTCCTTTTTGTCAGCGCTTTTTACATTTTCTTGCGCAAAATGCGACAGGAAATCAACGAAAAACAGAAATTCCAAAAAATCCTCAACACCATATTCTCCAACGCCCCGATGGGCATTATCCTTTTTGACGCCCAAATGCGTTGTCTCACCGCAAACAACATGGCCATGCTCTATTACCTCCTGCCGGACAACTATGTCGGCCAAACCCTGATGCAATGCGCCCGGCCGGGCAATCCAGGCGATGAGCGTCTGGCGGAACTGGAAACGCTGCACAGCGCAGGCCTGACAGCTTTTGAAAAAGGCGGCCGCCATACCATCAAAACCAGCGCCACTCTTGAAAACGGCAAGCGCAACCTGGAGATCATCTACATGCCGCTCTCCAGTGAGCATGTTATCCGGGACAGCCTGATCATGCTCAGCATAGACATTACGGAACATGTCCTTATGGAAAAGGAAATCCTGCATCAGAGAAACTTCAACGAGAATGTTGTCGATGCCCTGGCCCTGCCTGTGTGCATATATGGCCCGGACGGCAACTATATACGGCTGAACAACTCCTATAAAAAACTTCTGGATACCCCCACACCGAACTTGCATTCGGTGATGGACAATCCCATAGTCTGCGTCAGGGACAGGGCGCCGATCAAGGAAAAAATAGAAGATCTGCTGCGCAATTGCGGCGGAAAGACGCAATATGAATTTCACATCACCCTGCCGGGCGACACGCAGGAACGCACAGCCGTCACACACCTCGCTTCTTTTTCCACTCCCCCGGATAATACCCCCCACGTTGTGGGCACGGTTATCGATATTACAGAGCATATAAAGATGGAAAGAGATTTGCGACGGGCGCTTCAGGAAGCGGAGCAGGCATTTCAGGCAAAAAATTACTTCCTCGCGCACATGAGCCATGAACTGCGCACCCCCATCAACGGCATTCTGAATCTGAACAAAATGCTGCTCGACAACGCCCACGATGCGCGTGAACGCGATTTCCTGCAAAAAATCTCTCTTTCCTCGCAAAATTTGCTGTACATTGTGGAAAATATCCTGACGTTCTCTGAAATGAACGCCCGCGATCTGCAACTCGAAAATGCCGCCTTTTCCATACGCAACCTGCTTGACGCGCTGCATGCAACGCTGGCCGACAAAGTTGCCGCGAAATCCCTGGCCCTGAACATTGCCGCGGATATGGACGTTCCGGAAACGCTCATCGGGGACTCCACGCGTCTCACGCAGATGCTCTTCTCCCTGGCCGATAACGCCGTCAAATACACGGAACGGGGAGAGATAAACATAAGGGTGAGCGTGGCCGCACGGGATGAAAAAACCTGCCGCCTGTTTTTCGAAATCCGCGACACGGGCATAGGCATGAGTGAAGAAACGATAGCGCGCGTGTTTGCCCCCTTCACCCAGGGAGACATCGGCATGACGCGCCAACACGGCGGAACAGGGCTTGGCCTGTCCATCGCCGCAAAGATTGTCGCCGCCATGCAGGGCGAAATAGGCTGTGAAAGCAAATTGGGCGAAGGCAGCCGCTTTTACTTTACCGCCCGCCTTGGTCTGGTTGAACATACAGACGAAACTGCGCCGAAAACAGAACAGGCCCCGGAGACAAACGTCAATATCTCATCCATCATCCAGAGCAAGCGCATACTGCTCGCCGAGGACAACCCCATCAACCAGCTTGTGGCCCAGGAAATACTTACGGCCTTCGGCGCGTTGGTCGATACGGTCGACAACGGTGAAGAAGCGGTAAACGCCGTCAACGAAAAAGCCTATGACTGCATTTTTATGGACATACAAATGCCGCGCATGGACGGCCTGACGGCGGCGCGCATCATCAAAAGCAACCCCCTCAAGGCCGGCACGCCCATTATCGCGCTCACAGCCCACACCACCGATGAAGACCGCCGCCTGAGCCTGGAGGCCGGCATGGAAGACCACTTGACCAAACCCATCAGTCCGGACATGCTGCGCAAAATCCTGGAGCGCGTTCTCGTTTCCGACACTGCGATGCAAAAGGGCAGGACATGACGGCAGAGCGACGCAAAAAACAGGCCCAAAAAACACTTGAGGCCTTGCGGCGACGTTACCCTGAACCCGCCGGCCTGCTTGCCGCGCGCAACGCTTTTGAGCTGTTGGCAGCCACCATACTGGCCGCGCAGTGCACGGACGCGCGCGTCAACAGCATCACGCCGGAGCTTTTCCGCAGATGGCCGGACGCGCAAACTTTGGCTGGGGCCGCGCCGGAAGAGCTGGAAAGCGTTATCCGCCCCACGGGGTTTTACAAAAACAAGGCCAAAAATCTGATCGCGACGTCGCGGCGCATCCGGGATGTTTTCAAAGGCGAGGTGCCGCGCACGCTTGAAAATTTGATCACCCTGCCGGGTGTTGCCCGCAAAACGGCAAACGTCGTCCTGTTCGGCGCGTTCGGCATCAACGAAGGTTTGGCTGTGGACACCCACGTCAAACGCATCGCCTTTCGTCTCGGCCTGACGGAACAGACGTATCCGGATGCTGTGGAAAAAGACCTGACGGCTCTCTTTCCGCGCGAAGAATGGGGCAATGTGAACCACCGCATGGTCTGGTTCGGGCGGGATGTCTGCCGTGCCCGCGCCCCGGCCTGCGGCGCGTGTGAAATGTCTTCTTTCTGCCCAAAGCTGACGCCGGGAAAAAAAAGTACGACGCCATCTTAAGATATTTCACATAACTCCGAATAAAACAGGTAACACAAACAAGGCATCAAATTTTAAAGGTTGCCATGACACAGAACAGCCTCCTCAATATAAACAGAAACGAGCTTGAAATCGTTGAATTTCTCATTGACGAGAAACAGCCGGACGGCACTGTCTACAGTGGGCATTACGGCATCAACGTAGCCAAGGTGCTTGAGATCATCCGCTTGCCGGTCATAACGAGCGTACCCAGCAAACACGATTCTTCGGTACTCGGCACGTTCAATCTGCGCGGCAAAGTTTTGCCCCTTCTTGATCTGGCGGCCTGGCTCGGCAAGGAAATCGCCTCGACTGAAAACGCCAAGGTGCTGGTGACGGAATTCAGCGGAGTGCGCGCGGCCTTTCTGGTGTCCGCTGTCCACAGAATCCACAGGCTTACCTGGGACGACATCAAATCACCGAACAAATACGTACAGATGTATTCATGCGAATCCATTACCGGCGTGCTGCGCATTGAGGACAGGGTGCTCTTTATTCTGGACATGGAAAAAATTCTGGCGGGCATGGACAGTTCGCTTGACATGTCCCAGGTGGAAATCGACACCAGCCCGGTTGAGGACGCGGAACACTTTCACCTGCTGGTGGCGGACGATTCCGCCTCACTGCGCCACATCATCAAATCCGCTCTTGAAAAATCGGGCTTCCGGGTGACGGCCGCGAGCAGCGGAAAAGAAGCCTGGCAATACCTGAAGGCGGAACTGGACAAGACGAGGGGCGAGGGAAAAGACATCACGGACAATGTGCACCTGGTCATTTCAGACATTGAAATGCCGGAAATGGACGGGCACGAACTTACGGAAAAAATCCGGGCGGAAGCGGGCCTTGCGCATCTGCCGGTCATCCTTTTCTCCTCTCTGATAACAGATGCCGTGTTGGCCAGAGGCGTCAAGGTCGGTGCGGACAGGCAGGTTTCAAAACCCGATCTGCCGGGGCTGAACAATATAATACGGGAACTGATCGCGGAAAAACTGCGAAAATGATTTATGCGCTACAGAGTAAGATCAAATTTGAACTTATGCGGATCGACCTCACAGGATTAGGGCCAACAATTTAATCCACACCCTTCGGAGGCGTCAATGACAATCAAGCAAAAAATTATCGCCGGCTTTACTGCCATGATCGCAATAGTAGCCTTTGTTTCAATCCTCGGCTACAGAGGATTGGGAAGCTCCTCGACACTGTTTCTGGATTATGCTCGAATTTCTTCCATAAACACGATTGCGAGCGACAGCGTCAGCTACATCAACAGCTCCGCATACTACCTGGAACAATTCATGCGTTTGTCCGACAACAGAGATATGGACACTGCTCTTGAAGCCCAGGAAAAAGCCCTGGCCAGCGTCCAGAAAATACTTGGGTTGTCCGACGGAGGGGAACTGAAAAAAGATATGGAACATACGCAGGCGCGTCTGCAGGAATATGTGGAAGCGCTCAAGGAGATGAAAAAAGTCTTGCCCGCATGGTATGCCGACTACGAGGGGAACATCCTCCAGAGTTTTAAAAGCACGTACAAGATTCTCGGCGATATCGGCGACATGGCACAAGAGGTGAACAACATCGCCATACTGAACCAGGTTAACGAAATGTGGCGGGCGCTCACCGACCTGAATGCGGCCATGTCCGATTTCCGCCAGACCAGTTCCGAAAAAAACGCCACGCTGGTGGACGCTGTGCTGGCAAAAACAAATTCCCTGAACAGGCCTTTTCAGGATTCTCTTGTCACAGATGCAGGCCGGCGCGCTTTTTCCGCATATCTGGCCCAGTATGACTCAATTGCCCGTACTTATCAGAAACACCGGGCGGACACGCTGCGGATTGACACCATCATTACGCAGGCCTATAATTGGGACGATGAGTTGAGGGCAATTATTGACAAGATAAACACGGAAGCCGACAAAAAAGCAAACAGCGCGCGCCTCGAAATCATTGCCGCCAACACGAGCACCGCTCAATTCATGCTCGTGGCCTCGGCCATTGGTCTTGCTCTGGGCGCGTTGTTTGCCCTGTTCATCGTTGTCGGCTTGGTGCGTGTGCTGAATAAAGTCGTTATTTTTGCCGGCGCCGTTGCGGACGGCGATTTCGACCATGACGCGGACGTCAGGGAAAAAGGTGAAATCGGGAAAATGGTGGCTGCCTTGAGCCGTATTCCCCAAACACTCAAATCCATTCTTGCCGACTATCTGAGTCTGGAAAAGAACATCGAAAACGGAGCCATCGACTTTAAGGGTGACGCCAACAAATATAACGCCGGTTTTTCCACCCTGATCAACGGCACCAACGGCATACTCGCCCGCCTCATCATGGTTATAGACAATATTCCTTCCCCTGTGGCTGTTCTGAACAAAGACGCCAGGATCGAATACATGAATATCGCGGCCAGGAATGTGGCCGGCAATGACTACCTGGGTAAAAACTGCCGACAGGTATTCAACCGTGACGACGACGACACTGACTCCGATGCGCTGAAAAAAGCGGCTGCCGACAGACATCCGGCCTCCGCCGAAACAAGGGCGCACCCGGGTGGAACAGATATGGACATAAGTTATACAGTCATCCCCATGCTTGACAAAGAAGGCAAATTGGCCTCCCTTCTCCAGTTGATCACTGATCTGACGACCATCAAGACCCAGCAAAGAACCATACTGCAGGTGGCTGCCCAGGCGACCGAACTCTCCAACCGCATAGCGGCGGCCTCCGAAGAGCTTTCCGCACAGGTGGAGCAGGTTTCCCGCGGCGCCGAAATGCAGCGTTCGCGCGTGGAATCCACAGCCACAGCCATGAACGAAATGAATTCCACGGTTATGGAAGTGGCCCGCAGCGCCGGCCAGGCCTCGGAACAGACGGAAACGACCAAACAGCGCGCCAACGAAGGAGCGAATCTGGTCAACAAGGTGGTCAAATCCATCAATCAGGTGAACACGGTGGCCACGACCCTGCAAAACAACATGCAGGAACTCGGCACCCAGACCGAGAGCATCGGCAGCGTGATGAACGTCATCTCCGACATTGCCGACCAGACCAACCTGCTGGCTCTCAACGCGGCCATTGAAGCGGCGCGGGCGGGCGAAGCCGGGCGCGGTTTCGCGGTTGTGGCCGACGAGGTGCGCAAACTGGCGGAAAAAACCATGTCCGCCACGCAGGAAGTGGGCGCCAGCATTGCCGCTGTGCAGAATTCCGCCAACACCAATATTGAGGAAGTGGCCAATGCCGTAAAAAGCATCGCCGAGGCCACCGAGCTGGCCAATTCCTCCGGCGAATCCCTGAACGGCATAGTGCAACTGGCCGCTGAAAACTCCTCCATCGTGACGTCCATCGCCACGGCGGCCGAGGAGCAGAGCGCGACCTCCGAGGAAATCAACCGGGCCATCGTTGAAATCAATCAGGTCGTGGGTGAAACAACCGAAGGCATGGTGCAGTCTTCCGCCGCCGTGCAGGAACTCTC
>JAISZT010000092.1 GCA_031284485.1 Desulfovibrio sp.
TGTTCATGCCGCACGGAAATAAAATCAATCCCGGCCGCCGGAAAAAGGTCCAGCATATCCATAAATGCCGAACCGAGAATTCCGCTCACATGGTTGACGCCTTCCTGTACCAGAACTTCCGTCATTGCTTCACTTGGGGTCATTTTCGGCATGGTGTTCACTCCAAAATTTTATAGCTTTTCAGGCAAAAGACACTGACGCATGAAATCAGGCGGCGACGCCGACACCGGAACATAAGCAAAGCGCGTACCAAAAAGAGACATGTCGTCGTTTTTTTTGCAAGACAACGGTTTTTGCGGAACGCCCGAATGGATGGAGAGAGGAAAAAGAGCGGCCGCTGTAAAGAGTTCTTTACAGGTGTCCGCCTCCCGGTCAGCGCTGTCACAGGCATTCACGGCACGTTTTCCTTAAACGCGTACTCTCTGGAAATGCCATATTTTTTAAATTTTTCGTATAATGACGTCCGGGTTATACCCAGTTTTCCCGCGGAGCGGGAAACATTCCACCGCTCTTCCCGAAGAATGCGCATAATCAGGCGCAGTTCACTCTCCGCAAGACTGCTGTGCAGATCGGACGGTTTTTCCCCGATCCCCTGCGTTTCCCCCTGTGCCGCGCAACTGTTAATCAATTCCTGCGGGAGCAAGTTTATGCCGATGCAGTTGTTTTTGCAAATTCCGAGGGCGCGGGCGATAATATTGCGCAGTTCCCTGACATTGCCGGGCCAGCTATAGGAGGTGAGTATCTCCATGGCGCTTTTGTCCACACGCACGGCGGGCTTGCCCATGCGCTCCAGTATATGTCTGACAAGCAGGGGAATGTCCTCCTTGCGCTCATGTAAACCCGGCGTCCGCAACACAAGAACGCTTATCCGGTAATAAAGATCTTCACGAAATATGCCCTCGGCGATAAGTTTGTTGAAATCCAGATTTGTCGCCGTGATAAGACGAAAATTTACGTTGCGTGGCTGCGTTGAACCGACGCGGTACAGCGTTTTTTCTTCCAGAACCCGTAAAAGCTTTACTTGCGTCGCAACAGGAGTGTCCCCTATTTCATCCAAAAAAAGCGTGCCGTTATCCGCCAGTTCTATCAGGCCGATCTTGCCGTCCTTGTGCGCCCCGCTGAATGCCCCGGAAGCGTATCCAAACAGCTCGGACTCAAGCAAATCCTTGGGGACGCTCGCGCAATTGATGCCGACAAAGGGGCCGTCGCGCCGGGAGCTTTCGCAGTGAATGGCATTCGCGGCCAGCTCTTTCCCCGTTCCGGTGGCCCCGGTAAGCAGAACCGGCAAATCCGTTCGGGCGTAATCTATCAGCGTATTGCGGAACTCTCTGCACACTTTGCCGTCGCCTATGATGGATTGCAACGAATAGCGCGGGGCGAGGGCGCTTTTTATCCGCTTGGCATAGCGCGTGATTTGTTTGTCAAGATAGGCTATGCGGGCGGCAACGGCATCGTACTCTTCTCGGGAACCAAAAACTGTTGACGAAAGCATCCCCAACACCTTGCCTTCGTATTTGAAAGGGAAGCGGTTTACCACGATAACCCGCTCTCCCTCAGAATTTTTCAGCGTCCGTACTTCCCCCATCTCCGACATTCCGGAAGACGTGACCTGAGAAGTGCGCGAATCGGGGATAAAATCCGTTATCGGCCGTCCGACAATGGACTCTCTGGGAACGCCCAGATATTCCGCGTAGGCAAGATTGATAAAACGAACAATCAAATGTTCGTCGGCAACGAAAATCCCGGTGGTCATGGTGTCAAGGATAAGCTTGAAAAATTCTTTTTCATTTTCAAAAATATCGGATGGGCGCATGCGTACTCTCCGGAACGGGCGTTATTTTTGTCAACTTGTCTATGTCAGAATTTCCTTACATATGCAAACATTCCCGAACATATTATGCGCATGCCTGCCGCGCCTTTGCCGACGGATATTTCGCGTTTTTACCATAAGGACAGCCAAATCCCCTTCAGGACGCATCAAGGCACGCATATTGCTTTGTGTGGTGTGGGATCTCTCCTGGCTGAAAATTTCACGCGGAGGAAAGTATGATTGAAACCTTGCAGCATATGTCCTATCTGCTCACTCTGCCCAATTTCCTGGTCCTGCTGATCGGTTCCATAGGCGGCATATTTTTCGGCGCCATGCCGGGGTTAAGCCCCACCATGGCCGTAGCGCTGCTGGTTCCCTTCACTTTTTACATGGACGCGGGCACCGGCCTCATCCTTCTCGGCAGCGTATATACGTCCGCCGTTGCCGGCGGCGCCATCACCGCCGTGCTGATCAACATTCCCGGCGCGCCGGCCAGCATCGCCACCATGCTGGACGGGCACCCCATGGCGAAAAAAGGCGAGGGGCAGCAGGCCCTGTACATAGCTTTTATCGGCTCCCTGATCGGAGGCGTATGCGGCGTTCTGGCGCTGATTCTGCTCACTCCACCGCTCGCGGCCTTTGCCATGCGTTTTGGCCCGCCAGAACTTTTCTGGGTCAGCGTGTTCGGCATCACGGTCATTGCCGGGCTGTCCGAAGGCAAGGTAATCAGAGGCTTGTACGGCGGCGTTCTCGGCATGTTGATCAGTTGCATAGGATACAGCCCCATGCTGGGCGCGCCGCGCTTCATCTTTCACGATATTTTTACCGGCGGCATTGCCATTGTGCCCGCGCTTATCGGCCTTTTCGCCATTCCACAGGTGCTGGAACTGGCGGAGGACGTCCGTCTGCAGGCCACAAAAAACAAATATGAACCGAAAAAAGGCCTGTTCTGGCCGACGATCAAAAATTTTCGCAAGTGGTGGCGCACGACTGTGCTCGCCAATATCGTGGGCATCATTATCGGCATTATCCCCGGCGCCGGCGGACAGGTTGCCGGACTCATCACCTATGACCAGGCAAAAAAAATGTCCTCACATCCGGAGACGTTCGGCACGGGAGAGCCGGAAGGGTTAGTGGCCTCGGAGGTGTCGAACAACGCAACCGTCGGCGCGGCGCTTATCCCCCTGCTGACCCTGGGAATCCCCGGAAGCCCCACAGCCGCAGTTCTCCTCGGCGGCCTGCTCATTCACGGTCTTTTTCCCGGGCCGGAATTGTTCACCAAACACGCCAATGTCGCCTATACCTTCATCGCCGGCATGATGGTGGCGCAATTTTTCATGTGCGGCGTGGGCCTGCTCTTTTCACGCTATTCCCACACCATCATGAACATTTCCAATCTGATGATGATGGCCTCCGTGACCGTGCTGGCCTGTATAGGCACCTATTGCGTGCAGAACAGCATGGACGACGTGATTGTCATGTTTCTTCTCGGTCTGCTGATGTATCTGGGCGGCAAATCCGGTTTCCCCTCCGCTCCGGTGGTGCTCGGCATTATTCTCGGCCCCATCGCGGAAGAAAATTTTCTGCGCGGCAAGATGATCGCGGAAACCGACGTGGGCGTGTTCTCCTACTTTTTTACCGGCGGCATCAGCATCTTCCTGATTGCCCTTTCCGTTCTGTCCCTTGCCTGGGGCCTGTTTGCCCGGCACGCCCGGCGCAGCGCCCTGCCGGAGCCGATGCCAACGCCAAAAGCGCATATTTTTAACAAAGCCGCGAGAAAAGAATGGTTCTGCATACTGGGGATGCTTGCCGTTATCGCCGTATTTTATTCGCGCCTTCCCGGAGGCGGGGAACAGGGGGCGGCCATTTTCCCCGGCCTGATGCTGGTGCTGCTGCTCTGTCTGACAGTCGTCAAGGCCGTTACGGAAGTGCTTCACCCCAAAACTGAACCCGACACGGCCCCCGTTCCTTTTCCCTGGGCGCGCATCCTGTTTGTCCTGGCGGCTACCGCCGTCTATATAGCGGCCATAGAACCCGTGGGTTTTTACCTGTCCAGCTTTTTATTCTTTTTTCTCACAACGGTGGCGATACAGGCGGCGCCGCGCACGCCGAAATCTCTGGGCATACGGGCGGCCACGGTATTCGCGTGTCTTCTGTTTTTGTATGGATTGTTCACGGTTCTCCTGCAAGTGCAAATCCCGAAGGGATTACTGGTTTAACCCATTATTTTTTACCAAAGGAGTATGCCTCATGAAAAAAATCCTCTCCCTGTGCGCGTTGGCGCTGATGTTGTTTGCCCAAGGCAATGTCTCCAAAGCCGCCGCCCCTTATCCCAGTACGCCCATCAGCCTTATTGTCGCCTACACCCCCGGCGGCGCGACTGATTTTCAGGCGCGCATCGCCAGTATGCCCGCCGGAAATGAAAAATATTTCGGACAGCCCATTGTTATCGTCAACAAACCGGGCGCCGGCGGCATGACAGCCTGGAACTGGGCTGTGGAAAAGGGCCCCAAGGACGGCTACACCATCATTTCCTACAACATGCCGCATTTGATCGCCCAGTCAATTGTAAACAAACCCTCGTTCACCATTGATTCTTTTGAAGCGCTCGCCAACTGGGGAGCGGATCCGGCGGTGCTCATCGTCCCCAAGGACAGTTCTTTCAGGACGGTCAAGGAGTTCGTGGAGTACGCCAAGGACAATCCCGGCAAAATAACCATCAATGGCGCCGGTCTCTTCGTCGGTCACCACATTGCGACCCTGCAACTGGAGAAGGCCACCGGCATCAAATTGACGTACATTCCGGAAAAAGGCGGCACAGAAGCCTTTCAGGCCGTATATTCCAATAAGGTAAAAGCGGGCTTCAACAATCTGGCGGACGCATTCCGCAATACCGACAACCTGAATATCCTGGCTATTGCCGACACCAAACGCCACCCCTTCCTTCCCGATGTGCCCACGTTCCAGGAATTGGGCTATGACATTGATGATACCAGCGTGAATTACAGGGGATTCTGTTTTGTCAAGGGCGTGCCGCAGGAAATAGTGGACAAGGTGGCAAAGATTGCGCCTGAAATGTTCAATGACCCCATTGTCGTCAGCAAGATGAAGGAGAGCGGCAGCCCGCTGCACGTTATGAACCGCGAAGAAACACAAAAAATGTTTGCCAACCAGAAAGCGAAACTTGAGGTGCTGCTCAAGGAGCTGGTAAAAAAATAAGGAAGATTTACATTGCGGGCTGCCGGTTTTCTAACCGGTAGCCTGCGATAAAAGCCGGAGGCTGTATGAAAAGTGTTGATGACCTGCTGAAAGCGGCCCGTGAAGCCCAACAGCGTGTCGCTTCCTACTCTCAGGAACAGATAGACGAAGTCTGCATGTCTGTTGGATGGGAGGTGTATAATGATCACAATGTCGATGTGCTGGCGCGTATGGCCGTGGAGGAAACAGGCTACGGAAACTACGAAAGCAAGGTGACAAAACATAAACGTAAAGTCGGCGGCACGCTGCACGATATCATCGGCGCCAGAAGCGTGGGCTGCATTGAGCACAATCCGGAAACGGGCATTTCCAAATATGCCAAGCCCGTGGGCGTGGTGTGCGCCATACTGCCCGCCACAAATCCCACGGCCACCTGCGGCGGCAAGGCCATTTCCATCCTGAAGGGACGCAACGCCGTTATCTTTAAGCCCAGCAGCCGGGCAAAATTGTGTACAGAGGAAACAGTGCGGATGATGCGCAAGGGGCTTGAGCGGGTCGGCGCGCCTGTGGATCTCATCCAGCACATTGACTTGACCGAACGCGAAGCCACCAAGGAACTCATGGGCAAGTGCGATTTGATTGTCGCCACCGGCAGCGCCCCCCTGGTCAAAGCGGCCTATTCCAGCGGCACGCCCGCTTTTGGCGTCGGCGCGGGCAACGCTGTGGCGATTGTTGCCGAAGACGCCGACATCGCTGATGCGACGATGAAAATTGTCGCCAGCAAAACTTTTGACAACGCGACATCCTGCTCTTCGGAAAACGGCATCATTGTTGTGGACGCCGTGTACGCCGGTGCCCTGGAGGAATTCAAAAAACTCGGCACGCATATCTGTACGCGGGAAGAAGCGCAAAAGCTGAAAGCGCATATGTGGAAACCGGACAAACGAGGAATCCTGACTCTCAACGGAGACATCATCGCCAAATCGGCGCGGAGCATCGCCGAAGGCGCAGGCATTCAGGTCACGCCCGGCACTGTCATGCTGCTGGTGGAAAGCACGGATCCGCCGGCCTTTGACCCCTTTGCCCAGGAAAAGATCTCTCCCGTTCTGAACGCATACAGGGCCGGGGATATTGACGAGGCCATCGCCATACTCAAAATTCTGACCAGCCGGGTGGGGCCGGGGCACTCTTGCGGCATCCATACCTTCAACAGGGCCTATATTGAACGCCTGGGCAATGAAATGCATACCAGCCGGGTTACGGTGCGTCAGCCGATGGCCGCCGCCAACGGCGGACACCCGTTCAACAGAATGCCTTCGACGGCCACGCTGGGCTGCGGGACGTGGGGCGGCAACGTCACAACGGAAAACATCCACTGGAAGCACTTCCTCAACATCACCTGGGTGAATGAACCGGTGGCTCCCTGGGTGTTTGAAGAAAACGTCTGGGACGGTTTTTTCAAAAAATTTCCGAAATAACCGATAGATGTCACGCACAGCGATAAAAGGACATTTTTATGAAACTGTTTGAATATCAGGCCAAGGAGGCTTTTGCCGAAGCAGGCATTCCCGTCCCTGTCGGCGCGCTGGCCTCGGGCATTGACGCGGTGGACGAGGCTGTTGCAGTCACAGGCGTGCCCTGTGTGATCAAATCCCAGGTTCTCAAGGGCGGGCGCGGCAAAGCGGGGCTTATCCAATTTGCTCAAAACGAGGCGGAGGCAAGGCATAAAGCCCGGGATCTGCTCAACTCGCCCCACGGCGTGCGCAAACTCCTGTTTGAACAGGCCGTGGACATTGACAGAGAGCTGTATCTGGCCATAACGCTTGACCCCGTAAACGCGACAGCCATGTTCATCGCCTGTGCCGAAGGCGGCGTGGAAATTGAAAAACTGGCTGTGGAACAGCCTGACAAAATCGTTACGGTCAAGGTGGACATCGCCTGGGGGATCATGCCCCACCATTTGCGGGAAATTACTTTCGGCCTGAACCTCTCTGACGACATCGCCAAAAAAGTCAGTTCCATAGCGCAAAAGCTGTACGGCGTTTTCCGGGCCACCGGCGCCGAGCTTGCCGAGATCAACCCGCTTTTTGTCGCCAAAAACGGCGAGGTTCTGGCTGGAGACGGCAAACTGATCATTGACGACACGATGAGCGAGGCGCGGACCAAATATCCTCTCGCGCCCGAATATTTCGACACTGAAACGGAATACGAGGCCGCCCTTGAAGGCATCCCCTATTTGCAGTTTGACGGCGATATCGCGCTGATGTGCGCCGGAGCCGGGCTGACCACCACCGTATTCGATCTTATCCATTATGCCGGCGGCACCGTTGCCAATTATCTTGAGTTTGGCGGTCCAAACTACACCAAAGCCTTGCAGGCCATGCGCCTGTGCCTGAAAAACCCCAGCAGGGTCATTCTGGTGGTCACGTTCGGCACCATTGCAAGGGCGGATGTTATGGCCACAGGCCTGGTTGAAGCGATCAACGTCCTGAAACCCGATATTCCCATTGTCACCTGCATACGCGGCACCAATGAGGAAGAAGCCTTCGACACGTTGCGGGCGGCAGGACTTGAACCTTTATCTGAAACCGAAGTCGCTGTGCGGCGCGCTGTGGATATCGCCGCCGGGAGGAAGACATGAGTATTTTCATTGATGCGGGCACAACTGTCGAAGTGCAGGGGGCCACAGGCAAGGAGGGCAGTTATTGGCTGAAGCACATGAAAGAGATGGGCACGAAGGTCGTGTTTGGCGTCACGCCGGGCAAAGAAGGGCAGGATGTGGAAGGAGTTCCGGTTTTTCATTCCGTGCAGCGCGGTATGACAAGACATCCGGCGGAGCTTGCCATGCTTTTTGTGCCGCCGCGTTTCACCAAGGACGCGGTATTTGAGGCCCTGGACGCCGGCATCCGAAAAATTGTCACCATCGCCGAAGGCATTCCCCTGCATGAGTCCATACAGATTCGCAAGGCCGCGATTTCCTGCGGGGCCATGGTCATAGGCGGAAACACTTCCGGCATCATATCGCCGGCCAAGGCTATGGCCGGGTGCATCCCCTACTGGATTGAGCGCGTCTACAAGAACGGCGACATCGGCGTCATGACCAGAAGCGGCTCACTGACCAACGAAGTGACCGCGGAAGTGGTGAAAGGCGGATTTGGCGTATCCACACTGATCGGCGTGGGCGGCGACTCTGTGCCGGGCACACGTTTCGCCGAACTGCTGCCTCTATATGAAAACGACCCGGAAACAAAGGCGGTGGTCATCATCGGCGAACTTGGCGGCAGTATGGAGGAGGAAGTGGCCGAGGCCATGGAAGCGAAATTGTTTACAAAGCCACTGGTGGCCTTTATCGGCGGGCGTACCGCCCCCGAAGGCAAGCGCATGGGGCACGCCGGGGCCATCGTTTCCGGCGGCAAGGGTTCGGTAAAAGGTAAGGTGGCCGCTTTGGAAAAAGCCGGCGGGCTGACCGCCGCCAAACCCAGTCAGGTGGGCGGCTTGCTCAAGCAGGCATTGAAGTGACGGCAGCTTTGGGATGCTCCGGCATCGGATTCCGCGTGGTACGACTATCAGGTGAGTAAATATGGCGCGCCTGTCTGAATATTATGAAGCGGCAAAACAGAAAGTGATCACAAGTTGCCTGAAATGCGGCAAGTGCATTTCCGAATGCAGAGTCATGCCTTTTTCCCGGATAAAAATCGATCCTCGAAAGACACAACAGGATATCATAGACTTTTTGAGCGGAGGAAAAGAACTGTCTCCGGCAGGGCAGTTCAAACTGAATTCCTGTATGCGCTGTTACGGATGCCTGGATGTGCAATGCCCCATTGGCGTCAATTCCATGTTGATTACCGAATTGCTTGCGCGGGAAATCCAGTTCAGAAAAGAAACGCCCTGGGATATTCCGCTCTACCCCGTACATGAAGAATTGGCCCGAAAAGGCACATCGGCAGAGGAATATGAAAGAATCAGCCTTGAACGCACAGACGTAAAAGCCGACTATCTGTTTTTTCCAGGGTGCAATGTTTACAAACAGCCTGACAAAATTCTGAATGCCCTGGATATGTTGGACGCGATAGGGAACAGATACTCCTTTGCGCCAGGGTTGGCGTATTGTTGTGGATCATCCTCGCGTGGAAGCGGAGGAGACGCGGACTGGCTGCAAAACGCCGCTGAAAAATTGTTTGGATTGGGGGAACGGCTGAAAATAAAGGCTATGATTTTTTGGTGTCCAACGTGTCTCAGTGTTCTACAATCCCGCATCAGGCATTTTCTTCAGCCCTCTTTCGCCTGTATCTCCTTTCCCCGCTACGTAATGGAACACATAAGCAAACTTGAATTCCCCGCCGCAACGCGGCGCACTGTGACCTATCATGAACCCTGCAAAAACGCTTATATGGGTATTGATTCCTGTGTGCGTCAAGTTTTGCGAGCCATTCCCGGCACTGAACTCGTCGAGATGGAGCATCACGGCAAAGACACCCTGTGCTGCGGTTGCAGAACTGTTAACGGCATGCCGGAACTTGGCAATGCGGTCACTCTCGCAAGATTGCGGGAGGCCATGTCCACTGGCGCCGACACCATGATTGATCTCTGCCACAACTGTCATTGGATTTTTGTGCCGGCCGTGAAGTCGCACCCTGAACTGCAATTTCCCCTACGCATTGAAAATTTTTCCACATATGTCGCAAAAGCCATAGGGATTGAGCGCAAAGACTTGTTGCAATCCTGTTGAAACAACAAACAATCAACTTTCCGGTTTTACCGGCAGCTCTTCACCAAGAGAAATGCCCGCTTCGGAAAGGCGCGCCCGGTGCGGCCGACACTCCACCCCGGCTGCCGCGGCCTCATAATTCGGATTCCAGATAAAAATTGCGTCCTGCAATTCATGCCGCTACAATATGAATTGAGGTAGGGTACCAGCCTGCGGTATGTGGTCGCCTTGATCATCATGCTGGCTATGGTTCACTTATTCCTTTTTTGAATAAACCAGCTTTTTTCAGATTGCAAGAGATATTTCTTTCCTTGCCCACATGAGCTACACTGAAAAAGCGAAAACCCGTCTGACGGACAACATTTATGCCATAAAAAAGATATATCTCCCCATTCCTTCGCCAAGCAACAATACGGCAACGGCAACATACGCCATCTTTTTAATGCTGGATCCGCACAATGTCCAAAAGCCCACAAGGATGCCCAGCGCGGTCAGAGTCAGGCGTGCAACGGCAATGAGGCCTTGAAGGGATGAACCGTAGAAGCCGACGTTCACGATAAAAAGAAAAACCCCCAGAGCAAAAAGCAGGCGGAGTACTTGTATATCCTTATGCTCCGCGCACAGGCCAGCTGCCAGGATCGGCCCGAGCAACAGTGTGGTGGCAAAGAAATCCGCATAGGGGCATCGTGTGACCCACTGCTCCATAACCGTGTTGGCATAAACCGCCGCAGAAGCGTAGACCGCCAGTACTCCGGTCAGAGCGACGAGAACCAGCGGCATCTTGACCCGCGCCGACTGCTTAACCCGCTGGATGCAGATCAGCGCCAGCAAGATGAACACAATGACGAGCCATATTTCACGGCTCAGCCAGGAAGTTCCGACATTGGACAACGCGTGGAAAGCGCCAGAAATATCACCCAGATGCGTGAAAGAAAATATAACACCAACCAATGCGACAATGGTGGCTGTTACAATCTCCGCGCAACGAGTGGCAGTGCCGCCCAGATTTTCTTTCAGCGCAAGCGCGATAAATGTGCCTGCCGCGACTTGTAGGGCCAAAGTAAAGAAGAGAAGTGACCATTCGCTCATATGTGAACCTGTCCTCTACGCTTTTTCCGCGTTTTTATGGGGCTTGATCACCAGGTTGGGATGAGTTGCGGATGAATCGGGCAGGCCTTTGATATCCGCCAGCGCGCCATATTGCTGCCGCAGTTGTTCAATGGAACCAAATTTAATCAATCCCAGCGGACAGGCGGCGACGCAGGCAGGCTCCTGTCCTTTGTCTATAAGATCACAGCAAAAATCACACTTGCTCATTTTGCCTTTGATTTTGTCATATTTCGGCGCGCCGTAAGGACAATTCCATGTGCAATATCTACAGCCCACACAAACATTCTGGTCAACCGCTACAATGCCGTCTTCCTTTCTTTTGTGCATGGCGCCGGTCGGACAGCCCTGCACACATTTCGGGTTGCTGCAATGATTACAGGCCAGAGAAATCCAGTACGCCCAAACGCCGTTTCCATAGGCTTTGCCGGCAGGCGCAAAAGCCCCGCCACGGTATTCGCTGACAGTACGAAAAAAACGTTCGTCATCCAGATTGTTTTTGTCCTTGCAGGCCATGGCGCAGGCTTTACATCCGCTGCACATGCTTTCGTCAATATAAAATCCGTATTGTTGTGACATATCGGGATCCTTGGGTTAGATCAGGCCTTGCCAATGTCCGCAAGGCAACTGTGGGGAGCGTTGCCGTTTGTCAGCGGGGATTTTTGCAGTGAGGTGAGCACATTTAAACAGCCGTTCAAATCCGTACCATCCTTGCCCGGTTTGTACCATGCGCCTGTTGGTATGGCGAGAACTCCGGGTATAATGCGTGGCGTCACTTCCGCCTTGATCAGCAAGGCACCCCTGTTGTTGAAAACCCTTACCGTATCTCCCTGTTTGATATTTTTTTTCATCGCGTCAACAGGGTTGATCCATACAGTGTGCACATCAACCTGCTGTAGCCAGGGATGTGTGAAATAACAGGAATTTGTTCCATTGCGGCCTTTCCATCCAATCACCTGGAAAGGATATTTTTCCACCAGAGGATGATCCTCCGGCCCTTCCCACGCGGGCACATAGTGCGGGGTCGCGGGAATTTGCGGGTCTTTGCGGGCATATATTCCCTTTGAAAACAACTCTATCTTGCCGGAAGGCGTTTTGAAGGGGGTGTTGGCCGGATCGTCAATCTGTTTTTTAAAGCCGATGACAGGAGTCGGGTAGTCAAAATAGTAGATGCCCTGTTTTTTCAATTCTTCCCAGTCCGGCAGTCGTGGATTTTTTTTGCGTGTTTCGTCAATCAGATGCCTTGCCCATTCTTCCTGACTCCGGCCTTCGCTGAACTTCTCTTCCACTCCAAGCCGTTTGGCCAGATCGCGCAACCAGTCGTAAGGATGACGCGCCTCGAACATTGGTTCCACCACTTTCTGCCCCAGAATGAAATAGGCGCCATATTCCCAACTTCTGACAAGATCCCAGCATTCAAAAAACGTGGTGGAAGGCAGCACAATGTCCGCGTACTGACAGGTTGATGTCATGAGCAGATCACAGGCAAGTATAAATTCCACCTTTGTATCGTCTTCAAGCAGCTTGCGCGTCTTGTTCAGGTCCGGGTTCATTCCCATCAGGTAGTTGCCGGCTATGGAGAAAATCATCTTTATAGGCGCGGGCAAGTTGTCGCCGCCTTTCAGGCCTTCTTTGACGCTGACCTTGGTATAATCCTCCACTGCGTCTGTCCATTGCATAATATTGATGCTGTAGGGGACGGGATTTTTCAGCGTTGGAAGACGGGCCGGGGTTGGACGGCTGATACGCCCAATGCCGCCGGCCCAACCGCCAAGTTTTCCCACATTGCCGGTGAGACAGCAGAGCATGATGGATCCTCTGGCACTGCGCTCACCGCTGAAATGGCGTTGTGGCCCCCAACCGGAAAGAAGCGCCGCCGGTTTTGCAAGGGCGTATTCGCGGGCAAGCTGGCGAATTGTGTTGGCCGGCACTTTGCAGATGCCTTCCGCCCATGCCGGATCTTTTTTCACTCCATCCCGCGCCCCTGTCAGATAGGAAAGATAAGATTCTCCATCCGGAACTCCTTCCGGCATGTGTTCCTCATCAAAACCCACGCAGTACGTGTCGAGAAAATGCGTGTCGTGCAGATTTTCGGTGACGATGACATAGGCCATGGCATCCATCAGCGCGTTGTCGGTGTTGGGGAGGATGGGTATCCACTGGTCGGCGTAAGTGATGGCAGAGTCGGAATGGCGCGGGTCAATGACAATGAATTTACATCCGTTCTCCTTTGCCTGCTTAAGGTAGTAGTTGGTATGACCGAAAATTGTCTCTACAGGGTTGTGTCCCCAGAGAATGATCAATTTGGAATGCAACAGCGTATCCAGGCTGCTGCCCGACGTGACCTCGCCGTACACCGTGGAGGTCGCCGCAGCGGTATTGCCCGAGCTTACCGAATGATAGTAGGGAAGGAACCCGCCGGTACAGTTGAACAACCGTCTGGCCAGACTGGGAAAATGGAAAGAACTGCCGTCATTTCCAGTGCCAAGCAGAGGAAAACGGGAAGCCGGACCGTACTTTTCGGTAATTTCCCGGATGCGCCGGGCCGTGATGTCCAGGGCTTCATCCCAGGAGATGCGTTCAAATTTTCCTTCTCCCCGTTTTCCCACACGCTTCAAGGGATATTTGAGCCTGTCCGGGTGATACTGGTATTTGCGATACGCGCGCCCGCGCACACAGCCTTTCATGACCGGAATGGCCGGGTTCAGCGCCGCGTCGGTTCTTGTGCTGATGCGGGTGATTACGCCGTCCCTGACATGTGCCATGTTGAGGCAACATCCGCCGCAGTCCAGGGAACTTGTCGTGGGGATGATCATCTCATTCGCGCTTTCGGCTGCAAACGCCGGTTGCAGCAAGGCATCGCCATGCAGCAACAATGGCGTGGCGGCACTTACCGCAGACCATTTAAGAAAGGTACGGCGCGAAATACTCAAAGGTGTTTCAGCTGATGCAGTCATTGGACAACCTCGTTTTGCAGGGATATCAACAAGGATAAATCATACGGAAGATAGTCAACAATCAGTCTTGCCGTGCCGACGTACAAAGCTGTTTTCGCATGTGGAAGCTGCATTGAGAAGGATTGCGGCGCCCATTGGAGCAGGTGCTCCTGGAGAAATGCTATCTGGTCGGCGCAGAGCCGGGCATAGTCCGTTTTTTCCGGTCGGGCCAGAGCTTCAATACTCGCACTGATCAGATAGTGCATGAATTCCAGTTCCACGGTGATGTGGTCATCCGGCTCTTTGTCTTTATTGCTGAAGGCAAGATTATATTGTCCATACCATTCCCTCACCTGCCACGTCGCATCCCCAAAGAACGAATGCTCGGGATCCCGGTAAACCGACTCCCACAGGGGCGCAGTCAAAGATTGGGAAGCCATGTAGAGGTTGTTGTAGTCTTCTTCCGCAGCCTTGGCGGTTGCTACATCGTGCAGGCATGCTTCGGCTCCCTCAAGGATCATGGACACCGGCTCCACATCCTCCGCCAGAACAACCAGGGCAGGAGAAGATGCGATGCGGGAAAGCATGGACTGCGAAGGAAAAGAACCTGTCAGAGCATGGGCGAGATTGTATACCTGCGCGCGCAGTTTCAGGATGGACTGTGTATTGGCACCCAACGTATATAATTTATTGATGTTCCCATGTCCGGACCAGCCCGTTAAGCCAAGGTTTTTCTGAACTGACGTTGCCGGGTGCATTTCATGTCTCCGTTCGAACCTATCGGTTTCACCGTGCGGTTTTAAAAATAGACTAATATAATATATTTTTCAATAAAAATATGTATTATAATATAAATTAATTGTTTAAAATAGTTAGTAGCATCGGTTACGAAAGAGGTGTCCGATGCGCGATGTAAAAATCTTTTTGGCGGAGCAACTGCGAGGACGCAGAAAACAGGCGAAGCTGTCGCAGGAAAAATTTGCGGAATTAAGCGGTCTGTCGTTAGCCTTGATAAATTCTATTGAGCGCACCCAGGCTAATCCAACGCTGGAAACATTGCACAAGATAGCGACTTTTTTTGATTTAACTATTGCTGAACTTCTTGATGCAAGCAATTTTATCAATGACAAAGATCATATCAAAGAAAAAATTGCAAATAATATAAATGTGTTATCTACGAAACAGCTTAAAATACTATACTCGTTGATACAATTTAAAACTGAGTGAAGTTTTGCAAAAAGTCATGGCGTCATAACCGGGTTGCGGCGTACAACAAACAATCAACTTTCCGGTTTTACCGGCAGCTCTTCACCAAGAGAAATGCCCGCTTCGGAAAGGCGCGCCCGGTGCGGCCGACATTCCACCCCGGCTGCCGCGGCCTCATAGAACAGTCTGGCATATTCCGGATCAATGGTTGCGGCCGGTGCAAACAAATTTCCGTCCTGGCGTTGCACACAGTAGAAAAAAACCGCCCGTTCGCCGGATGCCGCTATGGACGCCATTTCACGCAGATGCTTGTGTCCGCGCAGGCTTGGCGCATCCGGAAAGGCTGCGGCATCGCCTTCAACCATGGTCACGTTTTTACATTCCACCCAGAGGGGAGGCATCCCCGGGCCGCTCAGCAGGGCGTCGATGCGGCTTTCCCGACGTCTGACTTCAGGCCGCAGGCTGTCGTATCCCTGCGCCCAGGGCAGCAGGCCTGCCTGAAAGGCCGTGCGCAGCAGACGGTTGGGGGTCAAGGTATTAACGCCAACCCAAGCGATCCGCTCCCCGCTCGCGCTGTTGGAAGTCAGGCCGATCATTTCCAGCGTCCAGGGCAGCTTCCGTGTGCCGCCTGCGGCCGGGGACAAGAATACGGGAGATCCGGGGTTGAGAAGACCGCGCATACTGCCGGTATTATTGGTATGCGCGTAAAAGCGTCCGGTGGGTAATTCACATTCCGCCAGAAAGCGCTTTTCGCGCCGTACCAGAACCGCGCTTATGCAACCGGGAGAGAACGGCAGGAGGGGGTCAGATGTGACTGCCCTGTCAATACCCGACAACATGCGCGACTTTGCCGTCCGGCAGCGTTTGCGCCCCAGAAAGCAGAGGCTCCCGGATTCCCCCCGCTGTTTATTCATGTCTGCTGACTCCGTGATTCCCGATGGAACCAACAGGAGCGGCGTTTTCATGACGAGTCCGGCAATAATGCCTTGGGCATGCGCATTTTGCGCATGGCGCGGGGTGCGCATCCTCCGGTTCGTGCCCGGCATGATGGCCATGACGCAAACTATGGCCGCGTTGTCCCATGCCATGCGCGTGGCAATGATGTCGATGATGGTGATGAAACATAATAACCTCCTTACGATATGTTGGATTTTAGCAAATGCCTCTTACCATGAAGACGTGTCAGAAACAGAAATATTTTCGATACAGAAGCATTTTCTGTCCGAATTGCAGCGGATGACGAAATACACGCAAACTACGGACACTGAGAAAAATTATCGCGGCAACAACACATAAAACAACGACAATATATTGGATATTCATTGTGTTTTCCTTCAATTTCAATGCATTATGATTGCATCGTAAATTTCCCGCAATCTGCCTCGCAGATGCAGCACAGCCTTATGCTTTCTGGAAAGCAAAGTGGCGACAGGAATGCCGGATTCTTCCGACAGTTTCTTGTATGACTGCCCTTCCAGTTCCGTCTTCACAAAAATTTCCCGTTGGGCTTCCGGCAGCTCGTCAAGCGCCGACCGTAACTCCTGCCAGAAAATTCCAGACAGATATTCATCTTCCGCAGCGTCTGTGTTGACGGACAGCACTTCCGTGATTTCCATAAGTTCCGGGCTGGAGGCCAGACTGAAATCCAGAGCGTCGGCATCAGCCACCCAGGCCGGAAACTGTTCCTCGCGTTTCTTCCGCCATCCGTCAATGATCGCATTACGGGCCGCCCGAAAAAGCCAGGCAACCGCGTCATCCACCGGATGGCCGGATTCCTCGTCTGTTCGGAACAGTCGATAAGTAATGTCCTGCAGGATGTCTTCGGCGTCGTCCCTGACCTTGACCCGGTTTTGGATGAAGCCAAGCAGACGCATTCGGCAGGACTGAACGACCGACGCAAGACGTGGTGACGCCGCCATCGTCAATCCTGACGCTTCGCGTCTTCGTGGAGACTGCGGCAATACTGTTTTGGGCAGACACATTTTTCACACGGGCCGGACTTGTCCCCCTCTTTGCCATGCCCCCCGGCATGCCCATGATGGCGAGCACCGAAGCCCCGCCGCAAAAAACTTTCTCTTTCTTCCGGAGTCAGACTGTGCCAGTGGTTGCGCAACGCGAAGTGTTTTTCGCTTCCAAAGAATCCCCCGTGCAGAAGGCCTCTGAAACCGCCAAAGAGTATCCTTGCCAACAGCAGGATGCCCAGGGCCTGCCAGAAACCTATGGTGGAAACGCCTACCGCGCCTGCCAACGCCGCGTTCCAGAGCAGCATGACCGCAAGGGTGAGGACGGGGATGCAAAGCAGGATCAAGACGATGACTTTTGTGCGATGACGATGCATGATATCTCCTGTCTGTTTTGTGATTCAAAAACGATTTTGGGCGTTTTGGCAACACCCTCTCACCATGCAGACGGATCAGGCAGGAAAATATTTTTCGTTTAGCAATTTTTTTCGCTTCAAGCGGATATTTCGGCCTGTTGACCATCTCTGACCCGCGCAAGCCGAAGTACAACTTTCAGGATCATGGTAAATTGTGTAGCATCCGGCAGGCGCTGTCAGTTACCGACATGAAACAAAAACAGTCTTCCATGACCATCAGAAAACGTGACCCCCCCGACAATCCTGCCCTGCTGGCGCTTTGGCGGCGCTCTGTCACGGCAACTCACGAATTTCTGACGGAAGATGACATCCGGGACATTGAACCGGACGTCAGGACAACATTGCCTGCCCTGGAGGTCTGGATATGCGCGTCCGTGGACGGCATACCGGTTGGATTCATGGGGTTGAACGGCTCGCGGGTGGAAATGCTGTTTGTGGAGCCTGCCTGTCGCGGGCAGGGCATCGGCGTCAGACTGCTGGATCATGCCCGGCTTTTGCGGGGCGCGCTGACTTTGGACGTCAACGAGCAAAACCCGCAGGCCCACGGATTTTATTTGCGATATGGCTTCCGGGAGACAGGGCGCTCTGCGACGGATGCCGCCGGAAGGCTTTTCCCGCTGATTCATATGGCGCTGCACGCGTAAGCGAATTGCGGCTGTTTCAGCAAAACCTGTGTCCTGAAACTGCTGGTCGATGTAACGACTTACGCGAGGCGCATTTTTCCATATGCTTTCTGATGCCGTCCGGCGTTCAGACGACCAGACGCGCTCCGAGCGCAAAGGCCTGTTCCAGTTCTTTCGGGAACACTTCTTCATGGCGCTTGAGCTTGCCCGGCACGTCAAACACGTCGAATTCATACTTTGAGTAGTCCTTCACCTGCCTGGTGTCACAGCAAAGAAACACCTCGCAGGGAGCGAAAAAACGCTCCATCAGCCCCTTGCTCCGGGCGACAATCGCGTTCTTGCCGTATGCTTCCATGTCTTCTTCGCGCACATTCATGGTATAGACGAGAGCCGCGGCTTTTTTCCGGGGGGACAAAGGCGGTTTCTTTGTCGTGTACAGATGGTATTGAAACCAGAGCCGCTCCATACAGGCGCGCATAAAGGCCGTTTCCATGCTGAAATAGAAGGGCGTACCCAGCACCAGAACATCCGCCTCATGGGCTTTTCGCAACACCGGCGTGAGATCGTCCCTGATGACGCAACGCCCGTAACTTTTGCCCTTCGGGTCTTTGCAATGGAAACAACTGATACAGCCTTTGAAGACCAGATCACGCAAATGAACCAGTTCCGCTTCAGCTCCCCGTGAGGCCGCCCCGGCCGTGATTTTTTTCAGTATGGCCGCGGTATTCATAGCTTTACGCGGGCTGCCGTTGATCGCCAGAAGTTTCATATCTCCTCCGGTACATTCATGGTTAAGGAAAAAATCGCAGGTTCATTTGCCGTCCGAAAGGGCGTGCACCTGCCCGTGGCGGAAGCATGAGGTCAGATGATCATTGACCATGCCTGTGGCCTGCATGTGGGCGTAAACAATGGTGCTGCCCATGAATTTGAAGCCAAGTTTCTTCATTTCCCTGGCGATGGCATCGGAGAGGGAACTTGTGGGAGGAAGCTCGCGCATGTCTTTCCAGACGTTCTGCACAGGTTTTCCGTCCACAAAGCTCCATATCCACTTGCTGAAACTACCGTTTTTTTCGGCGATGTCCAGAAAAATGCGGGCGTTGCCTATGGCGCTTTCTATTTTTTTGCGGTTGCGCACAATGGAAGCATCCGCCATCAGCCTGTTCACATCCCGTTCCGTGAAGCGGGCCACCTGTTCGGGATCGAATCCGGCGAAGCAGCGTCGGTAGCCATCGCGTTTTTTGAGAATGGTGCTCCAGGAGAGGCCCGCCTGGGCCGATTCCAGGGTAAGGAACTCAAACTGACCTAGGTCGTCGTACCGGGGAACGCCCCATTCCTCATCGTGATAGCTGATCATCAGGTCAGGGCCGGTGGCCCATCCACAGCGTGTCTTTTCCATGATTACTCTTGTTCTTGTCGCGTTACAGGCGTCAAATGCAGTCCTGCCATTTCGTCATCTTGCGGCGAAGGTTGACGACTTCGCCGTCAATGATAAACGTGCCGTCCCCGACGGCATGGAAGGAACGAGCATCCGTTGGCGCGGGATTATGCCAGGCCCTGACGCCTCGCAGGACAAAGAAGTTATACTCGTTCACCAGAGAGCGGTTCACCACACGGCATTCAAGATTGTACAGACATTCGGCCACCAGCGGCGCTTTGACGTCCACGGCGGGCTGCGGGGTCAGGCCGAACTCCGGGAACTTGTCCGTCGTTTCGCCGGAACAATTCCCTATGTCCACAACGTGCGCCATCAGGTTCGCGGGAGGGATGGCGACAACGCATTCGCCGGTTTCCGTCAGGGCGGCATAGCTGAAATTCCAGGGGCCAAGGCAGATGCCGAGAGTCGGCTCAAAACCCATTGAGGCATGGCAACTGACGGTCATCAGATTACTTTTGCCGTTATGATGCGTGGAAATAAGGAGAACCGGGCCTGATTCGACAAAGGTGAACGCCCGGTTCAGCGGAAACTCCACCTGTTGCGCAATATTTTTCCTGGTCATGACGCAGCCCCCTGGTCGAAGGACGAATATGCAGGGAACATCCACCTGCGCCAATCAATACGCGACTTTTTGACCGGCCGCAAGGCAGCTTGCGTCATTGCCGCGCTCCGACAGGGCAAAGCGTTATATTTTTTGCCGTGGCGGGGGCTTGAAAAACGCGCGTCCGAAGCGTACGTTGCGCATCAGAAAAGCGAGATTACGCCATGTGCCTGCTTGTATATGTTACCGCCCCCGATACGGAAAACGCCGCCGCCCTGGCCAGAATGCTGGTTGAAAAGCATCTGGCCGCCGGGGTCAACCTGCTGCCCGGCGCGCGTTCTGTCTACCGCTGGCAAGGCAGGGTGCGTGAAGCCCGTGAATGCCTGCTTCTGGCGCAGGTCAGCAAGGCGGCTTTCGCGCAATTCTGCCAGGCCGTGCGTGAGAATCACGAGTATGAAGTACCGTGCATTGTAGCCATCCCGCTGGAATCGGGCTATGCTCCCTTCCTGGACTGGATTGCGGAAAACAGTCTGCCGTCCGCCCAATAACATCTTCACAAACCCACCAGCGAGGTCGCCATGTCTATCTATATTTCCGGTTCTCTGGCCTTTGACCGCATCATGACCTTTCCCGGCAATTTTCAGGATCACATCCTGACGGACAAACTGCGCATGATCAACGTAAGCTTTATGGTGAGCAGCATGAACGAGCGGCGCGGCGGGTGCGCGGGCAATATCGCCTATTCCCTGGCTCTGCTTGGTGAAAAGCCCGTTATTGTATCCGCGGCGGGACACGACTTTGACACCTACGCCGTCAACCTGAAACGCCTGAAACTGCCCCTCGACGGCATACGGCGCGCCCCTGACGAGTTTACGGCCAACTGCTACATCACCACAGATCTGAACGGCAACCAGATTACCGGCTTCTACCCCGGCGCAATGTCCTTGCCGTCCGCTTACGCCTTTGAAAATCTCAATGCCGATACCGACATAGCCATTGTCTCCCCCGGCAATATGGACGATATGCGCCGCCTGCCCGCCCTGTACCGCGAAAAGGGCGTGCCGTACATTTATGATCCCGGCCAGCAACTGCCGGTGCTCTCCGGCGATGATCTGCTGGCGGCTATTGAAGGGTCGCTGGCCTGCACCACCAACGATTATGAATTGAGCATGATTTGCAAGGCCACGCGCAAGACGGAAAACGAACTGCTCGGGCGCACGCTCTGGCTTGTGACCACGCTTGGGGCGGAAGGGTCGCTCATTCGCGGCGCTGACGGCACCGAACTGCGCGTCGCCCCTGTGCCGCCCGCGAAAGTGGTTGACCCCACGGGCGCGGGCGACGCCCACCGCGCGGGGCTGCTCAAAGGTCTGGCCCACGGGCTGTCCATGCCGGACGCCGCGCGTCTTGGCTCGGTCAGCGCGAGTTTCGCTCTGGAACATACGGGCACGCAGGAGCATTCTTTCACCAGGGCAAAATTCAGGGAACGATACAAATCCGCCTTCGGCGTGATGCCGAAATTCTAGCGGCATGTTCCACGGCTGGAAAATATGCGCTCTTACCTTGAGCGGCAATCTCATGCTGCAGGGAAGCGTCGCCTACGTGATGAATGTTTTTATGGAGCCTTTGTGCGACACCATGGGCTGGTCGCGCGGGGCGGTCAACGCCGGCATGGGCATCGCCACCTTTGTCGGGCAGCTTGCCATGCCCCTGATGATAGGGCTTTCTTCCCGTTTCGCCCTGCGCCACATGATGGCGGCCGGCGCGCTGGCCGGCGGCGGGGCCATGTTTTTTCTCGGCTTCAGCGACAACATCTGGCTTTTCACGCTGCTCTATACCATATCCTGCGTGGCTACCCAGGCGTGCGGCGGCGCTGTCGGCAACGCCCTGGTCAGCAACTGGTTCAACCGATACAGGGGCCGCGCCTTCGGCCTTGTCAACTCGGGCACGTCCCTCTCCGGGGCTGTCCTTCCCTTGCTCGCCCTTCCGCTGATCCACGCTTTCGGCGTTAAACCGGCTTACATGGCGCTGGGTGCCGTGACCATGTTGCTGGCACCCGCTTGTCTGCTGCTTGTATGGGACAAACCCGAAGATTTGGGCTTGCACGCCGACGGGAGCGCCGCGCTCAGCCCCCATGCCCATGTCCCGACAGCAGGCGCGTTTTCAAAAGTCATGCGCAATCCCGGAGCCTACGCCCTGGGCATTGCTTTCGGCCTCGCCCTGATGTGCGGTTCCGGCGTCATGAGCCAACTCAAGCCCCGCTTCGCGGATGTGGGCCTTGCTCCCTGGCCTGCCGTGACTCTGGCCTGCGTCGCAGCCCTGTGCTCGGCAGCGTCGAAATACTTCTGGGGCTGGTGCTGCGACCGGTTCACGCCCGTCACCGCGACGCACCTTGTCATGCTGCTCTGCGCCATGAGCCTGTGCATAGGCTTTCTTCCGCCCACGCTCCCCGGCATCATTGTCTTCTGCATCGCTTTCGGCAGTTGCATCGGCGGGCTTTGGGCCGTTCTGCCCGCCGTTGTCTCCTACTACTTCGGCAATGACAATTTCATGTCCGCGTATAAATTCATTTCCATCTTTATCCTGCTGCGCTGTCTGGGATTCCCCGTTATGGGCTTCTCCCACGACCTGACGGGAAGCTATGCCGCCGCCGACTGCGTTTTTCTGTTCTTTCTGCTCGTGGCCCTTCTGCTCACCCTGCTCGTCACAAACAAGAACGCGCAGGAACGTGAAAAATAGCGGCAAAATTTTAAAACTGATATAAAAACACGGGCGCGCGCAAATCATTGCCTGCGGAATCAAGACCCGCAAGCGCCGTGACATCAAAACCCAGAACAGATTTGAGCCCCTCCCTGAGCCAGCTTTTCTCCTGCGGACGCGTCAACAGTTTGCGCTCATAGGGCACGCCGGTTTTTTCGGCAAGCCATCTGTGGGCGTCATCCTGCCCGCCCAACGCATCCACAAGGCCAAGGCGTTGCGCCTCCCGTCCGGTGAAAATTTTTCCGTTGGCCAGTTCGGCGGCTTTTTCACCCGGCATATTTCGATTTTTGGCCACAATATCTGTAAACTGGGCGTGCATGTCCGCAAGCACGCCTTCAAGGTACGCCCTTTCTTCAGGCGCAAGCGGGCGCAGGTAGGATCCGGCGTTCTTGTAGGGCGCGGTCACGAGAGTTTCTTGTCCGACGCCTATTTTATCAAGCAAACCTTGCAGTTGTGGTATGTCCATACGCACGCCGATAGAGCCTGTCACCGTGGAAGGATTGGCAAAAACCCGCTCTCCCGCCATACTGACCATAAGACCGCCCGAGGCGGCCATAGACCCCATGCTCACCGCCACAGGCATTTTCGCGGCAATATCCGCCAGCGCGTTGTACACTTCCTGCGAGGCCGCCGCCCCGCCGCCGGGAGAATCCACGCGCAAAAGCACCCCCTTCACGCCGGGCTTGCGCTGTACTTCACGTATCCAGTTCAGTGTGCCGCTCACGTCCATGATGGGCCCGCGCACCGTCACCAGAGCCAGCCGCGCCTTGCCGCCTAGCAGACCGTCATCGGATTCGTCCCTGCTGAAGTAGGCAAAACAGCCGATCACGATCAGCAGGATCGCCAGCCAGAAAATCCAGGGATGGCGTTTGCGGAAAGGACGACGCAGAATATCCTTCCAGACCGCCGCCGGAATGTTCGCCAGGGGGCAGACGGCGCAGCCGGCATTGCCCGCCGCGGCGCTGTTTTCGCCAATAGTGTCCATCAGATGTCCTCCGACCTCAGATCACGCTCAATGCGGGCAAAGGCGTTGTGGTTGTGAATCGACTCCATGCTCTCCACCTCGACGCTGAACCACTCCACATTATCACGGGCCGAAAGCCGCTGGGCAACATTGCGCACCACGTCTTCCACGAAAACCGGATGGGCGAAGGCGTGCTCGGTCACATATTTTTCATCGTCCCGCTTGAGGAGAGTGTACACTGCCGATGATCCGGATTCTTCAGCAATTTCAATAAATTCCTCCAGCCAGGAAAACGTCGTCATGCGTACGCTCAGGCGCACAATGGCGCGCTGACTGTGCGCGCCTTCACGGCTTATGGCCTTGGAACAGGGGCATACGGTCATCACGGGCACACCCACCTCAAGCAGAAAAGACTGGCCGGCTTCATCCAGTTCGCCCGTAAGCTGGCATTCATACGACACGGTGCTTTTGCTGCCCGTCGCGGGCGCGGCCTTTTGAATAAAATAGGGAAAGCTGAAACGGGCATAGGCCCGCTGCGCGCCCAGCCGTTTTTTGACGTTTTTCAGCAAACTGTGCACGGATTGATAACCGATCTCGCCGTTCCAGTCATCCAGAGCCTCCACAAAACGGCTCATGTGCGTGCCTTTAAAGGCCGAAGGCAAATCAACGCCCAAATCCACGCTGGCCACAGTCTGCTGGCTGACCTGGGCGCGATCCCGCACCAGCAGGGGCAGTTTGAGTTCACGCACGCCCACGCGGTCTATATGTACGGCGACCTTGGGGGTGTAGTTCTGCACGTCTTCCATCAGGCCAAATCCTGTCCGGTTGTCGTGACGCTGAAAGCGCCGTGCTTGACTCCCCTGCACGAGATCAACCGGTTGGCAAGCGCGCGCACGCGTGAAGCGTCCCCCATGAGCACAAGGACTTCCAGGCAGTTGTAATGATCCAAATGAACGTGCAGCGTGGTCACAATGATGTCGTGGTCGTCATGCTGAATGCGCATGAGCCGTTTGGCCAGATCGTGTTTGTGGTGATCATAGACAAGGGTCAACGTGCCCGCGCCTTTGCCCCGGGCGTTCTGCCATTGTTCCTCCACCAGGGAATTGCGGATCAGATCCCGAATGGCTTCTGACCGGGTAGCGTAATTCTTTCGTTGGCACAGCGCGTCAAACGGCTCCAGCAGATCTTCGTCCAGAGAAACGCCAAATCGCGTCAGTTTACTCATACTTTTGCAATTCCCATATTTTTACTGTTGCCGGCTCGGCTTGCGCATGGAACGACTCCACACTTTCCGTGCAGACGCATTGCTTTTGCCAGCCCTCATTGTGACAGGCGCGCAAAAAGGCGTCATAAATCCCGCGCCCCGGTTCCGCCAGCCAGACCACGCCCCGAGGGGCCAGAGCATGCCGCAAAAAGCGCAGCACCGGGGCTACAAAGCGCTTCTCATACATAATATCCCCACCCCAGATGCAGTTCATGCTCTGAAACCTGACTGCGGGACGCCGCCAGTCCATCACCGTCCACAGCGGTTGCGTGACCTGATTAATCCTTGCGTTTTGCGCGGCAAAACACAAGGCGTCTTCCTCATAGTCCACAGCGACAACCCGCGCCCCGAGCCATTGACCCACCAGCGCGGCAAACCCCAGACCGCACCCCAGATCAAGGCAGCGTTGATTGGCGATCTGTTTTTTGCGCGTAGCCAGCCACCGGGCCAGGGCCACGCCGGACGGCCAGAGTTCCGTCCAGTACGGCAGGCGTTCATCTTCAAAATCATGGGGATCATTCAACATGTTCTCCCACAAATCTTCAAGATTGCCCGCCCGCTTCAGTTGCCACAAGCGCCCGCCAACGCTCACTGAAATATCATCAGTTTCCACAGCACACACTATAATCCAGTGTTTTGCCGCTGTACAGACAAATCGCCTGTCAACATGATGTGCTCAACGCAACGGATTTTCTTCGGATAATAGGGTAAACAGACGGCGGCTGCGGCAGAAAGACAATGAATCCCGCAAACGGCGGAATCATTTTTTATTCAATCAGACAAAAATCACCCGCCGATTTCAGCAAATCTGACGCGCTCATAGGACAGGAAAAACCGTACTGCTCATATCTTCTGGCCAACGTAATAAAAATGTTCATGGGCTCGGTCAATTTTTTGTTTTTGCTATGGACAAGCAAATAATGTCTTTTCCACATACAATCCACAATGGGAATAAAGTTGATTTCACCGCTGGCCAGTTCTTTGGCTACCAGACGACCGGACAACATGGCCAGTCCATGATTGCAAATGACCGCCTGTTTGATGCTTTCTGCACAGTTGCTTTCCCATGCGATCCGGTTTACTGTTTTCCATGCCGCTGGTGAGCATATACATACCCCCTTCCAGCGCCGTTACCAGATTTTTAATTCCGTGGGACAAGCCGGAAATAGTATGCCCGACGGCGGCCATACGTTCCGCATCCACCTTGGCTTTTGTCAGCTGCTTGATTTCACGCAGGTCATGAAAACCCAGCAGCAAGCCCAAGGACATATCGCCCTTCTTCAGACGGGTGCCCTGCATGTTGACGGGAATAGCCTTTTCGCCGCGTTCGGGGAACAGGAGCAATTCCGTAAAGGCAAATGACTCGGCCCCGCCAGCTATGGCCTTGTTAACTTCTTCCGGCAACAAGGCGTATATTTCTTCCGCAGACGCGCCGATGGCCGGCAAGCCCAATATACGCACCAGAGCGGGATTCAGAAACAAAATATCGTTATTGTCGGCAATGACCACAAGACCGCGAAAAGAATGGTGAATAATTTCAGTCAGCATGAAGTTGCGGATGTTTTCCTGCTCACGCAAGCGAGTGATCTCGGTAATGTCCACCGCCATTTCCATAATGGTGGATACCTTGCCGTCATCATTCCGCAACGGTACCGCGGTAATCTGGTAGCTGTGACGTTCTCCTTCGGGACTCACCCAGACGTGTTTGTCCTGCTGTGTTGTTTTGCTGAAAAATGCTTTTTTGGCTATGCAGTTGGCACAGGGCATTTCCCGACCCTTAAGCGCCTTGTAGCAGCATGTCCCTTCAACATTGCCGTATGTATCGCGTATCATGCGGTTTGAATCCACAATGCGCAGTTCTTTGTCTATAATGGCGATACAGCAGGGCACAAGATCAAGCAACTGATATTCATGACTCATATCCGGCAACTGCTTGTCCATAAGAACGTCCTTTTCTAAGACAGTGCACCTCGCCCTTTTGAAGATTGCTCTGTCAGAAGCTCGCGTACCTTTGCAAGAGTCTCGAAATCAGCTCCTGCCAGCATGGAGGCAATGTCGTGAGGAGGCGCGGACGTTTTTGTTTTTTCCGCGGGCACCCCCAGATCCACACCCAGTATTTCAGCGATGGCCCTGATGAGCTTGTCAGGGGTAATAGGTTTTTCCAGTGTCACCTTGGGCGCGTTGCCGCCGGAAAACGTGGTATATATTTTCTTGATGTCTTCACTGCCCAATTCGTCGCCGGCATGAGCCGTAATGACAATGACGGGCAGTTCCGCATACTTCTGCATGCTTCTCAGTTCTTTCAGCACCTTCAGACCGGATTTTTTCGGCATGACCATGTCGAGCGTCATGAGATCAGGGTTGACGCTTTGCACCTTTGCCAGGGCGTCTTCGCCGTCCACAGCGGTGACGACCTTGAAATCGGCGTCTTCGGCGCACGCTGCAAGAAAGTTGCGCACATCAGGCTCATCATCAACGATCAGTAGGGTCTTTTCAGAAGGCGAACTCATATACGCACCTCCGGCGCCAAATCTGTTTTGTTCGTCCATGAATCATCGACAAACAAGGAATGAATTGAGATAGTCTCGACTTGATCTGACAGTTACCCCTTGCGAAAAGGGGGGAACTCCGTTTTGATGGAGATGTTCACACACCATCAACCGGGCACTATGCCCAACGGAGTTCCCTCAT
>JAISZT010000079.1 GCA_031284485.1 Desulfovibrio sp.
GCCCTGAAGAGGAACGTGGGTCTGGAATCGTCCCGAGAAAATCCCAAAGAGAGAGCCTGACTGTTGCCATATCCACCTCCTGGATACGACAAGATATAATTTTTTCTAGATTTTGTCAAAAACAGAATGACCCTGCCTGTGGCATATACGGTCTTGTATCCATCTCAGGAAACTGTTATCATACGGCATTATGTCCGATTTTGTTCATCTGCACTGCCATACCGAATACAGCCTGCTGGACGGGTCCATCCGCCTCAAGGATCTCTGTGAGCGCGCCAAGGATTTCGGCATGCCCGCCTGCGCCATTACCGATCACGGCAATCTTTTCGGGGCCGCAAAGTTTTATTTTACCTGCATGGATTTCGGAATCAAACCAATCATAGGTTGTGAAGTCTATGTCTGCCCTGATCATAAAGACAAATCAAAGGCCACTGACAAAACACGCGGCAGCCACCATTTGATTTTACTGGCGCAAAACAGCGCCGGGTATCATAATCTTGTCAAACTGGTCACGGGCAGCTATCTGGAAGGTTTTTATTATACGCCGCGTGTGGACAAAAAACTGTTGCGCGGGCATTCCGAAGGCATAATCTGCCTTTCCGCCTGCCTGGCCGGAGAAATCCCCTGGGCCATCAGTGCCGGTGATCCCGACCTGGCTCTGCGCCTGGCAAAAGAATACGCCGAGATTTATCCTGATCGTTTTTACCTTGAGTTACAGTCCAATGGTCTTGCGGAACAGGATAACGTCAATATCGGACTGCAGGAACTTGCCGAAACAACGACCTTGCCTCTGGTGGCTACAAACGACTGTCATTACCTTGATGCGGATGACGTGGAAGCCCATGACGTGCTGCTCTGCATTCAAACCGCCGCCAGGGTGGATGACAAGGATCGCATGCGTTTTGAAACCCATGATCTCTATTACAAATCTGCTGAAGAAATGGAGCGGTCGTTTTCCCATGTGCCTGAAGCGTTGGCAAACACTGCGCGTATTGCCGATACCTGTGATTTCAAACTGGATTACGGTCGGCACCATTTTCCGGTGTACGCTTTGCCGGAAGGCGTTGACATGGGCACGGAACTGCGTCGTCTGGCGGAAGACGGACTGGAAAAACGTCTGGAAAAACACCCGAACCGCGACGACCTTGAATGGGACAACTACCGGAACCGGTTGCAGCATGAACTGGATGTCATCCTGTCCACGGGATTTCCCGGATACTTCCTGATTGTGCAGGAGTTCATCCGTTGGGCAAAAGACAAAGAGGTGCCGGTAGGGCCCGGGCGCGGATCTGTCGCCGGATCCCTTGTGGCCTGGGCGCTGGGCATCACAGACCTTGATCCCTTGCCGTACAATCTTCTTTTTGAGCGCTTTCTGAACAGCGAGCGTGTTTCCCTGCCGGATATTGACGTTGACTTTTGCGAGCGCCGCCGTAGCGACGTCATCAAACACATGGTGGAGAGATACGGCGAAAGGGCCGTTGCCCAGATAACCACCTTTGGAACAATGAAGGCCAAGGCCGTGGTACGTGATGTGGCTCGCGCTCTGGGCATGAGCGTTGCCGAAGCCAACCGGATTGCCAAGCTGATTCCTGATGATCTGAAAATGACTCTGGACAGGGCGCTGGAACAGGAACCCGAGCTTAACGGTCTTTACAAAAATGATCCACGCATCACCAAACTGATCAACATATCCAAGCGGCTGGAGGGGCTTGTCCGGCACAAGTCCGTCCATGCGGCCGGATTGGTGGTGTCAGACAGGCCGATGGAAGAATACCTTCCCTTGTACAACGGCAAAAATGAAGACGAACCGCCCGTAACGCAATTTGACGGCCCGATGGTGGAAAAAATCGGTCTTGTGAAATTTGACTTTCTTGGCCTGAAAACCATGACAGTCATTGCGGACACGCTGGAAAACATCAGGCTGCAAGGCAAAACTCCGCCGAAACTGGACGAACTTCCACTTACTGACGCCGCCGTTTATGAACTGTACAGCAACGGCGATACCGACGGGGTGTTTCAGGTGGAAAGCGCCGGGATGCGCAAATATCTGCGTATGCTCAAACCCTCATGCTTTGAGGATATTATCGCCATGCAGGCCTTGTATCGACCGGGGCCTTTGGGTTCGGGCACGGTAGACGAATTCATCAAGCGCAAACACGGTCAGGTGCGTGTGACCTATCCGCATAAACTGCTTGAGAGCTGCCTGCGCGACACCTACGGAGTCATTGTCTATCAGGAACAGGTCATGCAGGTCGCCAGGATTATAGCCAACTATACACTGGGCGGAGCTGATATTCTGCGTCGGGCCATGGGCAAGAAAAAGCCTGAAGTCATGGCAAAGGAACGTGTCACCTTTGTTTCCGGCGCGGAAAAAAACGGCATAGACAAAAATACGGCCGACGAAATTTTTGATTTGATGGAAAAATTTGCCGAATATGGTTTCAACAAGTCCCATGCTGCGGCCTATGCCCTGATTTCCTATTACACGGCCTATCTCAAGGCGCATTTCAAAGTGGAATTCATGGCAGCGCTGCTCACGTCTGAAATAGGCAGCCAGGATAAACTGCTCAAATACATTGCCTGTTGCAAGGATATGGGCATTGACGTACGTCTGCCTTCTGTAAACAGAAGCAGAAGTGATTTTGTCGCGTCTGAAGGCAGCGTGATTTTCGGGCTTGGCGGCATCAAGAACGTCGGCAACGCGGCCGTGGACGACATTATAAAATCCCGTGACGAAGATGGAGAATTTTCATCTTTTCTGGATTTCTGCTGCCGCGTCAATCTGCGCAGGGTGACCAATCGTGTTCTGGAATTTCTGATCAAGGGCGGGGCCTGCGACTGTTTCGGCGTTTCCCGCGCCGGTCTTTTATCCGTCATGGACAGCGCCGTGAGCAGGGCGCAAAAAATAAACAAGGACAAAAATTCCCGACAAATTTCCCTGCTGTCCATATCTCCGACTGTGAAAATGGAAAAGCTGCCGGGCATAGGCTTTGACTGCTCCGAGGCAATTGCACCGGAAATGGACGATGCGGCGAAACTGCAAGCGGAAAAAGAAGCACTCGGCGCATATTTTACAAATCATCCGCTGCATGCCTGCATGCATGAAATACGTCGTCTGGGTCTGACAACGCTGGATGAAACAATGGACATGTTTGTCGGCGCGGAAATAACCAGCGCCGTCATGGTGGTTGACGTAAAAAAAATAATAACAAAAGCTGGCAATGCCATGGCCTTTGTTCAGGTGGAAGACCTTACCGGCCATGCGGAAGTGGTTTTTGTGCCGGATGTTTACGAGAGCGCCCAGAATCTGCTTATGCCGGACAAGACGCTTTGCCTGACAGCCCGGCTGGAAAATAAAAACAGCGAAACGCAGACTGACGAGAGGGACGAAGATGTCACGCGTGAAATAAAGTTGCGCGCCCAGCATGTGTGCAGTTTCGATGAAGCGTGCGAGCAGAGCCAAAAACCGGTGCGCGTGGAAATTCCGGAGCATCGTCTTGGTCGTGCGGACATGCTGGCTCTGAAAAATATACTGGAAACTTACCGTGGCACGGTGGAGGCAAAGGTTGTGGTGTTTCTGGACGAATGCGAGTGCAGACTGCGCATTGCCGATTTACTGAAAGTGCGACCAGGACCGGAACTCAATAACGCGCTGAAACAATGGGCTGTGTAAAAGATGTCAATTTTTTCAAAAATATATCAGATTTTCACTCTTCCAACATCACATGGTGACACCAGGCAGGATGGGGATGGCCTGTCTTTTTCCTGGAATCAAAACGTCCGTATTGTGCTGGCAATTGTTATTGTGTTTCTTTCCGCCTATGTAGTCTATTGGATTTTGACCTGATGATCAAAAAATTATGGCGTCTCACTGTGCGCGATGAATTCTCGGCGGCACATGCCTTGCGTTGCTATGAAGGCAAATGTGAACGCCTGCACGGGCATAACTATTCCGTTGAACTGACGGTGGAAGGGCAAAAACTGACGTCAAAGACATATCTGTTGCTGGATTTTAAAACTCTCAAGACAATTCTTGCCGATGTGTTGGGCAAATTGGATCACCAGATGATTAACGATGTCCCCCCGTTTGATGAAAGCAACTCTTCTTCAGAAAATCTGGCTCAATATATCTGGCAGGGCGTTGCCGCGCGTCTGACTGAATGTGGTGATCACCAGGCAAAATTTGTGCGTCTTGTCAGTGTAAGCGTGTCTGAAAAAAATTCCCAGACCGCCGTCTATATGGAAATTGACGAGTAAGGCTTTCATGTCCCGGAGTCTTTGTATCTTACATGCTAACTGCCAGGGTGACGCCCTGCGGCCACTGCTTGAAAATACGACCGAGTTCAACCGCTGTTTTGAGATACGGCAATACACAAATTATACTCGTCAGCTCATTCCGGACGAAGACTTGCAAAACTGCCGTCTGTTCCTGTATCAGAAACTGGACTTGAAGTGGGGTGAACTCTCCGCGGAATATATGTTGTCACGGCTCCCCGATTCTTGTCAACACATTGAAATACCAAATCTTTTTTTCAAAGGATATTGGCCTTTCTGGACTAACGCTGTAAAGTGCATTGATTTCGCGGACAGTTTATTGGAGTTGCTGCTGGGCAAAGGATTGGAACCGGAAAAGGCGCTATATCTGTATCTGCGCGGCGATGCCGAATTGCTGGGCGATGTGTGCCGCACTGCCGAAGAATCGCTTGAACGTGAGGAGGAAAAAGAGCGCGACAGCCCCATACGGTGTTCGGCCTTGCTACGTGAGCGGTGGCGGCAGGAGCAGTTGTTCATCACGGTTAATCATCCCGGCAAAACGCTGCTTTTTCATCTGACCGACAGCTTGTTGGGATTTCTCGGATTTGACAAATTGTCCGCGACAATGCGGCGCGAATATCGACATCCACATGAGGATTTCTGGCTGCCTATTCATCCCCGTGCAGGTCACATGCTGCGCTTGCCATTTGCGTCAAAATTCCGCAGATATCAAATTTTTTCCAACAGGTTGACGCACCAGCAGTACACACGTTGCTATATAGCCTGCAGGAAACATAATGTTAATGAGTTGCTCGTTTTTTTACGCAATATGTCGTCGCCGAAAGACATCGCGCGTCTTTGAACGTCTCCGGTGGAAATTCAGTTGAGTATTTTTTGTTATCGATATGTCCCATAATGATAATTATGTAAACTAATATACACGCCAGCTTGACGCGGGCATAATCTTCCAGCACCATACCCCACACCATGAACACAACTGATTCCCAAGAGATGCGTTTGAATAAAGCCATTGCCGCAACAGGTTGCTGTTCCCGTCGAGCTGCTGATTTTCTCATTTTTGCCGGTCGCGTCAGCGTCAATAATCAGCAGGAAACAAATCCCGCGCGGCAAGTCCGGAACAACGACGCCATCGCCGTTGACGGAAAGTTGCTGCAAATGCCTCAGAAATATATTTACCTCATGCTCAATAAACCGCCCCAGGTTGTCTGTACGGCACACGACCCTGAACAACGCGAAACCGTACTTGATTATCTTCCTCAATCTGTGCGCGATGTGCGTCTCTACCCTGTTGGTCGACTGGATTATTTTTCCGAAGGCCTTCTGTTGCTCACCAATGACGGCGGTCTGACCCAGTATCTTACCCACCCGCGACATCATCAAGCCAGAACGTATGAAGTTCTGGTGCGCGGCGCTGTCACGGAAATGGCCCTTGCGGTCATGCGTAAGGGAGTGTTTCTCAAGGAAGGTGAAAAATTGCTGCCTGTGGAGGTGGAAATACTGAGAGCCAACGAATATGAAACTCTTATGCGCATGGTACTGAAACAGGGAGTAAACCGCCAGATACGCAGGATGTGCCGCGATCTGGAATTGACCATCCTGCGCTTGCGCAGAGTGTCTCAGGGAATACTTGCCTTGAACGCGCTGGAGACCGGCATGACACGGTTTTTAAGCGCAAATGAAGTATTGGCGCTTAAAAAAGGCATAACATTATAGCAGTACTTTATGTTTTGAGCAGGCGTTCCAAAAAATCAATAGCGTCTTTTTGCAACGCGCAGAGATGATCCTCTCCTTTAAAACTTTCAGTATATACTTTACAGATGGCTTCTGTTCCTGAAGGGCGAACCGCGAACCAGCCGTCATCGCTGACAATCTTTACACCGCCGATGGGCGCGCCATTGCCGGGCGCGCGCGTCAGTACGCCGGTTACGGGTGATCCGCCCAGGGTTTTAATTTTTACCTTCTCCGGCGTCAGGCTGTTCAGCACTGCGCGTGTCTTGTCGTCCGCCGGGGCGTCCAGTCTTTGATACAAGGGCGCGCCAAGCCGCTCTGTCAATTTATGGTATATTTCACTCGGTGAAGCATTTTCTTTTGCCATGATTTCCGCAGCCAGCAGGCACATGAGGGGACCATCCTTGTCCGTGCTCCAAGGGGATCCGTCAAAATAGAGGAAAGATGCGCCCGCGCTTTCCTCACAGCCAAAACCACAATGCGCGTTGTGCAGGTACGGCACAAACCATTTGAAACCGACCGGCACTTCCACCACATTACGGCCAAGATCTTTTCCGACCCTGTCCAGCATGGCGCTTGTCACCAGTGTTTTGCCGATACCGCAACCTGTCGGCCATCTGTCGCGCGTTCTGAACAGATGTCTGGCGGCCACAGTCAGATAATGATTGGGATTCATCAACTCCTGACGCGTCACAATGCCATGCCTGTCAGCATCGGGATCGCAGGCAAAAGCCAGATCAAAATTTTCGCGCATATCCAGAAGACGGCTCATCGCATAAGACGACGAGCAATCCATGCGGATTTTGCCGTCTTTGTCGCAAGGGACAAAACGAAATGTCGGATCCACCTCCTTGTTGACAATTGTAAGATTTATTCCATAGGCGTCCGCAATCGGTTCCCAAAGGGGAAGACTGGCTCCGCCAAGAGGATCAACCCCAAGTTTGAGACCGGATGCGGCAATGGCGCGCATGTCCAGAATATCGGCGATATCTTCCACATACGCTTTGACAAAATCATACTCTTCCACATGCGGAGAACGGAAAGACTCACGCAAATGCATGAGTTTTACCGCGCTGTTGCCTTTTTCCAGATAGTCATTGGCGCTTTTTTCAATCCGGTTTGTCACTTCGGTTTCAGCAGGGCCGCCGTGGGGAGGATTATATTTAAATCCTCCATCCCGGGGGGGATTATGCGACGGCGTGATCACAATACCATCGGCCAGTCCGGTTGTCCGACCGGCATTCCATTTCAGAATAGCATGTGAAACCACCGGAGTGGCAGTGTACGCGCCATCTTTGGAAATGCGCACATTCACGCCATTGGCAACCAGAACTTCAAGTGCTGAACGAAACGCGGCTTCAGACAAAGCATGCGTGTCTCCTCCTAAAAACAGCGGGCCGTCAATACCTTTGTATCGACGATAGTCGCAGACGGCCTGCGAAATAGCGTACACGTGCTCTTCGTTAAACGACTGCGACAGCGAAGACCCGCGATGCCCGGAAGTGCCGAATGACACACGCTGGGCCAACACTGCGGCGTCGGGAAACTCGGTATAGTACGCGCTCATCAGCGCGGGGATGCACTCCAGTTTTTCAGCGGCAGGCAGTTGCCCCGCGTCACAATGAACGACAGACATGCGAACCTCATTTTTTTTGCAGGGGCACGGTTCTGAAATACACATCGCCGCGCCTTTGTATCTGAAGCATGACGGCGCCGCGTTTGACGCCCTCATCACTGACAATGGCCGTCAGGGCCTCAACGGTATTTACCGGCTTCAGATTGGCCTTCAGTATAACGTCACCCGGACGGATATCGGCTTCGGCAGCAGGTTTCTCAGGATTAACCTCAATCACTATCAACCCCACGTCTTTGCCAATTTTCATCTCACGGCGTTCCTCGTCCTTTAATGGACGTACGGAAAGTCCGAGCATGCCTTCATCACTTTCCTTCTGTCCCTTGCCGGAACGTTTTTCCGCTTGTGAGGATTTGCGCTCGCCAAGCGTGATCTTGATGTCAAAGGTTTTTCCATCACGCCAGACTGTCAACACAGTCACGGTGCCCGGCGTTTTATCAGCGATTGCGCGAAGCAGTGCCGAAGAATCCTTGATGTCGGCTTTATCCACGGCAATAATGACATCGCCTTCTTTTACACCACCTTTGGCCGCAGGTTCATTCTCCATGACATTGCCAACCAGAGCCCCTCTGGGGGCATCCATTCCAAGCGCCTTGGCGGTATTTTCGTCCACATCCTGTATGCCAACGCCAATCCAGCCGCGGCTCACCTTTTTGCCGCTCCTCACCTGATCAATAATCTTGGCGGCCATATTACTGGGTATGGCAAAGCCGATTCCCTGTCCGCTGGCGATGATCGCAGTATTGATGCCGATGACCTGTCCTTCCATATTCAGCAGCGGCCCGCCGCTGTTGCCGGGATTGATGGAAGCGTCCGTCTGTAAAAAATTGTCAAACGGGCCGGAATGTATATTGCGTCCCTTGGCCGAAAGAATGCCGGCGGTAACTGTATGATCAAGTCCGAAAGGATTGCCGATGGCAAGCAGCCATTCTCCTACTTTAAGTCTGTCGGAATCGCCAAATGACAAGTAGGGAAGAGATTTTTTGGCGTCCACTTTCAGCAACGCCAGATCAGTTTCTTCATCAGAACCTATCAACGTGGCCGTGAGCATGTCGCCCTTTCCGTTATTTGCTTCCAGCGTGACGTGAATGTTATCCGCATCAGCAACCACGTGGTTGTTTGTGACAATATAACCGTCTGATGAGATCAGAAATCCCGATCCCAGTGATTTTTGTTTCAACGGTGGGCGTTTGTCGTTGCGCCCTCCCCTGCCATGGAATTGATCAAAAAATTTGTCAAAACCTGGTGGAAGGTTACGGAACATTTCACCAAACATATCCTCCGGGCCACCGGCCTGAGCCTTGCGTTCAGTCCCTATATTGACGACAGCCGAGCCGGATTTGGCGGCCAAATCACTGAAATCCGGCAACCCGGCCGCACGGACGGATTGCGTCGCCGCCAGCAGGACGACAACAAGAACAGCAAAAAAATTTTTTATGGTCATGGGAGTTCCTCTCCTTATTTTGTTTGCATGGCTTTGCGTAATGCCTGCGCCAGCACACCGTCACCACCGGATTCCTTTGAAGCATGCTGTTTCCATGAATTGTCATCATGAATTTCAAACGATCCAATGCCCTCGGGAGCGAGGCTGATGCGCCGCGCGACACTGTCTATATGCTGAACAATAACTGTTAGCGGATCCCCCTTGTCCAGTTTGTTGTATTTGCCGGTTTTCGGTAAATTTTTTATCACACTTAGCGGCAGAAGACCAGTAATGCCCGGCGACAGGGCAACAAACAGGCCGAATCTGGAGCGGCTTTCCACAACAGCGTTGACGACGCTCCCGACAGGAAAATTCTCTTGCGCATTCAGCCAGGGATCGTCCTCTGCCTGTTTGCGCGACAGTGAAATTCGCGGTCGTCCTTTGTCATCCTTGCCGACAGCCAGAACCTTTACACGAACCTTATTGCCCGGCGAAAGAACATCTTCGGCCGACTCAACACGAATCCAGGCAAGTTCGGACAAATGTATCATTCCTTCCACACCGGGAGCAAGCTCCACAAATGCGCCAAATGGAAGCAGCCGGCTGACCTGTCCTTCCACGATATCCCCAACACTGAGACTTGTCAGCACTTTTTCCTGGTTTGCCTGACGTTCACGATCCAGCAGGGCACGGTGTGAAACCACTATATTGCGACCGCCGCTTTCCACGCGCATGACAAGAAATTGGAAGGTGCGCCCCACCTGGGAATCGGCATCCTCCGAAGAACCGGCGTCCAACTGGCTGCCGGGACAAAACGCCGTTTTACCCAGCACATTGACATGATATCCACCCTTGCAGACATCCGTCACTCTGCCTTCCACGGGCACGCCGGCGTCACGCGCATTTTCAAGGGCGGCCGATCCTCTGCCGACCATTGCGCGGGACAGGCGCACTTCCTGCGCGGATACGGCAACGACCCACGCCTCAAGAGCATCGCCCGGCTGTATACTTTCATTGCCCTCACTGTCCAGAATTTCCTTGCGATCCATAATTCCGTCAATTTTAAGACCGACATCCAGAAATACGCTGTCGGCGTTAACGGCGATCACAGTGCCGCTGATTCTCTGGCCCGGCTCTATATGGTCGGCAATATCCGTGTGCGCGGCCAGCAGTGTTGCGAAATCCTCGGACATATCCTCTTCGGCAATGGCAAAGATATCATTTTCAGGCATGACGGCAGACCTCCAAATCGTATAATATTTAGTAACAAAGTTATTTCCCCAAGTACTGCTTTCGCCATTCATCCAGAAACAGGAGCGCGGTTTCCGCGTCATTCAGGCAGCCGCGCTGTTCTCTCAAACGCGCTATGACATCGTCAAATGAAGCGTGGGGGCCAAGTCCCAGCGTGTGTCTCAACTGTTCCAGTTCTTCCTGAAACTCCGGCATGAATTCCGGTTGGGCATTTTTGTCCTCGTGTATCTTCGGCCAGGGGCCGAGACTTTCTTCCATATATTCCAGCAAGGCTGTCATGCGATGGACGTAGGTATGCTCCCGAAGCACGCGCGCTTGCGCCTTTTGCGCGTACGCCGCGCGTTCTTCAGGTCGTGAAAGAAAATACTCTATCCTGCCATACAATTCTTCAACGGAGGCAAATGTCGCCAGCTCGTCGTCAGCAATCAGTTCGCCGAGCAGACTGCGCGTATCCACCAACTGAAACGCGCCCATTGCCGCCAATTCAAACGTGCGCGGATTCACAAAATCGCCGTGGCTGACTAGTTCATCCGTTTGCAGGCTGGAATGCAGATTCAGGTTGATTCGCGTCGCGTTATAAATTTTCACACTCTCATCTTCATGTATCCGTGCCCCATTTCTTTGGATATGTTTAAGCAGCAGGCTTTCACCCTCCCAATCAGAACCCCAGATTTTAAAATCACGACCGGCCAGACGCCGAAAAGCCAGACGCCTGTTGGGGTATCCTGCGCCCAGAAATGCAATATCCGCCCCATATTCCCGTTTTTCCTTTTCTGTGAGAGCCAACGGCTTGTGAAATCCCGGCAGAGCCGCCAATGGAAGATAGAGCGAACGAGACTGCCCTGCCGCTTTCAATTTCGAAATGAATGGTTCTTTCTGGATTATGGCAAAAACATCATAAAGGGGCGCGTAGAGTTGCCAATATGTAAATATATGATAGTCCTCGACAAACCACATAGCGGTACGTATTCCGGCATGACGCAGCCGCTGCAGCAGGGCGCGGTTAAGCGGCGCCTGTGCCATGGCCAGAACAAGCTGAGGTTCTATTGATTGTACCTGCGCCCAGACTGCCTGTGAAACGACCTGCAAAAAAGATTTTTCCAGTTGTGCCGTATCGGACGAAGGCAAATTCAGATTTTGCAGCCCGGTAAACCCCGGATACAGAAACGGAGCTTCAAAAATTCTCACGCTGTGCCCCATGCCGCGCAGGGCTGTCGCGCAGTAGCGCCCGATGGGCAATGAACCTCCGTACATGGGGAGGACGACGAGAATTCGCAGAGAAGAATCGGGCATTAACAGTACCTCACAGGCAGTATCCAGTCACTGTCCGTACAGAACCAGTAAAGCAGCTCTGTCATCGCAGCGGCATCTCCGCCTGCCGAAGGGTTGAAAACGGCGTTATTTTCCGAAAGACGCAGAATTTTTTTCAATTGCTCGCGTAGCAAGGCACGTTGTATGGCATGTTCGTCCCTGCCTGCAAGCAATTTCATTGTACCGCCCAGCGCGTCAAGTCCGCTTTGCCATATTTGCAATCCGTCAGGCAACGTTGCGTCGGCAAGATTTTTTTTACGCAGCACCGCGTTCAACACGCGCAACAGTGACGAATTTTGAAAAGGCGTGATGCAGGCCATCCGGTCAGGGCATGGCCGGGATTCCAGGCAAGGCGCGCAGTCACGCGAAGCCTGCCAGACGCAATGCCCTTCTCCATACGGCCCGGTTTCATGACACCAGGCTGATGAAAGAAAAAAAGCCTGCATCGGCACGCCAAGATGGGCCGCCAGATGCATTATGCCGGTATCAGGCGTAATCATCATGTCAAGCCCCATGATGGACTGGATGAGGCTGCGCCAGTCCGTTTTTCCGGTGAGGTCGTCAGTGTGTTCAACAATGTTTGACGGCAACAGGCGCAAGAGTTTGCGCGCGGCCGGCTGTTCCGTTTTTGAACCGAACAGCCGTATCCGCGGCCCTTCAAGAGCGCTGAAAACAGCGCGTATGATGTTGGAGAGAAGCGGCACGGGCAATGAGCGCCGCGCGTCACGTCCGGCCAGAGCAACGCCCACCCCCTGTCCCCCTGGCGCGGCCTGTGGATTGACCATATCCGGATTTAAAGGATTTCCAACAAAATATGCCCAAAAATCCGTCAGATTGAGTGGACTGAGGTAACGCCGTTCGCTCAGTCGGAAAGCCGCGCGCGCCCACGGTGAGCGCAGAATGCCACCGGGCGCGGGGCGATACCCGTAAACAATGTCAGGATCAAATATACGACACAGGGCTGACGTTATGCCGGAAAAATTGCAATTATAAACGGCCTGAAAACCCAGGCCGCGCCATTTGGCAAGAACACCCCTGTTTTGCTGCAACGCCGCATATTCCGGCTGCCCATGCAGACTTAGCCCGTGGACGGTTACGGTTGGATAAAGCAAACGCGCAAGGGAAACCAGCCCGTTCTCCACCGCAAGATGCGCGTTTCCCAGGCGTTCAATCGTGCGAATCAGCCGCTTGCTTTGCACAAGATCGCCGAAACGCGCAGCCTGCAAGATTAAAAACGACGCCATACGTGGAAATTATCGCATTCAACGCCCCGAGGCAAGCCGGATTTTCCATCGTCAGTCCAAACCAAGCGCTTGCAGCGTTGCTGGCCCGGCTATGCCGTCAACAATGATGGATTTGGCCTTCTGTAAGTCCTTGACGGCATTTTCCACATCATCCCCATAAACGCCGTTGATTGGCGGCGCGTAATAGCCCGCCTGTTTAAGAGCCGTCTGCAGTCTTTCGACCATGAAGCCGGAATCGCCTTTCCGGAGCATGATGCCCTGTGTCTGTCCCTTGGCGCTCATGTATGCGGAAGCCTTACCGGCCTTGGCAATTTTATTCTGCATGGCGGGATCGTGTTGCGCGGCGTCCATCTGCGCCTCATCCTGCTTTATCCGGGCAAGCTTGTTTACGGCAACCTTGTTTTCCGGCGCGGCGGCAAGAGCGGTCTGCTGTGCCCGCAGTATCTGTTTTGCCCTCGACGCGTTGCCCTTCTGCAACTCCTTGATGGCTTCGACATGGGCTTCATCCACTTCAAGCAGTAAGGCCTCTTCCCGCACCTGTCTGGTTGCAGCCTCGTTCTGCTTTTCCGCCTGACCACGTGTGGCGGCATCTGCCAGAACGTCAAGTTCAACAGGCAGGGAAATCTGCCGCAACGCACCGTCCTGATCCGTATAGGCGAAATCGACAGTCCCCAGAGTCTGCTTTCCGGAGGCGACATCGGGCGTAATGGTGAGATCCAGCATGATCAACCGCTTTTCGTCGGAGGCGATATCGCTCATTTCGATGTCCAGCGTCATATCTTTGGCCGTGGTGCTGTACCCATATACCTTGGCACGGGAAATGGCGGACGGGCGGGTAAAGGTTACGCGCAGATCTCTGGTAAAAGAATCGGCAACCAGCTTCAGTTCCTGCGCAAATACGGACGGCAGGTATTCTGAATCCTTGATGTAGTAATATTGTCCACCGCCGCGCTGGGCTAGGAGTTGCATGAGGTCTTCGTTAAAATCAAGCCCGAGGCCTATGGTTGTCACACCAACCCCGGTATTTCTGGCCTTCGCTCCGATGGCGGCAACCATTTCAGGTTGGGTCACTCCCACATTGGCCAGACCGTCGGAAAGCAGGATCACCCGGCTCGGGCCTTCGTGTCGGACGGTTTTGAGCTGTTCGACGCCTTTCTCCAGACCGCCGGACAAAAAGGTCATGCCATCGGGAATGATGCCGTCAATGAGCTTCAGTAGCCTGTTTTTATCCTTCACGGGTTGGAGCGGCGCGAGTACCTTGACGGCATTGTCATACGTGGTCAGGCTGAACAGGTCATCCGGCCCGAGGTTGTTGATCAGCAACCTTCCGGCCGTCTTTGCGTAGGCCATCTTGCGGGCCTCTTCCATGGATCCGGACTTGTCGATGACAAGAGAAACGGCGACAGGCGGGCGTTTTGCCTTGTGAATAACTGTCGGCGCTTCAATGGTGATCAGCATTTTTACTGTGGTGGATTCTCCGGGAGCGAGGGCGGCGGCGCTGTATAGCGGCTTCACATGCAATTCTGCCGCCCCTTCCGGAGACGCAGGAGAAGCGTTGGTCAGTGAAGGCACACCAAAAATGAGAGCAAACAGCCCGAAGAAAAAAAACGCTTTTATACTGCCCATGAAATCCTCCCGCAGATGGCAAAAGATAGACTTTTTCCCACAGAAACGCAACTGCCTTCGCCCTTCTCCACAAAACGTTTTCTCTTACAAAAAAAAAAGCGATGGCCACGCCGACCAGAACAGTGTTGGGCACAAGGACATTGCGGTAGCTGTAAAGCAGAGCAAGCCGTTTGACGAGCATACCGGCTATTGTCGAGGGAAGAAGCGTCAGACCGGTTTGCACGGAGGAGTAGCCCAAGGTTGGCCTGCATCATGAGCGGCAGGAGATAGGGCATGGCGCCGTTTCCGATTAACGCGAACATGTTTCCGTACAACCGTGCGGAAAAGCTGTGAATACGAAACAGACTCAGTTGGAAGAGAGGTTTTTGCGCAACACGCGCATACCGGACATACGCACAAAAAGCGGTCGTCCCGCCCAGCGCCAGAATGCCCGCTGCGGCATAGGGAAGCCCTATACTGCTCCCCCGATTAAACCTTGCCGTGGTTACGCGGCGTACACGATGTTCTCTGCACAAGACATATCCTTTGTTGGCAATGTTTAATCGGGGGAGCCTATACATCGGTCATATCATTTGCTCGCGACACCGGCAGACTTCCGCTTTGCAAAAAAGGCGCTGTCCTGTATCATTCCCCAAATGAAATCCGCCGCATTTTCACTCTACCCCATTTCCCTTTCCCTGAAAGGGCGACACTGCCTTCTGGTCGGACTGGGTGCCGTTGGGCAACGGAAGCTTTCCGGACTTGTGCCCTGCGCTCCCGCCTCAATTCTTGTGCTGGACAGCGCTCCTCCGTCACAGCAAGCCTTGCCCCTGCTGACCGCCGCCTGTGTGCAGTTTGAACAGCGCGCCTGCGTTGCCGAAGACGTATTTGGAAAAATCATGGTCTTTGTCGCGACTGACGATACACGGGAAAATACGCGCATCGCGGATATGTGTCATGACGCCAATGTGCTGTGCAATTGCGCCACCGAGCCGGAGCGTGGTTCATTTTATGTGCCGGCCGTTGTCCGGCAGGGCTGTCTTGAGGCGACGATTTCAACAGGCGGCGCCAGTCCGGCGCTGGTTCGCCGCTGGCGGCCGGAGCTCGCGGACTGGCTTGCTCCGCGCGCCCGCATGGCGGTTTTTATGGGGCGTCTGCGCCCTCTGATTCTTGCCTTGCACAACGCGAGCGAACAGAATACAAAATTGTTTCGTGAGCTGACGGAATCTCCCTTGCAGCAATGGTTGCATGAAGGGGATATTCAACGTTGCCGCCTGCTGCTTGAAGAAAAACTTCCTCAAAATCTGCATGCCCACCTTGCGGAGTTGCTTGATGATCTCTCCTGAATTTTCAACTCTCGTCACGCTTGTGTTTTATGCTCTCGCAAGCATTGTCGGCATTGCCGGCATGCTGGCGCACAGCGCCTTCTGGCGGCGCATGGGGTGCCGACTCGCTCTGGCCGGTTTTGCCTGTCAAACCCTCATGCTCGTCCTGGGGTTTCACAAAACGCTGCCCGGCGGCCTGAGCCTTGGGGCATATTTGCAACTGCTGGCATGGTTTTTACTTCTTTGCGGCCTGCTTGTCTGGTGGAGGCTGCATCAGGAGCCGCTCCTGCTTTTTTCCGCCCCCTGGGGACTGATACTTTTCACCATGTCGGCTCCATATCTTGAAAATCTCGTCAACGTCCCCCCTTCTTTACATACGCCTTTTTACGCTCTGCATATTGGCGCGCTTTTTTTAAGCCTTGCCCTGCTGGTGCTCGCGTTTGTCGCCGGAGTGCTGTTTCTTTTTCTTGAAGGGCGAATCAAAAAAAAGCGGCGGATGGCGCTTTTTTGGCAGGATATGCCGGCGATATCCATACTGGACAAAATTAACGCTTTTGCCACACTGATGGCTTTTCCATTATATACACTTGGCATCGTCGCCGGACTGCTCTGGGCGAAACCGGTATTCGGCAATACAATTACAGGAGATCCCAAGGAAGTTATAAGCCTCATAATCTGGCTGATTTTTGCCGCCCTGTTTCACAATCGTCTGCTCAGGGGCTGGAGGGGACGCAAGGCGGCACATTTGACGGTGCTTATTTTTATTCTTTGTCTTTTTTCAATTTTTGTGGTCAACACAATCATGGATACCCACCACGCGTTTATCCGGCTGTGATTCAGGCATAAATATGGACTGTACTTTGTTTCTTCTGGGTCTTAATCATCGCACAGCCGGCGTTGACGTGCGAGAACGGTTTTCCCTGGCGAACCACTGTGATCAGGAGCATTGGGCCTTGCCATGTACGGGGGCGATACATGAGGCGATGATTCTTTCCACCTGTAATCGCGTAGAACTTCTGGCAACGGGCGTTGGCAACGGGCGCGAACAAATGCTTCAATACTGGGCCAATGCGGCCGTTGCCGATATTTCCGAGCTCACGCCCTATATATATATCCATGAAAATCTTGAGGCGGTACGCCACCTTTTTACCGTAGCCTCCAGTCTGGACTCCATGGTGCTGGGCGAACCGCAAATTTTGGGACAACTAAAAACTGCCTACCGCAAGGCCGTGGAATGTAAAGCAACAGGCGTAATATTGAACCGGCTCCTGCACATGGCCTTTTCTGCCGCCAAAAGAGTGCGCAATGAAACAGCCGTTGCTTCAAACGCCGTATCCATCAGTTATGCGGCGGTAGAGCTTGCCAAACGCATCTTTGGCGATATGCGCACGCAAAAAGTGCTGCTTGTTGGAGCGGGAGAGATGGCCGAGCTTGCGGCTACGCATCTTCTGCAAACAGGCGTCAGCGAAATTTTTGTGACAAACCGGACGTATGCCAGGGGTCAGGCTCTGGCGGAACAGTTTCGTGGACGCGCTTTCCCCTTTGATCAGCTTGCCGGGTGCCTTACAGATGTCGATATCGTTATAACATCAACAGGTTCGGAAGAACCGTTGCTCAATGCGAGAGCAATCAAATCCGTACTCAAAACGCGTAAAAACCGTCCAATGTTCTTTATAGATATTGCCGTGCCACGCGACATTGATCCCGATGTCAACAATCTGGACAATGTGTACCTCTATGACATAGATGACCTTAAAGAAATAGTTGAAGAAAATATGGCAAGCCGCCGTGATGAAGCGGCCAAGGCCGCCCTCATTGTGGATGAGGAAGTCGCGTCTTTTGCCCGATGGCTCTCAAATCTGGATGTTCAGCCCACAATCGTCGATCTCATAAAACGCAATGAACGCATAGCGCGGAACGAACTTGCCAAAACCCTGAAACGGCTTGGGCAGGTTGACGACAAGGAGCGTATGGCCCTGGAGGCAATGGTCAATGCTCTGATGCGCAAACTTAATCACGATCCCATCATGTTTCTCAAGCGCGGCGGAATGTCACAGGAAGACAGCGCCCGCCGCGTCGGTATCCTGCGACGCATTTATAACCTGGACAACGCGCCTGACAACGGCGAGGAGAGTAATGCGCTACTATATGATTGATGACCTGACCGCTGAAAATGTGCAAACAATGGCGGCCTCGTTAAAAAATATGAATCTTGTTTCCGTGCTGGACTCTTTTTTCTGGCTGCCTGTGCCGCATGGACATTTATCGCGACTGCAAATGGAACACGAGAAAAGCTGCGGCCCCCATGTCATGGGATTGGAACTGCTGCCGGACAGTCTGCGGCTGGAACTGCTTGTCCGGGCGCGGGGGGCTCTGCGCTGTGAATGCGTGCGCTATGCGGAAAGCGGGCTACGGTCATATATGATGACCTGGCTGGATCAATGTTTGTCCGATTGTCAGATTGTCACCTGAACGGCCATGCATTTTCCCCTCGCGCTGCAACGTCTCTCCCCTGCCGCCGCCAGACTGTGCCTGAATGTGGAACATTTTCTGCTGCGGGATTTGCATATACGGCATGGGGCGCGATTTGTGCTGGCGGTTTCCGGCGGGGCGGATTCTTCCGCTCTTGCTGTTATTCTGCATATTCTCCTGCCCCGGTGTAATTTTGCCATTTCCGCCGTCACTGTAAATCACAAGTTGCGGCCAACCGCGGCGCAAGAAGCGGCACAGGCGGCAGCGCTTTGCGCGCGTCTGGGCATTGTCTGCGTCTTGCGTGAGGCGGATGTGGCCGCTTTTGCCGCTCGGGAACGCATCGGGACGGAAGAAGCCGGACGCAAACTGCGTTATGCGTTTTTTGAAGAGGAGCGCAAGGCTCTGCATGCGGATTTTATTGCCCTCGGGCACCACAGCAAGGATCTGACCGAGGATGTTCTGCTGCGTCTTGTGCGCGGCGCTGGCTGGCCGGCGCTTGGCGGCATGAAGGCGCGCGACGATGCGCGTCATCTGCTCCGTCCCCTTCTTCAGGAACAGCCGGACGCGTTCAGAGCTTTGCTGCGGGAATGCGACATTACGTGGCAGGAAGATGAAAGTAACGCAAGCCTGTGTTACAAACGCAACCGCCTGCGTCACACTGTGCTGCCCTTGCTGCGCAGGGAAAATCCCTCTCTGGACAAAGCAACGGCCAGTCTTTGGCAACTGGCGCGACACGACAGTGATTTTTGGGAAGAGCATCTGAAAAGCGCGCTCGCGGCCCAGCCCTGGCAGGCGGATGAAGATAGCCTGACGCTGCCCGTGGAACTGCTGCGCGCTTTGCACCCCGCCGCCAGATTGCGGCTCTATCATAAAAGCATAGGCTACACCCAATGCCGGAGCCACGCCAGAGCAAAAACACTTCTCGCCTTGGATAAAGCCTGGAGTGAAGGGCGTGGAAATACCCGCTTCCAGTTGCCCGGCGGCATTGAAGCCAGGATCAGCAGGGGCGCTGTCCGTTTTTGTTTACGCAAAAAACCTGTCAGCGAATAAAATTCGTCGCTTCCCATGATTCGGGCGTCGGGGTGTTTATGCCCGCGGCCTTGCCCGCGGCTATGCACTTGACAAGCCATGCCATGTTGTCCCCCAGGGCGCGCATGACCTGCAGGCCTTCCTTGTCTTGCATCACTTCGTCAGGCGTGTTGCCGTGAACGGAATTCCAGTACTGGGACGCGACAACGGGCATACGGGCGATGGTGAAATATTTGTTGAGACGGTCAAAGGAAGCGCTGGCGCCGCCCCGGCGGCAACTGACCACGGCGGCGGCCGGTTTGAAGGCGTACTTTGACGATTTCATAAAGAATACTCTGTTCAGCAACGCGCAGATCGAGGCGTTCGGCCCGGCATAATAGACGGGCGAGCCGACGACCAGAGCCTCGGCCCCGGCCAGTGTGTCGACAAGCTCGTTCACCTGATCGTCCTTGAAAACACACTGCCCGGTTTTGGCACACTTGTAACAGCTTATACAGTCACGCACCGGCTGGGCGCCAAGCTGCACCAGTTGAGTTTGCAGGCCGTTTTTTTCCAACTGGTTCGCCACAATGGACAGGGCCGTAAATGTACAGCCCTTGGGACGGGGGCTGCCGTTGATAAGAAGTACGCTCATGTAATTTCTCCTTAATTTTTCAGTCAACTAATGTGTGCCACTTTCCCAATATATCCGCCATTGAGCAAGTTTTTTATTTTCGACGTTTGCGTTTGCCATATCGGCGGCGATGATTTTAACGCAATGCATAAAGATTTCGGCTTTCGTTTGATTTCAGGCGCGCATATCATTTTAACACAGCAAAATAATTTTACAACTCTTAGCTATTGCATATTATTTCAATATATGGCACAATTTTTGTAATAAGAGATGCCACAGCACCATTAACTTAATATTTAAAGTATTTATGGCACTTGAACTCCGGCAGCAGTTAAAACTTTCCCAGCAACTGATCATGACCCCGCAGTTGCAGCAAGCTATTAAACTTCTTCAACTTTCACGCATCGAACTCATGGAAACGGTACAACAGGAATTGCAGGAAAATCCATTCCTTGAGGAAAGTATTGCCGAAGATGCGGCTTCTTCCGAGACGGAAGATGAACGAAGCCGTGAAGACGATGCCTACGGCACGGAACTGGCGCGCAACGCCGACTGGGAAGACTATCTCGGCGAATTTGCCAGCACCCCGAAACTTATGCAATCACGTGAATTTGAGGCAGTCGAGGAAATTTCTTCCCTTGAAGCCCGCTATACCGCCAAGCCAACACTGGAAGGGCATCTGCTCTGGCAGTTGCGTTTGTCCACATTGACCGACGCCCAGAAGGCTATCGGTGAAGTCATCATCGGCAACATTGAACCTACAGGATATTTAAGCGCAACCATTGAAGAAATTTCTGAAATGTGTCTGGCGTCCCCCAATGAAGTGCGTTCTGTGCTTGAACATGTGCAGCTTTTTGACCCTGTCGGCGTGGCTGCGCGTGACGCCAGCGAATGTTTGTTGATCCAGGTTAAAAATTTGCACTACGACAGAGACGCCATATTGGTTGAACTTATACAATCACACCTTGGAGATATTGAAGAAAAACGCTACAAGCCCATATTGCGCAAATTTAAATTAACCATGTATGAATTTAAAGAATATCTTGATATTATTCAAAGCCTTGAACCCATGCCTGGGGCAAGTTTCGGCGGTGGAGAGCCAACCTATGTAAGCCCTGATATCTTTGTACACAAAATGGATAATGAATTTATCATTATTCTCAATGATGAAGGGCTGCCGCAACTGATGCTTTCTGATCTCTGTCAAATGGATACAAAGCTGTCGTCTGAAAAAGACAAAGAATTCTGCTCGGAAAAAATTCGTTCGGCAACATGGCTTATAAAGGCTCTTCAGCAACGAAACCGTACATTGTATAAAGTTGCCGAGAGCATCGTGCGTTACCAAAAAAAGTTTTTTGAGGACGGCGTTACAAAACTTGTTCCACTTATTCTTAAAGATATTGCGGACGACATAGAAATGCACGAATCGACGGTAAGCCGAATAACTACAAATAAATATATGGCCACGCCGCACGGAATCTTTGAATTGAAATTTTTCTTTAACAGCGGACTGGAACTGGATGACGGGACGCACGTTGGCTCGGAAAGTGTAAAAGCTTTAATAAAAAAATATATTTCTGAAGAGAACTCCAAGGAGCCTTTGAGTGACGAACGTATTGGCGAAATGCTCAAAGACTCCCTGAAAGTGAACATCGCCAGACGCACTGTGGCAAAATACCGCACGGCGCTTGACATTCCCTCTTCGTCCAGACGAAAGGATCATTTTTGATTTTAACATAACAAACAGGAGGATATAATGAATATTTCTTTCGCCTTCAAAAACTTTGAAGCTTCCGAACATCTTAAAAAATATGCCCAGCGCCGTATGGAAAAGCTCGGAAGATTTTTTGGAAAATCTTCCGGACTGGATGTCGGCGTTGTGCTTACCGTGGACAAATTCAGACACCGTTGTGAAGTTACCGCCAACGGCGAGGGGCTGCATATAAACGCTTCGGATCAGACCACTGACATGTATGCCGCAATTGATCTGGTTACTGAAAAAATTGAAGCGCAGATTAAACGCCAGGTGGCCCGCATTAAAGAACAGCGGCGTAAAGCGCGCAACGCCAATGTGGATGTGTTCACCTATCATGTTGACGCGCAGACAGAAGACAATCCGTCTGTCCTTGGCACAGACCGTTTCACGCCAAAACCGATGCACCTGGATGAAGCAATAATGCAGTTGGATTCTATCGGCGGCGAATTTTTTGTTTTTCTGAACGCAGAATATAACCGCGTAAATGTTATCTATCACAGACGATCAGGGGGATATGCCCTGATTGACCCTGTGTTGTAGCATTGCAGACAAACATGTCGGCAGCGCATAACAAAAAAACTTTTCCCGGGCATACCCGGGTCTGCATTGTCACCGGTCTTTCCGGTGCCGGGAAAAGCACCGCTTTGCGGGTTTTTGAAGATTTGCGCTATTTCACTGTTGACGGCCTGCCAGCAAGCCTTGCTCTGGAAATGGCCTGCATGATGGAACGCCCATCCATGTCCCACTTTAACGGCATTGCCCTTGGCATGGACATGCGGCAAAGCAATTTCCCGGAAGAAATCTGCACGGCGCTGGATGATATGGCGGCGCAGGACATCAAAATATTGTTGCTGTTTCTTGAGGCTGATACGCAGGAACTCATACGCCGTTACGCCACCACGCGCAGGCCGCATCCGCTGGAAGGCGAAGGCGTTGGGCTTGAAGCGGCGCTTTCTGAGGAATACAACAGTTTGAAGCCGTTGCGCGATATGGCGGATCTGGTTATTGACACCACGCATTTTTCTATCCATGATTTGCGCAGAGCCATCCAGAAACGATGGAGTAACAGTAAAAACCGTCTGCGAACACTGCGCGTCAATCTCATTTCCTTTGGTTTTAAATATGGGGTGCCGCGTGAAGCGGATATGGTATTTGATCTGCGCTTTCTGCCGAATCCCTATTTTGTGGAGGAACTACGCCCGCTTTCCGGCAAGGACAGCAAGGTGAGCGAGTATATTTTTGCCTCTCAAAATGTTCTTGCCTTTCGTGATAAACTTCTTGAATTGCTTTTTTTTATGCTTCCTCTCATGGAAAACGAGGGACGCTACCGCGTATCCATCGCCATAGGCTGTACCGGGGGGCGGCATCGATCTGTAGCCGTGGCTGAAGATATTTTCAAATCACTTCATCAGGCGGACTATCTGGTTTCGCTGGAACACCGCCACCTTGAACTCAACCAATAAAAAAATACCGCGAGACAACACATGGATAACGCCACATCTGCACAGGTAGGAATCATAGTTGTGTCTCACGCCGACTATGGAGCGGCCATCCTGCGGACAGCCGAGTTTATTTTAGGCCCCTTAAGCGATTGCAGTTCCATCAGCGTTGAAATATCTGATCAGGTTCCCGACACTGTCCGTCGTCTGGATGACGCGGCGCAACTGCTGGACAAGGGCGCCGGCGTGATCATTCTTACGGACATGTTTGGAGGCACGCCTACAAATCTCGCGCTCTCGTTGCTTGGAAAACATAATGTGGAAGTGGTGACCGGCGTGAATTTGCCCATGCTCCTGAAAGTTTTTGGCGAACGCGACAAAAATCTGGCTGATCTTGCGCAAATCGCCGGTGAAGCCGGAACCAGGGGCATTGTGGTGGCCGGCAACATGCTGCGAAATAAGGCGCGTGACAAGGCAGCCGAGTAAAAAATTGCGCCAATGTGGTCATGGCCTCATATTTTTATTGACAACAATGCCGTCCTGGTCTAATGGACAACTTTATGAATACCTTCTCCGCAGTTCTTTTCAATCCTTGGTGGTGGCGTATGAATACCCTTGAGGGAGAGGTGCGGACGTAGACTTGTTTGTTCGTATGGTCAGCAGTAATTGACGCCGTCTCCCAGTGAGGCGGCGTTTTTTTTCACCCTAACACAAAGGAAGTGTGCTGATGAATACCGCGGAGAACGCGCAGCCGCTTATGCTGCAACAATCCGCCCGTTGGCTTCCGGCGGATATGGACACGCCCATCAGCCTGTTTATGGGCATGGTGGGTGAAGGCAACGGCATTCTGCTGGAGAGTGCTGAAGTAGATGGGCGTTGGGGGCGATACAGCGTCCTGGCATGCGATATGGCTCTGTTTATTTCTTGTGCCGAAGGAAAGTTGACCCTTGCCATAGAGGACGAACGACTTGCGCCGTTAAAAAAATTTGAGGGATTTCCCTTTGTGGACGGCCTGCGCGCTCTCATGAAATGTCTGCACATCGCGCCCCCGAAAGATATTCCGAATCTGCCGCCGATTACGCGCGCCCTGTACGGATATCTGGGCTTTGGCATGGCAGGGGTGTTTTGCGCGAAACTTGGCGCCGTCATGCCGCCTGATGAGGCGGAGTGTTTGCTGGCTTTGCCAGCTACGGTGCTGGTTTTTGATCATCTGTACAACCGCCTCTGCCAGATAAACCTAGGAACAAGGCATTCCGCGCCGAATGCCGTAAGCAAGGGTAAACCAGGACGGTTTTTTGATCCTGCCGGTATAAAATCTGAACCGGATGAGCAGGGCTACAAAAATTGCGTCACGCGCATCAAGGAAATGCTATATCAGGGCGAGGCGATTCAGATTGTTCCTTCCGTACGTTTCTCCACCCTGTTTGACGGCGACGCCTTTGAGCTATACAGACGTATGCGCCGCTTTAACGCTTCACCCTATATGTTTTTTATGCGTTTCCCCACCCTTTCACTCTTTGGCTCCTCACCGGAAGTCATGGTGCGTTGCAACGGAGGGCAACTGCTCCTCGCGCCCATCGCGGGCACACGAAAACGCGGTGAAGACGATCTGGAAGACACCCGTCTTGCCGCTGAATTGCGAGATGACCCCAAGGAGTGCGCCGAGCATGTCATGCTTGTCGATCTGGGGCGCAATGATCTGGGGCGGATTGCAAGGCCGGGCAGCGTCAATCTGGAACGCTACATGGAAGTGGAACGCTTTTCCCATGTAATGCACCTGACAAGCAGGGTCACGGCCAGACTGGCCGACAATCTGGACGCTCTGGACGTGCTGACGGCGACATTCCCGGCTGGCACGGTTTCCGGCGCGCCCAAGGTGCGCGCACTGGAGATCATACGCGAGATGGAAGGCAGGGCGCGTGGCCCTTACGCGGGCTGCATCGGCTGGATTGGGCTGGACAAGGACAAGATAAATCTTGACATGGGCATTACCATCCGCAGCATGTGGACTTGCGACGGCAACCTTTTCTGGCAGGCCGGAGGCGGCATTGTTCACGATTCCGATCCCGAACTGGAATGGAAGGAAGTGTACAACAAATCAGCCATCATGCGCATGGTATTGCAGGCGGAGGAATAAAAAATGTTTCTGCTCATAGATAACTACGACTCGTTTACCTACAATCTGGTGCAGGCTTTTTACGCCTTGGGAAAAAGCCCGACCATCCTGCACAACGACGACCCGGCGCTGCTTGAAATAGCGAAAGATCCAAAACTTTCAATGGTCTGCATTTCACCAGGGCCAAGCCACCCCGCCAACGCCGGTCTTTGTCTGGAATTTTTGGGCAAGCTTGATCCGCGCGTTCCCGTACTTGGAGTTTGTCTGGGGCATCAATTGCTCGGGCTGTTTGCCGGAGCGAAAATTGAAATATCGCCCCGCATCATGCACGGCAAACAGTCCGAAATCGTGCACGACGGCACGGGCCTGTTTGACGGGCTGCCAAACCCTTTGACAGTCGGCAGATATCACTCCCTTCTGGTGAAGGCTGACGAGAATGCCGCAGTTTCGCGTTTCACGGTAACGGCGCGGGCGTCCGAAGGCGAAGTCATGGCTTTGCGCTACAACGACCGCCCCTGGGTTGGCGTGCAATTTCACCCTGAATCCATACTTACCCCGGACGGATTGCGCCTGCTTGGCAATTTTCCCCAGGCGGTTCTTACCTCAGACGCCGCGTCAATCAGTCTGGACGGCATTCTGGAACGGCTGGCAAGAAGAGAAGACCTGACGGCCGACATGGCGGCCAGCGCTTTTGGCGCGCTGATGGACGGAAAAATGACGCCGGCCCAGGCCGGAGGCTTTTTGATGGCATTGCGCATGAAGGGGGAAAGCGCGCTTGAACTGGCCCACGCCACCCGCGCGGCCTTGTCGCGCGCCGTGCGCGTCAACGGCGTTTCCTGCACTTGCATTGACGTTGTGGGCACCGGCGGGGACGGACGGTACTCGTTCAATTGCTCCACGGCAACTTCACTCACCTTGGCGGGCATGGGCTATACTGTTGTAAAACACGGAAATCGCGCTGTTTCCTCCAAGTGCGGCAGCGCCGACGCGCTGGAAGGGCTTGGCCTTACTCTGGACGAAAACCCGGATTCTGTTGCTGAAATGATAAAACAGCGTAATTTCGCTTTTCTTTTTGCCCCCCATTATCATCCATCGTTTAAAAACATTGGCCCTGTGCGCAAAGAATTGGGCGTACGGACGCTTTTTAATATTCTTGGCCCGATGATCAATCCGGCCCGCCCCAGCCATCTGCTGATGGGAGTGGCAATGCCGGAACTTGTGCGGTTGATCGCCGAAACACTGCTTCAATCGTCCTTGTATCGCGCCGCCGTCGTCTGCGGCGCGGGCGACTATGACGAAGTGACGCCCATTGGCCCGGCAAAAATCGCCTTGCTGCACAACGGCGCAATAAGCCCCCTGTCGCTGGATCCGTCTGATTTTAACATCCGGCCGTGCACATCTGAAGAATTGGCCGTGAAAGACAAGGATGACGCTGTCGCCGTTCTGAAAGAAATACTTGAAGGCAGAGGGCCGCAGCCAATGCGCGATATGGTGACTCTTAATGTGGGCCTGTCCCTCTATCTGCTGGAAGAAAATATGGATATGCAGCATTGCATGGCGCGCGCCCGTGAGGCTGTCGCTTCAGGATTGGGAAGGAGGGTGCTGAATGCGGCTTGAGCGCTTTTATACCGCAAAAATGTCTGAAGTTGAAGCGTTGCGCCAGGCCGCGGAACAAGGCGGATTGCCTGAAATTCCGGACATGCGCCGTCCCGATTTTGCCGCGGCCCTGCGAACGCCCTCGGCAAAAGCCCCGGTCGCCGTGATAGCCGAGTACAAAAGGGCCTCCCCTTCACTGGGCGTGATTTGCGAAAGTCTTGAGGTGGAAGAGGCGTCACGGCAATATGCCGTTGCCGGGGCGAGGGCATTGTCTATTCTCACGGAAGAACGGTATTTTCACGGAAAGTTGTCTTTTCTGGAAAGGGCCGCCGCCCCGGATGTGTATCCCTCCTCTCCCCTGCCCTTGCTGCGTAAGGATTTTATTTTTGATCCCCTGCAAGTGCTGGCCACGGCGGCGACCAGGGCTTCAGCTCTGTTGCTGATTGTTCGTCTTACCCCCAATGCGGCTCAATTGCGGCATTTGCGGGAATTGGCGGAGAAATCGGGCATACAGGTTGTTGTCGAGGTATTTGACGCTCAGGATCTGCATACGGCGCGTGAAAGCGGAGCGCGCATAATCCAGGTAAACGCCAGGGATCTGGACAGCCTTGTGGTGGACAGAACGGCCTGCCGCGAGCTGGCCATGCGCTACCCCCCAGAAGGGCGCGAACTATGGGTGGCCGCAAGCGGCATCAGCCGCCACGAACATCTTGTGCAGGCGGCCGATGCCGGATATCAGGCCGTACTCGCCGGAAGTTCGCTTATGAAGGACGGGCGGCCGGGCGCAAATCTGACAACCCTTCTCTACGATCAAAACCAGGACAACAGTCATGCAAATTAAAATATGCGGCTTGACCAGACAGGAAGACGCGGACGCCTCTGTCCTCCTTGGCGCGCAATTCTGCGGATTTGTCTTTCACCTCAAAAGCCCGCGATATATACCCCCTGCCGAGGCCGGATCTCTTGCCACTGGAAATATGCTGCGAACAGGTGTATTTGTGGATCAGCAGGAAGAGGAAATTCTGGATATCATGGAGCGGGCGCGGCTGGATTTTGCCCAGCTTCATGGTCGGCAGAGTGTTGATTGCGCGTATAAAATTGGCGTGAACCGCGTTATCAGGACAATCTGGCCGGACAAATACACGCACCGGGCGTTGTTGCACAATGAACTGCAAAAACACGCCGCGGCCTGCGCTTGGTATTTGCTTGACGCCGGGCTTGCCGGCGGCGGAAGCGGAAAACGCCTTGAGTGGAATGATTTGTACGGCCTGAAAATTCCGCGCCCCTGGATGCTGGCCGGGGGACTTAACCCCGGAAACATACGCCGCGCGCTGTCCCAATGCGCCCCTGACGGCGTGGATCTGAATTCGGGAATTGAAGACGCTCCGGGTAAAAAAAATGCGGTTCTGATGGAATCCGCCATAAAAATTGCCCGTATGCAAAACAGTGGGGATACAGCATGAAAAACAGATATTTCGGCGAATTCGGCGGATGTTTTGTCCCCGAGCTACTCATCCCGCCGCTTCTGGAAGTGGAAGCGGCCATGAACGAAATTCTTCCGGCTCCAGATTTTCAAAGTGAACTTGACGACTTGTTGCGCAATTATGCCGGACGCCCAACGCCCCTGACGCTCTGCTCCACTCTTTCGGGCGAACTTGGTTTCAACCTCTGGCTCAAGCGTGAGGATTTGCTGCACACCGGCGCGCACAAAATAAACAACACGCTTGGGCAGGCGCTGCTTGCAAAGCGCATGGGCAAGACAGCCCTTGTTGCCGAAACCGGCGCGGGTCAGCACGGTGTCGGCACGTCCGCTGCCGCGGCGCGTCTGGGTATGGCCTGCACCGTTTTTATGGGGGCTGATGATGTGGAGCGCCAGTCCGCCAACGTCATGCGCATGAAATTCCTGGGCGCGGAGGTGCGCGCGGTGGAAAGCGGCACACGCACGCTCAAGGACGCCATCAATGAAGCATTACGGTACTGGATCAGCAACCAGCGGACAACGCATTACTGCTTTGGCACGGCCGCAGGCCCGCACCCCTTCCCGACGCTTGTGCGCACACTGCAATGTGTCATTGGCAAGGAAACACGCGCGCAGTTTGTGGAAACAAAAGGCAAACTGCCTGACGCCGTTGTGGCCTGCGTGGGTGGCGGCTCCAACGCCATCGGCATATTTCATCCTTTTCTTGAAGATTTGTCTGTTCGCCTGTTCGGTGTGGAGGCCGCCGGAATCGGCGACCCCGGCTGTTTTAATTCCGCGCCTCTCAACCTAGGCGCGCCCGGCGTGCTGCACGGCAACTACACCATGCTGCTGCAAAACAACGATGGACAGATTGAACCCTCAAGCTCCATTTCCGCCGGGCTTGATTACCCGGGCGTCGGCCCCGAACACGCCTGGCTGCAAAAAAGCGGACGCGTACGCTATGAAATGGTTAAAGACGCCAATGTTCTGGCTGCCTTTCATCATCTTTGTAAAACCGAAGGCATACTGCCCGCTCTGGAATCATCACACGCGCTCGCCTTTGTTCTGAACCACCCACTCCACTTTGCCCCCGGCAGTGACGTGGTTGTCAATCTCTCCGGCAGGGGCGACAAAGACCTGGGTATTGTTGTAAAATCCCTTGAGGGGGAATAGCTGTGAATATACTCGAAAAAAAAATTCGTGCCGCCATGTCTGAGGGACGTCCTGCGCTGATTCCATTTTTGACGGCCGGATTTCCCGACGCAACGCGTTTCTGGCCCGCGCTTATGGAGTTGAACGACAACGGCGCTGACATTATTGAAATCGGCGTTCCGTTTTCCGACCCTGTCGCTGACGGCCCTGTTGTGGAAAACGCTTCGCGGCGCGCCCTGAGCGACGGCGTCAATCTGCGGCAAATCATCACGGAGCTTACGGAACGCAAAGGCCTGATCACCACCGGCGTGGTGCTGATGGGGTATTTGAATCCTTTTTTACAATACGGCTTTAAAAATCTGGCCAAAGACGCAAAGGCCGCGGGCGTGCACGGTCTTATCGTCCCGGATCTGCCCTTTGAGGAATCAGCGCCGTTGCGCGGCATTTTGAAAAAACACGGAATAGCTCTGATAGCGCTTGTTGGGCCAAATACCGACAAAAATAGGATGGCCCTTTATGCCTCGGAAAATGAAGGATATGTCTATGTCGTTTCCATTATGGGGACTACAGGAGAACAGAACGCCCTCGCTTCACAGGCGGCAGAGACCATCCGCCGCGCCCGTTCCGTCTTTACTGTTCCCGTGGCTCTGGGTTTCGGGTTGCGAAATCCCGCGCAACTGGAAAGTCTGCCGGAGGACGCGCAGCCGGATGCGGTGGTGTTTGGCAGCGCGCTTCTGACGCACCTGGATGAAGGCAAAAGCGCGGCGGAATTTCTGGCCCGCTGGCGCTGATTTTTTCCGGGCTTCCTGTGTAATTCTAATTTGCGTTAGAAACAGCATTAATTATCCAGTCCCAGCCGGTAATGCTTTTTACTTGATCAGGCTGAGCTTCAAATGCACAAAGCGCCTCTTCCAAATGTCTTGACAGG
>JAISZT010000090.1 GCA_031284485.1 Desulfovibrio sp.
CCCACGTTGTTGTTCACGATCGCGCGAAGATTATTCAGATTCAGCGCCCCGAGGCCCGCATTCGATGTATTGTTCCAGTTGCCGCCCCGAAGCGGGAAACGCACCCTTGCACAGCCATAGCCCTATAGGTTTACCATCAAATGGGTCGCCTATAAAGCCATTATCGGCGTTTTATCCCCCCTTGTAAAGCGGCTGGGGCTCTAAGGGGGATTGACGTTCTTGAATTTTTGTTCTATATCTTTATCTTAAAGATTAAAGACAAGAGCTGACCGAATACACGGAAGCCCTCTCTGTTGATACTGGAAACGGTGTCGCCATAGAGGGCTTTTTTATTTTCCAGGGAGGAGTTTATGGCGGTTTCAATAAGCGATAGGAAATGGATTCTGGATGCTGATGGGGTAACAAGAGAAAAAATCGAGCTTTCGATTGACAGCGAGGCTGATATAGCTGACCTGCCTGACCCTGGCCGGATAAGCGCATCCAGTATTGCGATAATAAAACCGACTAATGAGACCATATACATTGTAAACGGGGCATGGGCGGAATTGGGGCAGGTGGAAGCATGAACTTATTACAAACTAATATCGCCGGGGATTTGGCAAACGGAAACACCTTGAACGTGGCGATAATCGCCGCCGTTGTGATTTTTGGCATAGTTATGCTTTATGTATATTTTCGGCGAGGCGGGAAGCTCAAAGCCGGAAATATTGAGATCGGCAGTATCTCCATCGGAGTGCCGATACAGCGGATAGATGATACCTGCAAGCTCAAATGCCGTGTGGCCCTGAACAACCTGCGGGAAACGGTACTAGCGGAACTGCCAAGTACCAATAAATTAGTATCTGAGGCAATGGTTGATCGGGTCCTTAATCCGTTAGACATATCCATCACGCAAAACCATTTTACCAAAACCTTCTCAGATGAGAAGAAAAACATCGCCTGGATTGAACGTGTCCACGCTGACATTAAACGAAATGTAAAGGTTGTGGAATGGCACTGCGATATGCAATGCCCGGAGTTCCATACACCGGAATTTGATGCCTATCTACGCTCTTTGATCGAGCGTTGCAGGGGATTATTTATTGATCCGGTTATGGAAGCCTGCTATGCAAAAATAGAGGTATACCAGAGAAGCGGTGGAGAGAACAGCAAAGAGTGGATTGAAAAAAACGAAAACTACATCCGGGCTTTGAAAGGTAATTAATTCAGAGGCATAGAATGAAAATCATCGAAAAACTTTTGACGGTTAACCAGTATTCCCGCCCCGGGCGGCCCCTGGGGGCTGTGAAAGGAATAATCCTGCATTGGGTAGGAGTAGGCGGCCAACGGGCAATGAGTACCTGGAATTTCTTCGAATTTACCTGTGCGAAGGATAAACACTATTCCAGCGCCCAATATATCATTGACCTCAACGGCGATATTTACCATGCCGTACCGGACAACGAAGTGGCCTATCACTGCGGGTCATTACAGAAAGACCCCGCCTCCGGACGGATATATACCGATTGGGCCAGAGCAAAATTCGGGGCCTATGCTGAAAGGCCGGATGTTAATAGCCCGAACAACTGCACAATCGGGATTGAACTATGCACTGTTGACACTGATGGAAACTTCTCCCCGGAAACGCTCGTATCGGCGACAGAACTTGTCGCAAAACTCCTGAAGGACAATAACCTTACCATTGACGATATTGGCACCCACCATCTTGTGGTCGGATGGAAGGATTGTCCGCGCCTTTGGACGAGGCGCCCGGAGCAGTTCGATGCCTTCAGACAGGCCGTAAAGAAGAAAATGACGGCATGAAACAGCCAAAAGAAAACTGGATTTATTTTTTCATGCTCATTGGTGGATGTGCCATTGCTACTCTGATGGGCCTTTTAATTCATTGAGGAGAAATACTATGAGGAGGATGATTTATGTTATGGTTATTTTATCGGCGCTTTTTATCGGTTGCACTTCTGGCCGGCCTGCTGTTATCAGCGGTTGGGAGAACGCCTCTCTGGTCGCAGAGCAACGACTTGAAATTGAGCGACAGCGACAGTATATCGATGACTTGGAGCGAATTATACAGTCAGGGTCAGAAAATCTACGAGCAGCAGAGCAGTACCTTGGTGAGCTTGAACAGGGAAATACAGACCTTGCGGACTGGCTACGGCGAGTTGATGAGTTTGTCAGGGCAGTTATCGCGGTCCAACGAGAGATTGAAAGCGTTCAACGAGCAAATAGGCCAGAGGATGCAGGAGCGGGACCAAGACCTGGCTTGGGCCTATAAAAACCTTGCCAAGAAGGATTTGACCATTGCCAAAAAAAACACGCTTATCTGGAAGCTGGTTGCGGCCGTAATCACCATGGGAGCGGTGATTATAGGGGCCGTGGCCTTTGCTGTCTTCAAGCTCGTAGTTAAGAAAAAGATACCCTTCCTTTGAAGCCATGCCCCAGGAAACCGGGGCTTTTTTTTGTCCGAAAGTGTGCATGAATTGTGCAGGAATTCGAGAACTATTGACAAAATCCCGAAAATATAGAATAATTGGAATATGTCCAATTCTTTACAGGATAAGTAATTGCTTACGCTATAAGGAAATACCAGGCCGTGCAACAGGAGCCTCTTAATCTGGGGGTCGAAGGTTCGATCCCTTCGCGGCTCATTAATGGACTTTTTATGGTCCCTTTTTGCGGGAATAGCTCAGTGGTAGAGCGCGACCTTGCCAAGGTCGATGTCGCGGGTCCGACTCCCGTTTCCCGCTCTAATTAGTGTCTGTCCATAATGTAGACACATTATGAACAGACTACCTTAAAATCTGCATTTTCGTAACCTTTAGGTGAGAAAATGCAAGGTCTGTCCACAAAGTAACCGACTTTATAGACAGACTCTACCTAATGGGGTCAAGTCCACAGACCAGGCTCCCGCCCAGAACCGCCGCCGTTGGAACCGCTATCAGCGTAAAAGTCTTCCAGAACCTTGAGCTTCTTTCGTATTTCTCCGACAAGGCCGACTGCTTCCTGTAGGTTTCGGACATTTCGGCCAGCCGTGTCCGCAAGTCCTTCAACAAGCTCTCCCGCTCTGCTAGTATGGTCTCGTAATTCCTGATTAATTCCCCGCTCTCGGTCAAGTTCTTCCGTAAGTCGTCCAATTGTTTCTGCTGCTCCTCTGAGTTCGCCAGCGTATCTTGAATCAAGCTCTCTAGTTCCGACAGATCCCTGTCGAGAGAGGAAAAGTCCTGAGAGTACAGCGCCCAGGGCGAAAGCAACAACAAGGTACAACACAAAACGGAAACGTGACGCAGTAATTTCATGCAAAGTGTTCTCCCTTTAAAAACGGCGCCCAGCCCTTTGCGCTACCCTGGCCCCCTGCGGTACCGCAAAAAACCACGGAGGACACGGAGTTACCCAGGGTTTTTATATAGAATTCTCAATATTTTCCGTAAAACTCCGTGTTACCCCGTGGTTATATTCTTGCCTGCATCACTGTGACAGACGCTCTGCGGCCGCCGGAGGATGAGGCATCGTTTTGCCCAGGACCTCAGTGACAAACCGGTACATGACGGTGCTGTACTCGGGGACGCCCTTAAAGTTCTTTACAGCAAACTCATTCATCTTGTTGACGTTTTCAATGTCGAAATGCACCATCTGGCGGAACTGCTGGTAAAATTTATACTGAGAGTTAAGCTTTTCGCTCACTATCGTGTGGAACCTGGCAAAGGCAGCTTCGGAATCGTCGCCTGTGGCAAAGATGTCATCCAGCACAGCGGCGGCGATCTTGCCCGACATCATGCCTGCGGGGATGCCGTAGAAGTGGGCACATTCCGCCTGGGAGCATGCGTCGCCGATCAACAACGCGCCTTGGGCGTAGTTTTTCTGCACCTCGGTACAGCCCAACAGCCGCCAGCCTTTCAGTTCATCGGCCAGCTTTGCCCCCTTGAAAAACCTCTGCCCGTTTTTAGAGTGATTTACAAACCAGTTGAAGACCTCTTCCAGCGACATCTCCAACGCCTCAATGGTTTCTATCGGGATCACAAGCCCCAGAGTACCACAACCGGGCTTGTCGTGGGCGGATATCCAGCCAAAGGACATACTTTTGCGTGCCTTGTGGTAATTGGGTATACCCTCGGGCAAGTAAAACTGCAATACCGTGCCGGGCTTCAATTCGGGCGGCAGGTTCGTGAAGTAGCCCCTTGCCGCAAACATGGACAGGGACGGATCTTCATTGAATATGCCCAAGCGGCGGGCCAGCATGGAGTGGGAGCCGTTTGCGATGATGACAGCATCCGCCTCCATTTCAATCGGCTGGTTACGCAGGTACCCGCGTATGCCCGATACCTTGCCCCTGTGTATGACAAGATCGGTCACGTCGAAATTGTCCAGAAACTCTGCGCCGCCCCTTACGGCCGCGCGGCGGACCACATCATCCCCAATGCGTCTCTGGATGATAAACATGCCGTCGCCGTCCCCATGCGATCCCAGGCTAAACGTGACCACCTGCTCATTGGGGCTCGCAAGGATAAATTCGTTCGCGCCGCTGACGGTGTTGAGGGATTTCATCTCCTCATATATGCCCATGTCCTGGAAAAATGGCTTTAATGAAGGCAGCCACCCATCCCCGCACACTTTATCACGCGGCCAAGGCTCCTTATCCACCAACAATACATCCAGACCGCGCTTGGCGCAGTAGAAAGCAGCGCTTGATCCGGACGGACCGGCGCCGACCACTATGACTTGTCTTTTCATTGCACACTCTCCTTCTGTGGTTTTACAACCATGGTTATGACGTTGCCCATTGGGCATAGCCTGGCACACAGTCCGCAGCCTAAACATTCTTCGATATCCACTACTTCGTAGCCGCAACCCAGACAGCAGTCGGATTCGCGGAAAGCCTCTTCATCGGTGAATACGCCTTCGACGCCGACAAAGTTTTTGATGCGCTCAAAAGCCGGCGCCATCGGCGTTTCAGGTCGCATGATCTTGCGAAAATTGTAAGGAAACAGTTTTTCTTCCACAGGGGCTGCTACGAGGCGATCTGCCTGTTCGGCTGCCGGATCGCGCAACGCACGCCCGCGTAGGGCCGCGTCCACGGCAAAGGCCGTATGGCGGCCCGAAGCCATCGCGTCCACGACGGAGCATTTGCCGGAAGTAATGTCGCCGGCGAAGAACACACCCTCTTCCCTTACGGTGTCCCAGAATTCGTCGTGTCCCTGGCCTATTGCTTCAACCACCCAGTCCGCCGCAATCTCAATCGTATCGTGCTCGTCCGAGACGAAATTGATCTTGCCGCTTGCGTCTTTCGTGAATTCTGTCACTTTGGAAAATTTGACCGCTTTCAATGTGGGATACAGATCGGTCTCAAACTCGATCGGACAATACCCTTCGATGATCTCCACGCCTTCTTCGATGGCTTCTGCCTTTTCCCAGGGATGCGCCGGTAACGCATCGCCGCTCTCCAGGGAGACTACCGTCACCTTGCTTGCGCCCACGCGCACAGCCGTGCGAGCCACATCCATGGCCACACTGCCGCCGCCGATGATCACCGCCTTGCCGCCGTCAAACTTGAACAACTGGCCCAGATGCCTACGGAGCTTTTGTTTGTTGTTCACATGCTCCATGAAATTCATCGCGGTCATGACACCAGCGTTGCGCCATCCCTCAATAAAAAGTTCCCTGCTGTTTGGAGACCCTGCCGCCACGATGACGGCGTCGTATTCGTTGCCGAGCTCTTCGGCGCCGTATTTGTTCAGCCTCTGGTTCAGCTTGATGTGGAGCCCGGCTTTGACCAATTTTGCGATCTCGGCCCGGACGGCCTCGCGGTCAAGACGGAATTCCGGTATGGCCCGCACGAGCATGCCGCCCGCTTCCTCGTTCGCCTCAAAGATTGTCACATCGTAACCTGCCTGCGCCAGATAATGCCCCGCGGTCAAACCGGCCGGCCCTGCGCCGATAATAGCTATTTTCTCCTCCCACAAACGCGCGTACTTTTTCGGCGTATAATTTACCTTTTCGCTCAGGTAGCGTTTGATCTCACGGATCTTGATGGGCTCGTCCACCAAAATCCCGCGTTTGCATCCAAGCTCGCACGGATGATGGCACACACGGGCACACACGCTGAGTAGTGGGTTCTTTCCCCAAATCAACTCATACGCTTCTTCGTACTTTCCCGCCTTTGTGAGCCCGAGGTATCCTTGCGGGCTGATACCCAGCGGGCATTCGGTTGTACAGGATGTCTCGGTGGGCAGGGACTTCATCTTGCCCACAGAAATACCCGGCATCTCGGTGCAAGTGGGACAGACGTGACAGATGGCACGCTGGTTTTCCTTGATTGCTTGTGCCGGGCAAATTTCGCGGCAGGTACCGCAGTTGACACATCGCTCCGGGTTTATTGCCGCCACGGTTTCTTTGACAGACACAATCTTGCTCTTCAGTGTTTTCCCAAGAATTCTCTCCGGAACCTTGTGAAGCCTTGCTGCTGCACCGCCGCCGGAAACCAACTTACCCTCCAGCTCGCTTGCAGAAGCTTCAATAACAACGCTTGCTCCTCCTGTTGACATGGCAATACCTCTCAATTTGTTTTTAGGGCGCGCTGAAAAACATCACGCTTTTCACCGTGTCCCTGGGTGATACTGCAATCAGGATATATCAGTTTAAAAAAGGCATAGAAACAAAAAAGGCTATCTGTAATGCGGTTTGTTACAAATAGCCTTGATTGTATTGTTTTATACACCATAGATTTGAGTTTGTCAGGTAAAGAATTCGTTAATTCCTTACCTGACAAACAATTACAATCGGTAATTCCCGACATTCACAGAATGTTCGGGAATAGTTCGCTCAGAACAAATGATTATCCCGCACATCTCTCAGGGATTCTGTTAACATTAACGCAAGATCCTCCGCAATCTCCTTTATAGGGATTTTCATTTCATGCCTGATCCAAAACAAGACGACAGCCGCTATCCCGGCGCAGCCATAGCGCCGGAAAATCTTTGGGTGAACCTTTCGCCGGTTGCCATATACGGGATGAGCATACTTGCTGATGTTTTCATCGGTAAGTCCGACAAGATACGCCTTTTCCAGACAGCGCCGCAGCAATTGTCCGCTGTCGATTGAATAGATGGTATTGTAAAATTCCTTGTTTTCCAGGATATAGGAAAAAAAAGATTCCGCCGAAATATTGCCTTTCTTTATCTTAAAATAGGGAAAGCATTGCTTCATGAAGTCCCGCTCGCAAATCCACTGCACCAGCATCTCTTTGTTATCAAAATGGTAATAAAACGCATTGCGGCTAATCTGTGCGTTGTCACAAATCATCTGGACACTGATCTTTGGGTAAGGATTGGTTTTTAACAGTCTGATGAAACTGTCGGCAATCGCATCAGTTTTCATAACCCTCAGCCGTTTATGGTATTATTTATTCTGCCTTGCTGCCACTCTTAGGGTATCATTTTTTGCAATCCCCCGCAATCCTGGAATTAGGGCATATTTCGGAATAAACGCGGCGTATATTAAGGTTATGATGTGTAAAGGCAGGAGCGGCATGACCCATAGAGTATCCTCACACTCTTCTCTTCACTCTCAACTCTTTTCTTAACTCTTCACTCTTTTCTCTCAACTCTTTCTGTGGACCTTACCCCATCTGGTAGACAGAAAAATAAGCGAGTACTACAACAGAAGGAGAGGAACAGATGGGTAAAACAAACAAAAAAAGGCGTGTTTACACGAAGGAATTCAAAGCCGAGGCGGTATGGACTTGACCCCATTAGATAGACACCGTTAAGCGACTTGCCCTGAGTTAAACCCGTCAGGGGCGGCATAGTCAAGCGCCGAATGCAGACGTACCCGATTATAATACGCCTCAATGTACATGAACACCGACTGCCGGACTTCCGCCGCACCGTGTTTTCCCTCAAGCGTTTCCAACTCTCTCTTGAGGGTTTTGAAAAAGCTCTCGGCGCAGGCGTTGTCCCAGCAGTTGCCCTTGCGGCTCATGCTCTGCCGGACGGCCGGACACCGGCGGCGCAGC
>JAISZT010000093.1 GCA_031284485.1 Desulfovibrio sp.
TCGCTCTGCCTGTCGGGGCGCGTCTGGCGATATACCGCGAAACGGAACTGACGCAAGAAATATTGTGGGTGGACGGTCAGGCCGTTTATACGCCGGACATCATGAAGGCGGACGACAAGGCCATGCACATTCTGCAGGAGTTTGCCGGGCAAATAAGCCGCGCGGTCAAGGTTCCGTGTCTGTAAGATTGGTACGATTTCATAAAAAAATCTCCTTTGCCCTTGACGTTTGCCGCGTTGGCGACATTGCGAAAATTTCTTGCCTTTTGCCTTTTCTTGCCGCATACTCTCTCCGGCGGCTGGGCAAGCCGTGTCAGCCTGTGGAGAGGCAGTGAGACCTGGGGGAATAGCCGGTCGGCTCGCAGCCGTAAAATTCCCCACTGTGGGAATTTGAAAGCGAAAACCAAGCTCTGTTCCTCCGGGCAGTCTCGTTGAAGCAGGAACCCGCCAGGGTTGCCGCGAAAGCGGCCTCCGCTGGAATCCCCCGGCTTTAGGCGGGGGAGGATGTCAATGCAAATGGCAGCCCTTTTTTTGCATATGATTCCTGGCAGTAGTGATGATGCTATACTGTATGCCGCAGCCCGGTCGTCCGGTCTGCGTGTGCGGCTTCAGCCGGTCGGGTCAACGCCATGATGGATCTTCTCACGCGGCTCTTCCCCATCTGCCGCAGCATTACCGGGGACGGCACACGCCTTACGCTTTCCGTCCTGAGAGAATCGCTGCCCGGCATGACCGTGCGTGAAGTCCCCTCAGGCACAAAAGTGTTTGACTGGACTGTGCCGGACGAGTGGAACGCGCGCGGCGCGCGCCTGACAGGGCCGGACGGACAGACTGTTGTTGATTTCGCCGACAACAACCTGCATCTGGTCGGCTATTCCACGCCCTGCGACGTTGTGCTGCCCCTTGAGGATCTGCAGGAACATCTGTATTCGCGCCCCGACATGCCGGACGCCATCCCCTTTGTGACCTCCTATTACTGCCGGCACTGGGGCTTCTGCCTGCCGCACAGCCAACGGGAGAAACTCAGACCCGGAAACTATCACGCGAAAATTGACGCCACCCTCGCCCCCGGCAGCCTGACCTACGGGGAACTGATCATTCCCGGCCGGACAGAGGAGGAGATTTTTCTTTCCACCTACATCTGCCATCCTTCCCTTGCCAACAACGAGCTCTCCGGGCCTGTCGTGCTGACGGAACTGGCGAAATGGCTGCTCGCCGCGCCGCGCCGCTATACCTACCGCATAGTGTTCGTGCCCGAAACAATAGGCTCCATCACCTACCTGAGCCGCAACCTGCGGGAGATGAAGGCGCGCGTCGTCGCCGGATTCAACCTCTCCTGTATGGGAGACGACCGCGCCTATTCCTACATGCCCAGCCGCAAGGGGGGGACGCTTGCCGACAGGGCCGCCCTGCACATACTGACGCGTTTTTATCCGAATTTCATCCGCTATTCCTTCCTTGACCGCCAGAGCGACGAGCGGCAGTACTGCTCGCCGGGGGTGGATCTGCCCCTCTGCTCGGTCATGCGGACAAAATACAGTTGCTACCCGGAATACCACACCTCACTGGACAATCTTGATCTGGTGTCGGAAAGCGGCCTGCGCGGCGGGTTCACCGTGCTCAGACAGTGTCTTGAAGCGCTGGAGGCCAATGTCGTGTATTCCCCGAAAATACTGTGCGAACCGCAAATGGGCAAAAGGGGGCTGTACGCCAACCTGAGCACAGTGGGCAGCACCGACGGCTGCGTCACAAACATGATGAATCTGCTGGCCTATATTGACGGCGAAACGTCGCTGCTGGACATTGCGGACATTCTGGGCCTTGACGTGTTTCTGTGCGCGAGGCTGGCGAAAATTTTGTTTGACCACGAGATAATAGGCCTATAGTTTCTATCCATGCTGGAATTCGTCATTTTTGCCGCCGGGGCGCTGGTGATGGTGCTGGAGATGACCGGCGCGCGGCTCATGGCCCCGCATGTCGGCACCTCCGTCATCGTCTGGACAAGCCTTATCGGCGTCATGATGGCCTTTCTGGCCCTTGGCGCGTGGCTTGGCGGCCGCCTCGCGGACAAGCGGCTCAGCCTGCGCTCCCTCGCGCGCATCCTCTTCGGCGCGGGCGCGGGCGCCGCGGTGACGGTCTGCCTGCACCTTTCCCTGGGCGCTGGCCTTATGGAAGCCTGCCCCAATGTGTATATGGGGGCCGTTCTTGGCTCCATGCTGTATTTTGCCCTGCCCACCCTGTTTTTCGGCATGATATCACCCTATATCGTGCGCCTGCGCCTTTCCGATCTGGCTTCCTCCGGGGCTGCCGTGGGGCGGCTGTATGCGCTTTCCACGGCGGGCAGCATTGTCGGCACGTTTCTGGGCGGATTTGTGCTCATCTCCTTTTTCGCCGGCACGCAAATCCTGCTCGGCGTCGCCGTTGCCGCCGGGCTGTTGTCCCTGTTTGTCGGCGGCAAAAAAAACACGCCCGCGCTGTGCCTGATTGCCGCCGGGCTGTGCGGCGCCACGGGCGGCGCGGCCTATCACGCATGGCAGGAAGGGCGGGAAGGGTTTTTGCCCACAACGGAAACGCCGTACAACGTCATCCGCCTTTACGAAGGCATGACGACGGGCAACCGGCTGGTGCGCATCGTGCAGACGGACCCCGGCAAAATCCAGTCCGGCATGTACGTTGACGACCCCATCGCGCTTTTTGCCGAGTATACCCGGTATTACGCCATCGGCGCGGCCCTCAACCCCGGGGCGCGCCGTGTGCTCATGCTTGGCGGCGGCGGATACTCCGTGCCGCGCTGGCTGCTGGCCGGCGGCGGCAATCTGGACAGGGATTTCAGGCTGGATGTTGTGGAGCTTGACCCCGGCATGACGCGCCTTGCCCGAAAATATTTTCATCTGCCCGACGATCTCCGCATGACCATTGTGCATGAGGACGCCCGGCGCTTTCTCAACAGCAATGAAGCGCCCTATGATTTGATTTTTGTGGACGTGTTCAATTCGCACTACAATGTGCCTTTTCAGATGGGCACTGTGGAAGCGGCGCGGGCCATGCGCCGGGCGCTCGCGCCAAACGGCATGCTGCTGATGAACATCATTTCCGCCTTCAGCGGCGAGGATGGAAGGCTGTTTCGGGCTGTTCACGCGGCCATGTCCCAGGTTTTTCCGGAAACGCACACCTTCGCGGTGGACATGCTGGAACCGCCCGGAGCGGTGCAAAACCTCATCCTGCTGGCCCTGCCGGAAAAACGCCCCGACCTGGCTACGGCTTTTGCCGGAAACGCGCCGCAGATGGCCGACGACGTCAGACGCATGCTGCGGGCGCGCATTGACGCCCCGGTTGACAAGGACGTGCCGCCCCTGACCGACGACTTCGCCCCCGTGGAGCGGTATTCACGCGCATTCGCAGGGTATTAGGGCGTTTTTTCAGAGTTTGTAAAGCGGAGAGAGTTTACTGTTTCTTAGGGAGGGGGCAATCCACCCGGTTCCTATCCGCCGGGACGGAGTCAATCGGCGGATAGGAACCGGGTGTGGATTGAAACATTATCATTTACAAATCCGGCGCCGTGCAGTCCTTGCATCGTTTCGTAGCTTTCTTCGATAATTCTGCGTTCTCTTTTCATGGCCTTATCTTCCATATCAGCAAGGGGACGTTCAAGTATCTCCCCTCGCCGCAAGGCGGCGATACTCTCCAACAGGCGTTCCGCGTTGGCGGGGCTGCGCAGCAGATATCCTGTTTCCTGAATACTTAACCCGTCCATAGACATTATCACCACAGGGCGGGCCTTTCTGCAACCGCGCAGCTACATCAGACGCAGATGTGTTTCCGCCTTTTTTGTCCTGGCGATCAGGGCGGAGCGCCGGACGACGCCCGCCGGCAGATCGGCGAGATACCGGGACGGTTTGAGGCGCAGTTCCCTGCCGAAAATCCGGCGGCTTTTGGCGTGGGAGAGGAACAGGCTCTCCTGCGCCCGCGTCAGGCCGACATAGAAGAGCCGCCTTTCTTCCGCCGCGTTCTGATCGTCTTCATCCGCGGCCGCCCCGCCGCCAGCCGCCCAGCCAAAGGCAACAGCGCTCGAATACGGCAGAATGCCCTCTTCCAGCGCCGGCAGAAACACCGCCCTGAACTCCAGCCCCTTGGCCGCGTGCAGACTCATGATCTGCACCTGTTCGCTTCTGCTTTTCACCAGTTCCAGCTCGTTCTGCAAATTGACCCAGTTGAGCAGCCCCTGCCATCCCCCATGCTCCTTGTAGGCGCGGGAGAGCGCCTTGAAGGCGGAAGACTGCCGGAACAGGGCGTCAAAAAATTCCTGCCCTTCAAAGTGGGCGGCGACGGCGGCGGGGCCTTGGGCGAGAACCATATCGGGGCAGGGCGGCCCGTCCCCTGCGCCGCCGTCGAAAACGCCGAGCATGCGCCCGGCTTCGCGGATAATCCGGGCAACGCGCTCATCCATCCAGAAGCCTTCGCTTTCCGGCGCTGAAACCGGTATGCCCGCGCGGGCCAGCGCCTTGTGCAGGGGCGGGGCCAGGGCGCGCATCCGCACCAGCACGGCGATGTCGCCGGGACTGTATGTTCCCGCTCCGGACACCGTGTCCTCATCGCGCAGGGTAAGGCTGCCCCCGCCGATCAGCGCGCGCACGCGGGCCGCAATCCAGCCGCTCTCCTCCTCCGCCGTGTTCGCTTCAAACAGGTGGGGATGTATTTCCGCCTCCGCGCGCTGTTTCGCCGCTACCAGGGGGGCGGACGCTTCTCCCAGCACTGTGGAGGCGGCGTGCAGAATATGCCGGCCGGAGCGGTAGTTTTCCCGCAGGGGAATGCTCTCCAGCGTCGGCCAGGCGGCCCGCAGAAAGGCCCGCGCGTCCGCGCAGGCGCCGCGAAAGGCGTAAATGCTCTGATCGGGATCGCCGATGCCGAAAAAGCCCCTGCCGTCATCGGGCAGCAAGGCTCTCACCAGGCTGAGCTGAAGCGTGGAGAGATCCTGTATTTCATCCACCAGAATTTCCGTCCAGGGCGCGGCAAAAAAACCGCCCTGTATCCGCTCAAGCCAGAATTCGAGCAAATCCGTGTAGTCGGCGAGGTTCCAGGCCTTTTTTTGCCGGATATAGGCCGTGTGCATAGCCGCCGCGTCCCCTTGGGGCTCTTCCCGTTTTTCCCGGCAAAGGGCGACGCCGGACCACGCCTCCCGCGCAAGCGCGGGCGGGATTGCGCTGTTTGCCCCGGCAAAGACGCGGATTGCCCCTTCCTCGTCCAGAAGCGTCGGGGCCTTGTCATGGACGCTTTGCCAAAGTTCAAAGGCAAGAGCGTGCAGGGTGTCCGAACGCGGCACGGACGCGGCCCGGGCGTTTCCGGTTATGGCGACAAGGCGTTCTTCCAGTTCCCCGGCGGCGCGGCGGGTAAAGGTGACGGCCAGAATGTTCCGGGGGCTGACGCCCCGCTCAAGCAGATGCGCCGCCCTTTCCGCCAGGGTGCGGGTTTTCCCCGTGCCGGGGCCGGCCAGCACCAGCACCGGGCCGGGGCCCGCACGCGCGGCCCTTGCCTGGGCTTCGTTCAGGCGGGAAATCTCTTTTGACGCCGCAGCGGCGGATAGGGCGGGGGCGACGTCAGGAAGAAGGGGAGCAATGGGGGCAATAGGGGCAATGGGGGCGGGTTTCGGCGAAAGCGTCCCCAGCGCGGGGCCGCCGTAGCGGAACGCCCTTTTCTCTCTGTCCGAAAACAGGCGTATCACGCCATATTCCCCGTCATAGCCGCCTTCTCGCGTAACCTGCCCCTTACGCATGCGGTCTATGCCCTCCCCCAGCAGAGGCATGAAGCGGGCAATATCCGCCGCGGGCACGGATTGCAGCACGTCCAGCTCGGAACCGAACTTCTCCGTTATTTTCGCGTACAGGGCCTCAACCTTCCTGGTCTTGTCGCCGCAGGAAAAAATCTCGGCAATGATTTCCGCCAGGGGGATGAGAGAGGAAAAGCTCCTGCCGGGCGCAAGGCCGTTGTAAACGGGCGTCTGCCTGTCGGCGAGTTCCAGGACGCGGGAAAGCACGCCCACCGTGAGGGGCGCGCCGCACACGGGGCAAATGCCGCCGCAGGCGCGCGTTTCCTGCGGGCTTGTCACGACGTTGCATTTTCTGTGCCCGTCCAGATGGTATTTGCCTTCTTCCGGATAAAATTCAAGGGTTCCGTCAAACACGGCGTCCGCGGGAAGCCCCTTGAGCGCGCGGTGGATGCCGTCATAGGAGGGACGGCCGGAAAAAAGATTGGCCTCGCGCCCGAGATTCTCCCCCGAGTGGGCGTCGGAATTGGACACAAGGGCATAGCCGTCCAGCGCGCTCAGCAGACGGTTCATTTCCGGATCGGACGAAAGGCCTGTTTCCAGAGCGAAAATTTCCTGGGCAAGATCGCCGAAGCATTCGCGGATGTCGTCAAACCCGGATCTGGAGCCGAACAGGGAGAACCAGGGCGTCCAGATGTGCGCGGGGATGAGAAAGGCGCGGGGATGAGTTTCCAGGACAATTTCCAGAAGATTGCGCGAATCAAGGCCGAGGATGGGCCGCCCGTCGGATTCCAGATTGCCGACGCGGGCGAGTTTGAGGCTGAATTTTTCCGCCGTCTCAAAGTCGGGCAGGTAGACGAGGTTGTGCACCTTGCGCACGACGCCCGCGCGTTTGTAAATGGAGCTGATTTCCCCCTGGAGCATGAAAAGCGGCGTGGCGCCCGCTTTTCCGGCGTATTCCGGCAAGGCCGCGTCCGCCGCGCGGGGATCGGCAAGCCGGTACAGGCCGCTTGCATCGTCAAAGGCGAGAAATTCTTTTAATTCCTTGCGCCACGCGCCGTGCGTGATGTCGCCCGAGCCGAGGACGTGCAAGCCCTTGACCCGCGCCCAGGCCGCAAGAAGAGGCGGGGTCAGTTTTTTGCTCGTGGCCCGCGAATAGCGCGAGTGGATGTGCAGATCCGCCCGGAACCGGTTCATGATTTCCTAACTTCCGTCCGCGCCTTCCCTGCCCGCCGCTTCGGCCACGGCGGCGGCCACTCTGGCCGTAAGCCGCGGGTCCAGGGCGTTCGGCATCAGATAGTCGTCCTTAAGCTGGTCGTCGGACACAAAGGACGAAATGGCCCGCACCGCCGCGAGCTTCATGCCGGTGGTGATGTGTTTCGCGCCGGCGTCCAGGGTGCCGCGCACAACGCCGGGGAAGGCGTGCAGATTGTTTATGGTGTTGGGATAGTCAAACCGGCCGCAGCCGGTAAAGCGCGCGCCGGCGGCAGCCGCGTCTGTCGGCAGAATTTCCGGGTTCGGGTTGGCCAGGCAGAACACGGCGGCGTCCTTGTTCATGGCCCGCACCATGTCCTGACTGACAACGTTGGCCACGGAGAGGCCGATCAGTATGTCCGCGCCGCGCAGGGCTTCCGTAAGCGTGCCGACCCCCCGGCTGTTCGTCGTCATTGCGAAAGCGGCCCGGTATTCGTCAAGATTGGGGGTGTTTTTGCTCAAAGCGCCCTGAATGTCGCAAAGGACAATATCCTGCGCGCCCAGCGTCCGCAACAATCCGGCTGTGGCCAGCCCGGCCGCGCCCGCCCCGTTGATCACAACGCGTTTGTCCCGCAATTTGTGGCCAAGGATGCGCATGGCGTTGGTTATCGCGGCGCACAGGGAAATGGCCGTGCCGTCCTGATCGTCATGGAACACGGGGATGGACAATTCCCGCGTGAGCCGGTCAAGGATATAAAAACAGCGCGGGGCGGAAATGTCCTCAAGAAAAATAAAACCGAAAGAAGGCTCGACGGCTTTGACCACCTTGATGATTTCTTCCGGATCCTGCGTACTCAGACAAAGGGGCACCGGGTCCGCTCCGGCAAAGTGTTTGAGCATGGCCCCCTTGCCCTCCATCACCACCATGGCGGCCTCGGGCCCGATATTGCCGAGGCCGAGCACGGCGGAGCCGTCCGTCACGATGGCCAGCATGGAGGCGCGGCTGGTGTACTGGAATTGCAGGGCGTGGTTGTCGCGCACCTGCCGGGTGGGTTCGGCGACGCCGGGCGTGTAGGCTATGCTCAATTCCTCAAGGTTGGACACGCTGACCTTTGCCACCACTTCAAGTTTGCCGCGGGCGTTTTTTACCAGATCCACGGCCCTGGAGAGAATTTCTTTTTCTTTCATGGTTTCATCTTTCCTGAATGATTGAGTGTTCGGCAAAAATGCTGTAGGCAAACCTCACAGGCGTGAAGATACGGCAGACAACCGGCAATGGCAAGAACGCCGTGCCGCGCAGGAGATGAAGCATGACGACCTTACGGCTTGGACGCAGTGGCCTTGTGGTTAACAGACTGGGTTTCGGCGCGTTGCCGATCCAGCGTTGCGACATGGACGACGCTGTGGCTATTTTACGGCGGGCGGTTGACGGGGGCATAAATTTTTTTGACACGGCCAGAGCGTACACGGACAGTGAGGCCAAACTGGGGCAGGCGCTGCAGGGCGTGCGGCACAAAGTGCATATCGCCACCAAGACCAAGGGGGAGAACGCCGCCGAAATGGAGGCGGACATTCAGGCCAGCCTGTCCGCCCTGCGCACGGATTACATCGACCTGTACCAGATGCACAATCCAAAAACCGCGCCTCTGCCCGACGACGGCACAGGACGCTACGAAACCCTGCTCCGGCTGAAGCAATCCGGCAAGATACGCTTCATCGGCCTTACCAACCACTCCGTGCAGACGGCGCTGCAGGCTGTTGAGTCAGGGTATTATGACACGGTGCAGTATCCTTTCACTCTTCTCGCCTCCCCGCAGGAAGAAGAACTTGTGGCCCGCTGCTCACAGAAGGATGTGGGCTTTATAGCCATGAAGGCCCTGGGCGGGGGCCTGCTTACCAATATTCCGGCGGTTTTCGCCTATATTCACAAATTCGGCAATGTCCTGCCCATCTGGGGCATACAGCGCATGAGTGAACTGGAAGAAATTCTGGCTCTGGAAAAGGCCCCGCCGGTTTGGAACGACGCCACGCGGCAGGTGGCCGACGCGGAAAAAAAGGCTCTGGGTGGTCGTTTTTGCAGGAGCTGCGGCTACTGCCTGCCCTGTCCCCAAAATATCCAGATCCCCCTCATCGCCCGCATGGAACTGACCCTGCGCCGCATGCCCTGGCGGCTGTTCGCCACGCCGCAGTGGCAGGAAAACGTGCGCCGGGCGGAAACCTGTATCAAATGCGGGGACTGCGCCGGGCGCTGCCCCTACGGCCTCGACCCGGCAGGGCTGGTGGCCCGCTGCGCGGCCGATTACTGGGAATTTTTGCGCGCCCATGACGTTTCTGTTGTGGCGGGCGAAGGTTAACCGCGTTCGCGCGCCTTCACGCGCATCGCGGCAAAGCGGGCAAGGGGCGGGCTGATCAGGGTGACAAGGATCATGCGCCCCGCCTGGATTGTCATGACAAAGGCCAGATCGGCCCCGCTGGAGGCCGCGATGATAGATATGGAATCCATGCCGCCGGGGCTTGTGGCCAGGTAGGCCGTCAAAGGGTCCACCCCCGCCAGCAGCACAAGGGGCACGGCAAGACAGGCGGAAGACCCCATCATTACCAGGATGGCGGCCAGTATTTTCGGCATGACGTGCAGGGCGTAAAAAAATATCTGCCTGTCAAAGCGCAGACCGATGCCCCAGCCGAGCAGGGCGTAGGCAGTCACCAGCAGCGGCATGGGCAGCGTTATCCGCATCACCCCGCTCCCCTGCAGGGCCGCGCCCAGAAACAGGGGCAGCAGAAGAGGGCCGCCGGTGAAGGGAAAACGGCGGCTCAGATATCCGCTTGCCAGCAAAAGGGCCAGAGTCGGCAAAAAACCGCTCCAGTCGGACAACTGCCGGAGTATCTCCACGCCGCCGCCCATCCCCCCCATCACCTGACCCTGCGGGTCGACGCCGATTGCCCTGGCCACCACCACGGCGGAAAGCGCGATCAGGACAACCCGCAGATACTGCATAAAGGCGACCAGACGCATGTCCGCGCCGTACGCCTCACTCATCACGGTCATGGCGGCGGCCGCGCCGGGCGAGGCCCCCCAGATGCCTGTTGTGCCGGGAAGCAGCTTGCGCAGCGTCATGTACATGCCAACGCAAAAGCCCACCACAATGGCGAAAACCACGCTCACAGCCATAAGAAACCAGTTGTCCAGCATGGAGGCGAGCACGGCGGAGCTGATGGAGGCGGCCATCATGCAGCCCACGACATTCTGCCCCACATGGAACAAGATCAGCGGTTCCCGCAAATTCATCCCCCGCAGGGCAAAGGCGATGGAAATCACAATGGCCCCGAGCAAAGGGGCGGCGGGTATGCGCAGCAGGGAGAGCGCGCCCATGCAACACAGGGTAAGGGCCGTCAGCAGCGCCCAGTTTTTGCCGGTGGCGTGGTTGTTTCGCATGCTTGCCGTCATCGGAAAGACGATTTCGCTTTTGCGTACAGCAAAAAGAAAACGGGGTCAAACGCCCCGCCACGTTGTCGGGCAGATCGCTCAGATCCTCGCTCTGTGTCCAGCGGCCGTGCTTCGCCCCCGGCTTCGTCGGGCAATATCCGACGGATTCAGGATGCCTGCCTTGAATATTTTTCCGTATGGTCTTGCGGACGCGCTTGTGCTAGAAATGCCTGAAACCACTTGGAGGACATCCGTGTCAGATTTGAAATCCATGTACAGCGCCATACAAAAAGACGCTTTCCCGGACACCATGACCATACAGCTTGGCGATGAAAAACTTGTCTATGAAAAGCGCGTCTGGACGCTGGACGGAGAACAAAAAGGCCTTCGCTACGGGGAAAACCCGGATCAGCCGGCAGCCCTCTACGCCCTGAAAGAAGGCGCGCTCACCTGCGGGGGACTGTCCTGGCGCGGACCGGGCAACGGCGTCGTTTCCGCGCTGACCGAAGCCCAGATGGTGCAGGCGGGCAAGCATCCCGGCAAAACCAACCTGACGGACATCGACAACGGCGTCAACATTCTCCAGTACCTGACCGAACGCCCGGCGGCGCTCATCATGAAGCACAACAACCCCTGCGGCGCGGCCTGGACGCGGGACGGCGTGGCGGCGGCCCTCACGCGCGCCTACTGGTGCGACCGCATCGCCGCGTTCGGCGGCGCGGTTGTCGTCAACCGCCCCTTCACCCGCGAGGCGGCGGAAATTGTCGCCGCCTCGTATTTTGAAGTCGTAGCCGCGCCCGCTTTTGAAGAAGGCGTCATAACCGCGCTCAAAAGCCGCAAAAACCTGCGCATCATGGAACTGCCCGGTCTGGGCCGCCTGGAAGAATTCACCCGCTCCGCCTTTCTGGACATTAAAAGCCTGGCCGACGGCGGCGTCATTGTGCAGAAATCCTTTGTGAACCGCATCCTCACGGACGAGGATTTTTCACCCGTGACGGCGCGCCGCCCCGGCAGGGAAGAAATGGCGGATCTGCGCTTTGCCTGGGCTGTGGAAGCCGGTGTAACGTCCAATTCCGTCATTTTTGCCCGTGACGGCGCAACCCTTGCCATCGGCACGGGGGAGCAGGATCGGGTGGGCTGCGTGGAACTCGCCGTCCACAAGGCGCACACCAAGTACGCCGACGCGCTGGCCTTCAGGAAATACAACCTGTCGCTTTACGAACTCAAGCAAAAAGCCGTCAGGGATCCGGTTTTTCAGGAAACCCTTGACCATGTGAACAGCCGCACACAGCAGGCGCGCGGCGGGCTTGCCGGTTCGGCGCTGGTGTCTGACGGGTTTTTCCCCTTCCGCGACGGGGTGGACGTGGCCATCGCCGCGGGCGTGACGGCCATTGCCCAGCCGGGCGGATCGCTGCGCGATGCCGAAGTGGTCGCGGCCTGCGACGAGGCCGGGGTGGCGATGGTGTTCACCGGACAAAGATCCTTCAAACACTGAGCCATGCAGACCGGGCGCGCAAAAAATCCACTCCTGCCCAGGCTGTGCGTTTCCGCCCTTTCCGGCGGAGGGGGCAAAACCCTGCTCGCCCTTGGTCTGGCACGCGCCTTCACCGGCAGGGGTCTGGTGGTCAGACCCTTTAAAAAGGGGCCGGACTATATCGACGCCGCCTGGCTGGAACTGGCCGCCGGACAGCCGGTTTCCAACCTTGATCCGTTTTTTTTGCCGCCCTGGCGCCTGCGCGCCCTGTTTGTCCACGCTATGCGCGCCGCCGATGAAGATTGCCTCGGTCTTGTGGAAGGCAACCGGGGGCTGTACGACGGCCTGGACAGCGCCGGTTCCTGCTCCACGGCCGCGCTGGCCCGCGCCCTCGACTGCCCGGTGCTGCTCAGCGTCAACTGCTCCAAAATGACCCGCACGGCGGCGGCCCTTGTGCGGGGGATCACGGCCTTTGAGCCGGGTCTTGATTTTTGCGGCGTGGTGTTCAACAGGACAGGCTCCGCGCGGCACGCGAGCGCGTTGCGCCGCGCCATTGAGGAGTATACCGATCTGCCCGTTCTAGGCGCGTTGCCGCGCCTTTCTGAAAATCCGCTTCCGGAGCGGCACATGGGCATCGCCAGTTGGGGCCCGGTCCTGTCGGACGCGGCGGAAACGGTGCTGGAAAGGCTGGCGGCCTTTGTGCGCGAAAATGTGGACGCGGACGCTGTGCTGGCCGCCGCGCGGTCAGCGCCGCCAATGGAAAAAACAGCGCCTTTCTGGCCGGAAGAGGACAGCGAAATATGCGTGAACAGCCCGCATATCACGACGTCAGGCGCGCTTCAGCCCTTGCTGCGCATCGGCTATGTGCGGGACAGCGCGCTCTGGTTTTATTACAGGGAAAATCTGGAAGCCCTTGCCCGCGAAGGCGCGGAACTGACGCGTCTTTCCCTGCTGGACGAAGCGCCCTGGCCGGAAATTGACGGCCTCTACCTTGGCGGAGGCTTTCCCGAAGACTGCGCCAAAGCCCTGAGCGCCTCCGCCCATGTGGCTCTGCTGCGCCGGCTGGCGGACAGGGGGCTGCCCATCTACGCCGAATGCGGCGGATTTATGCTGTTGTCGCGCGGCATCCGGCGGGGCGATGAATTTTGGCCCATGAGCGGCGTGTTTCCTGTGACAACGCGCTTTTGCGACAAGCCGCAGGGTCTGGGCTATGTTGAGGGCGCTGTTGTCGCGGAAAATCCGTACTTTCCCGTCGGATTGGGTTTGCGCGGACACGAATTTCACTATTCACGCTGCGAATGGGAAGGCGAAACGCCGGTCTGCGCCCTGAAACTCACGCGCGGCAAGGGCATGCGGGAAGGCATGGACGCTCTTGCGCACAACAACGTCTGGGCTGCCTACACGCACATTTTCGCCCCTGCCGCGCCCTGCTGGGCGCGGAATTTTGTGAAAGCCGCCCGACGCTTCCGGATGGAGCAAAACTCAGCCTGATAAAGCGGCACCCGTCATAACGTGGGGGACTTTTTGCCGCCCGGCGGCGTGTCGCTCTCTTCCCGCCAGCGCAAATGCTCGGCATTGCCCGCGCAGGGGCAGCTTCCGACAAATCGTGTGCCCTTGGCGGCTTTGGAGAACAAAAAGGCCAGTAGGGGAATAAAAATGACGGCAAGTATAAACCAGACCATATAACCTCCTATTTTTTACGATTTTTTCCGGCATGGTAAAAGGCCCACAGACCGAAGGCGGCCATGAGCAGAATGCCGATGGCGTTGAGGGCGTCCATTCACACCCCCACGCGGTGAAACCCGCAGTCCACATAGTGTATCTCGCCGGTGACGGCGCGGGAAAGATCCGAGGCCAGAAACACCGCCGCGCCGCCGACGTCTTCAGTGGTGACGTTGCGGTGCAGGGGCGCATTGTCGTCAATGCGGCCGAAAATATCCTTCAGGCGTCCGACGGCGGCGGCGGCCAGCGTTCTGATGGGGCCGGAACTGATGGCGTTGACGCGCACGCCTTTTTGCCCCAAATCCCAGGACAAATAACGCATTGAGGCTTCCAGCGCCGCCTTGGCCACGCCCATGATGTTGTAACCGGGATAAATCTGCGTTGAACCGTGATAGGTCATGGTGATCACCGAGGTGTCCCGCCGGAGCATCGGCTCAAAGGCGCGGCAGATGGCTGTGAGGGAATAGGCGGAAATATCCAGAGCCAGAGCGAAATCCTCGCGCGTGACGTCGATATAGCGGCCGATCAGGTTTTCGCGGTTGGCAAAGGCCACGGAATGCACTAGCACGTCCACCTCGCCCCATTTTTCCCGCACCAGAGCGGCGGCGGCTTCAATCTGGGCGTCATCGCCCACGTCGCAGTGGAATGTGAATTCTCCGCCAAGTTCTTCGCTTATGGGTTCGACGCGTTTTTTGATGGCCTCGCCGACATAGTTGAAAGCCAGACGCGCCCCCTGTTCCCTGAAACGTTTCGCAATGCCGTAAGCAATGCTCTTATTGTTGGCTACCCCGAAAATCAGGGCCTTTTTTCCTTCCAGCAACATGATTTCTCCTCTTGCCGCAAGATACGTCATGCGGTCAGAATATCGCAGGCTTCCTGATAGCGCCGGGCCGTGGCGGCAACCACCGCATCGGGCAGTCGCGGCGGCGGCGGCTGTTTGTTCCAGGGCTGCGCCAAAAGCCAGTCACGCAGATACTGCTTGTCAAAGCTCGGCTGCCCCTGCCCCGGCGCATATTGCGCCGCAGGCCAGAAGCGAGAGGAATCCGGCGTCAGCACTTCGTCAATAAGATGCACACGGCCGTCAATAATTCCGAATTCAAATTTTGTGTCCGCCACAATGATGTCGCGCGCGGCCGCGTGCGCCCGCCCGGCTTCATACAGGGCAAGAGAAATTTTTTCGATCCGGTCGGCAATGTCTTCGCCTAGTATGGCCCGCGCTCTTTCCCGGCTGATGTTTTCGTCATGCTGACCGAGAACGGCCTTGGTGGAAGGGGTGAACAGGGCGGGTTCAAGCCTGTCCGCCTCGCGCAGATTTTTCGGCAGGCTGTAGCCGCATATCGCGCCTGTGGCCTGATAATCCTTCCAGCCGGAGCCGGCGATATACCCGCGCACGATACATTCCACCGGCAGGGGCCGCGCCTTGCGCGCCAGCACGGCGCGCCCCTCAAGCTCTTCCCGCCAGGGGGCGAGAGCGGCGGGGAAACGGTCGTCCTCCGGCAGATGATTGGGAACAATCTCCCGGAATTTTTCCATCCAGAACCGGGTAAGCCTGTTCAACACCACGCCCTTGCCGGGGACAGGCTCGTCCATGACCACGTCAAAGGCCGACATGCGGTCTGTGGTGACAATCAGCAGGGTATTTTCATCCACATCATATATGTCGCGCACCTTGCCGCGCGAAAGCAGCGGATAGGCGGTTATCTCCGTTTTTACAACTGTTTTCATATGTTAAGTCCCATAGTTACGCGCTCTCGTCCGCTGACTTTGTCCGCGCTTCCACCGAGCGGGCGTGGGCTTCCAGCCCTTCCAGGCGGGCAAGGGCGGCGATGGCCGGCGCATTTTGCCGCAAAAAGTCCGGCGAAACAGCGATGATACTGGTTTTCTTGCAAAATGTCTGCACGGAAAGGGCCGAGGAATACCGCGCCGTGCCCATTGTCGGCAGCACATGATTCGGCCCGGCGTAATAATCTCCCGCGGCTTCAGGACTGTGCCCGCCCAGAAAAACCGCGCCCGCGTGACGGATGCGCGGCATCACGGCCCAAGGGTCGCGGGTGCAGATTTCCAGATGCTCCGGGGCCAGACTGTTGGCGATATCCACGGCGACGCTCAGGGAGGGCACAATGACCACAGCCCCCCAGTCCACAAGAGAGCGCGCGGCGGTCTGCGCCCTGGGCAGAGCCAGACACCGGCTTTCCAGTTCCGTTCGCACCGCTTCGCCCAGATTGGCGTTGTCTGTGAAGCACAGGGCCGAAGCGAGGGGGTCGTGCTCGGCCTGGGAAAGCATGTCCGCCGCGATCCAGGCGGGATTGGCCGAGGAATCCGCCAGGATCAAAATTTCGCTTGGCCCGGCGATCATGTCCACGCCCACTGTGCCCTGCACCATACGCTTGGCCGTTGTCACGTAAATATTGCCCGGCCCGGCGATGACATCCACCGCCGCGATGGACTGCGTGCCGAAGGCCAGAGCCGCGATGCCCCAGGCGCCGCCCACGCGGTATACCTCGTCAATGTCCAGCAGATGCGCTGCGGCCAGAATATGCGGGCTTACGCTGCCGTCCTTGCGCGGCGGCGTGCAGACGGCCAGACGCGTCACCCCTGCCGTCTGGGCGGGGATGGCGCTCATCAGCAGGCTTGAGACGAGGGGCGTTTCTCCGCCCTGTCCGCCGGGCACATACAGGCCCGCAGCGTCCACGGGCAGCACCCGCTGGCCGAGAATACTGCCGTCAGGGCGCGTCACAAACCAGGATTTTTCGCTCTGCGTTTCATGGAAGGCGCGTATGTTCGCGGCCGCCGCGCTGATGTGCTCACGGTTTTCAACAGAAACCGAGGCTGCGGCGCGGGCTATGTCCTGCCCGCTCACGCGCAGGGGCGGGGCAAAATCCGCGCAGTCGAAACGCCGGGTGTATTCTGTCAGCGCTTCGTCGCCCTTCTCCCGCACTTCCGCGAGTATCTTCCGCACGGCGTCTTCCACGCCGTCGCCTAGAGCGCCGCGGTTACAAAGCCACTGCGCGACCCTGGGCCATTCCTGCGCTGTCTGTACGGTAAGAATGCGGCATGTCATGTGGTGCTCCTCTCTGCAATCTTTTATCAATACAGAAAAAACATGGATATGTCGAGGCGCAATGCGCCTGTTTTCCGCCACGACGCAAATCCCCCTTGCCTGAATTCGCGGACGCTGGCAATATGTGTTCAACACTTTACGGGGGTAGCCGCTATGTCCTCAACTGTCTTTTACGCCGACATGCATACACGCTCGCACGACAACAGCAAGATCGCCAAGGTGGGGCGCCTTTGCGACGCTGTCGGCCTGAAAAAAATCGTCAAGAAAAATGAGCCGACGGCCATCAAACTCCACTTCGGCGAGTACGGCAACGACACCTACCTCAACCCCACCTTTGTGCGGCAGGTTGTGGACAAGGTTGTCGCGGCCGGCGGCAAGCCTTTTCTGACCGACACCACAACCCTGTATTCCGGCAGCCGCCACAATGCCGTCGACCATCTGCAAACGGCCTATTCGCACGGGTTTTCCCCGTCGGTTGTACACGCGCCTGTTATTGTGGCCGACGGCATCTATGGCGAAAACGACGTGCCTGTGCGCATAAACGCCAAACATTTCAAACAGGTCCGCATCGCCACGGAGATCCGCCGCGCACCCTCCCTTATTGTGCTTTCGCACTTCAAGGGACATGAAATGGCCGGTTTCGGCGGGACGATCAAAAATCTGGCCATGGGCGGAGCGGCTGTGTACGGCAAAAGGGCCCAGCACGCCACAAAGGTGCAACTGAACGAAAAAACCTGTATCAGTTGCGGCAAATGCGTGAGTGTTTGTCCGCAAAAGGCGCTGCGCGCGGTTGACGGCAAAACCCGCCTGGACGCGGCCAGGTGCATCGGCTGTTTTGAATGCATCACAGTTTGTCCCATCAAGGCTGTGGATACCGACTGGAACACGGAGATGCATCCTTTTATCGAGCGGATGACCGAACACGCCCTGGGCACGGTGAAAGGGCGACAACGGCGCGTGTGCTTTATCAATTTTGTGCTCGGCATCACCCCGGACTGCGACTGCGTGGCCTGGAGCGACATGCCGCTGGCCCCGGACATCGGCATACTGGCCTCGCTTGATCCCGTTGCCCTGGATCAGGCCTGTTTTGACCTTGTCTGCAAGGCGCCGAGCTTTGATCCCGCGCTGGCGGGCAAGAAAGATTTTGACAAATTCAAGGCGCGCTGGCCAAAAACCTGCGGTGAAGTGCAACTGAGCTACGGCGAGGAAATCGGCCTCGGTTCCCGCCAATATGTTCTGGAAAAAATATAGGAGAATAATGGGCACCTGTTTCACGCCCGTCAGTCTGAACGACAGGGCGGCTTATTATGCGCTCTGGCCGCAAACGCCAAGACGATCGCTGGACTACACCCTCCCCAATCTCTGGGGCTGGCAGGAACACTACGGACTTGAATGGTTTTTTGACGGCGTCCTTTGCTGGATACGCCAGACGCGTCCGACGCCTGTTCTCTGGGCGCCTGTGGGAGACTGGAACGCTGTTGACTGGATGGCCGCGTTGCGAAAGCTGCCGTCAGCACCCGGCGAAGAGCGCCAGTTTGTCCGCGTGCCCGAAGAACTTCTGCACCTGTGGCAAAAGGCCCTGCCCGGTCTTGTGACAGGCGAGGAAACGCGGGGACAGTGGGAATATCTGTACAAACAGGAAGACCTGTCCACTTTGCCCGGCAACCGTTTTCATAAAAAACGGAACCACTACAACAGCTATGTCAGAACATACGGCGAGCCGGACTACCGCCGGCTGGACGAGGCCATGGTCGAGGATGTGCTGGCGGTGCAGGATGACTGGTGCCAGTGGCACGACTGCGAGGATTCGCCCTCGCTTAGGGCGGAGAACGACGCCGTCAACCGTGTGTTGAGCCATTGGAACAATTTTAATGGGTTGACGGGCGGCTCGCTCTATGTCGACGGGCAAATGGTCGCCTTCAGCATAGGCGAACCGCTGGACAAACAGCATCTGGGCGTGCATTATGAAAAAGGCCTCACGGGTTTTCGCGGTGTGTACCAGACCATAAACTGTGTTTTTGCCAAACAGGCCGGCGAGGGGTATACATATATAAACCGCGCCCAGGACTTGGATGAGGAGGGTTTGCGCCAGGCAAAACTGACCTATCTGCCAACGGATTTTTTGCGCAAATTCACGGTGCGCGTGAGCGCACCATGACCTGCGCGGGCATCAGCCACACGAACAACTTTCCATAATCCACCACGTTAAAAAGAGAAAAACACTATTTTATTTGTAAAAACCAATAGATACATGAACATGAGGAAAAATTTTCATCACCAATCAGGTGAGAGCAGTATGTCAGAATCTACCGAGATCAAAAGATATTCGGCCTGACCGTGGTGGATTATGGCTTTCAACGCGACTTGACAATGCGGCGTCTTTCATTTATCAGCATCTGTTGTGTTGGGTTGTCGTTCAATTGGCAGGACGGCGGATTCTGACTCCGCTAATCAAGGTTCAAGTCCTTGCAACCCAGCCAGAGAACATGCGTCCCCATCGTCTAGCCGGCCCAGGACAACGGCCTTTCACGCCGTCGACAGGGGTTCAAATCCCCTTGGGGACGCCAA
>JAISZT010000110.1 GCA_031284485.1 Desulfovibrio sp.
GCGCCTTGGTCAGTACGTCCAGCATGGTGTATTGCATAAGGCGGTACACGAGCACCGGCATGTCTTCGCCGAGGTCTCCGCGTCCTTCCTTGATGTTTCCAAGATTTTTCCAAGCGAACACATTGTGGGTTTCCTGCTGCAGAAAAACGTTTGCCATCTGTCGCCTCCATAGCTGTTGTTTTGCATCAATCAAAAAATGTCACGTGTTAGAGGAGCATTTGCGTAAGTTGAGCAATAAGTTTCCTGTATTCTTTGACGTATGATGGAGCCGATGTCAACAAAATTGTCTGGCACAAAATCGCAAGGGCAATGGACGTCCAGTTGGAACAGCTTGAATGGAAATAGCTTAATTCCATAGTTACTTTTTTGCCGAAATTCTGATAATGCTGACCACATGGAAAAAGACTACACACGTAAGGAACTACCATTAAATATGAAACAACTTTCACAGATTTCCGAACTTGCGGGCAGTGACCTGATTGAAATGGAAGGGCTTTTGTGTCGTCAGCTTGCCGCCTTTTTTTCATTCAACGGACATGCCCTGTATTTCCCCGTGCGCAACGAGCCCGGTTCGCCGTTGCTTTTACCGCGTGAACGGCGTTTGTTGCTGCCGCTGGTCTGGAAAGGACGGCTGCTTGGGGTTTTTATGGCCCATGGCGTGCGTGTTCGTGAACTGAGAGCATTGCTGTCCGTACTGCCTGCCGTGACCGGCCTTTGCCTTGAGAATCTGGCCGGCTTCAAAGCTGCCCGCACGGATTCCGTGACCGGCCTGCTCACAGAAGAAACGTTTTTTACGCGAATGGAGGATGATGCCGCGCGGGTGCGCGCCTGCCTTGATAACCCTGAGCCGGACGAGCAACAGGCTCCCCTGTACCGTTTATGCATGGGTATTGTGCTGCTGCGTCTGTGTAATGGGGGAGAAATAACCCGTCACACCGGGTATGCCTTCAGTGATGAGTTTGTGCGTAAACTGGCGGATTCCTGCGTGGCCGGTCTGTTGCCGGACGTTTTTGCCGCCCGCGTGGGGTGCAACGAATTTGCCCTGCTGCTCCCGATTGCGGGAAACAATGCATGTCATGATGCGGCAAAAGCTGCGCTTGCCCGAATGGACAAAGTGTGTTTGTCCGATCCGTTGACGCAAAGACCGGTGCGTCCCCTGCTCTGCGCCGGGTACGCCCTGTATCCGCAGGACATGCGCGGAGCGGATGATTTTGTTTTACCCGTGTTTGAACAGGTTCGCAGGCTGATGGCGCTGGCCGGATTGGCGGCGGATGCGGCATGGCAGTCGGTACAAGCGGGTGGAAACCGGGTGATGTCCTTTGCCCGTATCCTGCAGGACGGCGGTGTTATTTTGGAAGAGATGCCTTTATCCCGATTGCGCGTCAGCCTGGGGAGACGAGTCGGGGCTTACGAGGGATCGCGTTTTGCGGTGTGGGGCAGCGTAAGCGGACATGAAGACGGGCGTGTCAAAGACCGGGCGCGGCGGGTATTTTCCAAAGGTGAGATTGTGCTGGTGCATTCGCGGGAAACAGATTCTGTCGCGGAAATTCTGCATGTCGCTGACGCGGCCAGTATGCCTGAACCGGGGGACAGTCTGACACTGCTGGATCAAAGATACTCTGTAAATTCCGCAGCGCGCGTATCAGGAGAAAACTCGACGGATCTGACATTGGGCGATGTTGTTCCGGATATATGCGGGCACGGCGAATTTTTACAGTGTTATTCTCATGAACGGGAACAGTGCTTCCGCTTTGTTCTGGCCATTATGCGTGTGGAAATGGACAAATTTACGCCCAAAAAACTCGTCCGCGTCGCGCGGATGTGGCGCGACGCGATGGCTTCGCGCTCCATGCCTCTTGCCGGGAGATACGGAAGCAACAGCCTGATTGTGTACCACCCCGGCTTGACGGCCGAAGAACTGCTGCCCGTGTATGCGCGGTTATGCAATGATTTGAAAAAACAGAAATTGTCCGTAGCTGTCGGACTGGCGCCATACCCTTTTTTGCGTTATTCCAGGGACGAGATGCGGAATTGCTCCCTTAAAGCGCTGGAATATGCTCTTTTATTGCCGGAGCCAAGAGTCGGAATATGCAATTCCCTTGCCTTGAACATCAGCGCGGACCGTCTTTACAGTCTGGGTGACATGTTCGGCGCTGTGGAAGAATATAAACTGGCTCTGCTTGCCGACAGGAATAACGCGATGGCCTGGAATTCACTGGGCGTGTGCATGGCGGCTCTGGGACAAAGGCATGAGGCGCGCCGTTCTTTTTTGCAGGCGCTCAGGCGCAGCGGGGACAACAATTCCACCGGGCAGGCCTGTTACAACCTTGGAACGATTTCTGAAAGCCTAGGGCAGCGCCGCGCGGCTTTCCGTTATTATCACCGTTGTATCGCCGCCTTGTCCAATCATTATTTTGCCCATATTCGTCTGGGCAGAATGTGTGAACAGCGTGGTCGGCGCGTCGAGGCAAGACGTTTTTACGTGATGGCGGCGGCTATTGAAGATACGCGCCCGGAGGGGCGGAGCATTGCCCGGCGGCATCTGGCCGGGCTTGCCGCCCGTCAGCGCCGTAGCGGCGAGGCGCGGGAACTGCTGCATGAGGCGCTGCTGCGTAATCCGGAAGATGCAGCGGCCATGCTTTTGCTGGCCGGTCTTTATCTGGACGGCGATGAAGACCCGGCAATAGCTGAAATGCTGGCCCGTAAAAGCGCAAGTATCCATGATCGGCCCGAAGCGTGGAGAACGCTTGCGCGCGCTCTGCGCGCGCTGAACAGGGACGATGACGCGCACCTGGCCGAAGCGCGGGCCGGCGACGTCCGGTCAGGGGCACAGGCATGTGCAAATAGTCTATGATTTTAATATGTATCCTGTATTTCTCCCTTTGTTGGCATCAATATCTGTTTGACATAAGCTCCTGACAACGTGTAAATAAACACGCTGGTCACAGGCCGTTCCCAGCGGAAGAGGAGATTCTGCCGGTTTCATTTTATTTGAGGGCGAGAGTAAGTATGTTTAAAAATTTGAGTTTAAAGACAAAAATATTCTTCCTGGTTTCGACTGTTGTTATTGTATCCTTTACAATGCTGACGATAATCGTTTCCAACAAAACATTTGAAATGGCAGAGAAAGCCGCTTTCAGTCTGGCGCAGGAAACAGCCGACAAATACAACAATGCAATAAAGGCCGAATTGCAGGGGGCAAGAATAACATCGGAAACATTGTCAACAGTGTTTGAGACATTGAAGGATCACGGCCTCACCGACAGAAAGATGATGAATGATATTCTGAGAAATACGTTGGCGAAAAAGGAATACATAACCGCGTTTTGCATCGCGTATGCCCCGGACGCCTTGGACGGAAAGGACAAGCAGTTCGCCGGAGAAAAACCGGCCTATGACGATACGGGAAGATACGCCCCGTACTGGAACAAGCTTGGCGACAATATCGCTGTTGAGCCTTTATACGATATTGATATCGCAGACTGGTATATTGTTCCCAAAGCCACAAGGCAGGAATACATTACCGATCCGTATCCGTACGAAGTTCAGGGAAAGCCTGTAATGCTGGCAAGTTTGATCTTTCCGATTATCCATAAAGATAATTTCATAGGGATTATTTCTTCCGACATCGTCCTCGACAAGTTGCAGGAAATGGTTTCAAAAGTGAACCCCCACGGACAGGAAGGATTTACGGAAATTTTTTCAAATGCGGGAGCTGTTGTGGCGCACCCCGACAAACCTCATCTGGGAAAAGACATAACGGAGGCGCTGGTCTATGAAATGCTGACGTTTGATCATGCCGTCGTCAATGCGTCCATAGAGTACGCGAACGAATATATGGCGAAGAATCCTGTCACAGACCAGAGTGACAAAGAGCAGGTCGAAAAACGCGGCACTATGGAAAAATTTATTGGCGGGTTAAAAGAATACGCCAAAGATTTCGATACAACAAAACTGGACTTGTCGTTACTGACCCCCGAGATTGCCCAGGCGATGCTCAAGGCTGATCCGGCCCGCTTGCAGTATGCCGCGCAAGCCAAAGACGCCATCAAGAACGGTAAAATGTATATTTCAAACAGCAGGAATTTTTATACTGTATATATTCCGATTCAATTCAGCAGCGTCACAAAACCCTGGTCGGTTGCGGTAAGCATTCCCATGACGAAGATTCTGGACAACGCCAACGGCATCCGCAATTACGTTATCCTGGTGTCCATAATCGCAATATGCGTCATCGCGCTCATACTGTATATAATCGCGAAAAACATTACACGACCGATACTTGCGCTGTCAAACAGCGCCAAATTTTTTGGCGAGGGAAATTTCGGCATAGAAGTGCCGCTGATCCAAAGCAACGATGAAATCGGCGCATTGTCAAAAGCGTTCAAGTTTATGGCCGAAAAAATCAATACACTGATCGTGGAAATGCAGAACTACGCGAAAGCGCTTGAAGAGAAAAATATTTATCTTAATAAATTAAATGAATTAAAAGATGAATTTTTGGCGAATACCTCTCATGAATTGAGAACGCCGATCAACGGAATAATCGGCATTGTCGAATCCATGATAGACGGGGCAACCGGTTCGCTCACAAACGAGCAAAAATATAATCTGGCGATTGTTTCCAACAGCGGCAAGCGCCTTTCCAATATGATCAATGATATATTGGATTTTACAAAGCTGAAAAATAAAGAAATAGTATTGCAGATCAAACCTGTCGATCTGAAGACAATTGTCGATATGGTTATGATTTTATCAAAACCTCTGACCAAGGGAAAAGAACTGGAACTGGTCAATGAGATTGACGACGCTCTGGCGATAATCAATGCTGATGAAAACAGAATGCAGCAGATACTATATAACCTGCTCGGAAACGCAATCAAGTTTACAAAGCATGGAAAGATCACCGTATCGACAGCGATTTCGGATGGCATGGTTGCTGTCTCGGTCACGGATACGGGTATCGGCATACCGGAAGACAAATTTGACAGTATTTTTGAATCATTTGAGCAGGCCGACGGTTCCACAGAGAGAGAGTATGGTGGAACAGGATTGGGCTTGTCGATAACTAAAAAACTTGTTGAGCTGCATGGCGGAACAATAGTTGTCGTTTCAAAGCCTGGAGAAGGATCCAGATTTACGTTTACTGTACCGATGTCGGGTGTGAAAAGTGAAAATATCGTTTTAAAAGACAAGCCAACATCTGTTATAGATATGGATGATTACGCCGAAACTGAAAAAACAGCGAGGTACGGTCTGGATACGGAAAAAACAGAGGGATTTTACAAGATACTTGTCGTTGACGATGAACCTGTCAATATTCAGGTAATGACGAATTTTTTGTCCATACAACATTATTCTGTGTCGAAAGCGTATAATGGCGCGGACGCTCTTGATCTGATCAAGAACGGGGAAGAGTTTGATCTGGTTCTCCTGGACGTCATGATGCCGAAAATGTCCGGATATGATGTTTGTCGATATTTGAGAGAACAGTATTCCCTGTTTGAGTTGCCCATAGTGATGCTGACGGCGAAAAATCAGATACAGGACATTGTTCTGGGCTTCCAGTCCGGCGCGAATGACTATATTCAGAAACCCTTTGACAAGGAAGAATTGTTGACTCGTGTGAAAACGCTGCTTGAATTGAAGAGCGCGGTGGCCAACGCCATGGCGGCGCACAAAGCCAAAAGCGCCTTTCTGGCCAACATAAGCCATGAGATACGCACACCCCTGAATGCCGTTGTCGGGTTGGCCCATCTGCTGCTCAGTACACCCCTGAATGACAGGCAGCATGAATATATGGATAAAATGAGTCGCGCCGCCTCGAACCTGCTCGACATTGTTAACGACATCCTTGATTTTTCCACCGTTGAGGCCGGCAAGATGAAGCTGACAAGCGCCCCCTTTGACATGCGGCGGCTGCTTGACGATGTGGCGGCGCTGTTTCAGGAGCAGAGTTCCAATTCCGGCATAGCCCTGCGCTTTAATCTGGACCCTTCCATCCCCTCCACTCTTCTGGGGGATCCGATGCGCCTGCACCAGATTTTCATCAATCTGCTCGGCAACGCCTTCAAGTTCACGGAAAAAGGTTCTGTCACAGTTCGTGCTGCCGTAGCCAGACGCGGTCGCCGTGACGTGACCCTGGAATTTGCCGTGGAAGATACGGGCATAGGCATGAGCCGGGAACAGATGAACAACATCTTTGCCGCCTTCACTCAGGCGGACAATTCTTTCACCCGCAAATACGGTGGCGCAGGCCTCGGTCTGACCATCACCCGGCAGATGGTGGAACTGATGGGTGGGGCGATATCCGTTTCCAGTGAAGAGGGCAAGGGCACAACCTTCAGTTTTTCCTGTGTATTCCCGCTTGCCGAGGAGGAAAGGGACGCGCTTCCCGAAGGAGAGGAAGGCGGCAATGTCGACCAGAACGCCATACTGCGCGGCATGCGCGTTTTGCTGATAGAAGACAATGAGATCAATATGTTGATCACCAGAGAACTTTTGCTCGCCGTTGGCATTGATGTGACGACGGCGCAGAACGGCAAAGAAGCCCTTGATCGGCTTGAGGAAGCGTTCAGAACCAACGGCAGCCCGCCCTTTGATCTGGCGTTGATGGATCTGCAGATGCCGGTCATGGACGGCTACGAGGCCACCAGTACCATCCTGGGCATGCCGCAATACAGGGACATGCCGATCTTTGCCCTGACGGCCCACGCCTTTGCCGAGGAAAAAGAACGCTGCCGCGCCTTGGGCATGAAGGGGCATTTGAGCAAACCAGTGGATGTGGATCTGTTCTACCGGGTGTTGCGGGAGGTTGCCGTCTCAAGGTCGCAGATGGCCACATAGACTGTCCGGAAATTCTGTGCGCAGTACTTCTTGACAGGCGTCGCTTCGGGAATTTATGCTTCCGACAAATTTTTTCGCGCGGCGCGCCTTTGCAGGCGGGCTGGACTGACGACAGGAACGCCTAACAATGGGAGATGCCATGAAAATGTTCCCTCAGGACGTGACCCAAACCCCGGGTGAATACGCCATGTTCATGGTTCTTGGGGTACATGACGGCAGCGGCGTTTTCGAAAAGGTTAAAAATCTGTGCGGCGGTCTGGCCGCCATTGTCAGAAGCATGCGTAACAGGTTCCCTGATCTGGAAATCAGTTGCGTCATGGGTTTTGGCTCCGACGCCTGGGGAAAATTGTTTCCGGAGCAGCCCCGTCCGAAAGAGCTTGCCGTTTTTCAGGAAATCAGGGGAGACAAACATACCGCGGTTTCCACGCCCGGCGATCTTTTCTTCCACATCAGGGCAAAAAGAATGGACGCCTGCTACGAGGTCGCCGCCATGATCAGCGACGCGCTGAACGGGGCGACAAGCCACATTGACGAGGTGCACGGATTCAGATATCTGGACAGCCGCGCCATCATAGGCTTTGTGGACGGAACGGAAAACCCGGAAAATGACGACAGGCGCGCTTTTGCCGTTATCGAAAATGAGGACGCCTACTTTACGGGTGGAAGCTACGCCTTTGTGCAGAAATATCTCCATGACATGCAGGCGTGGAATGCCCTTTCCACCGAAGAACAGGAACAGGCCATCGGAAGAAGAAAATATAATGACCTGGAACTGGGGGATGGCGTAAAGCCCAAAAACGCCCACAACGCCGTAACAAATATCGCCGACGCGGACGGCAACGAATTGAAAATTGTTCGGGCAAACATGGCTTTCGCCAATCCCTCCAAGGGAGAATTCGGCACATATTTTATCGGTTATGCGGCAACATTCTCCACCACGCGAAAAATGCTGGAAAACATGTTCATCGGCGAACCGGCGGGCAACACTGACCGCCTTCTGGATTTCAGCACTGCGGTCACGGGAACGCTGTTCTTTGTTCCGGCGTCTGACCTGCTGGAGGAACTGGGTGAATAATATTTTCTGATGGATTTACACTCGTTACGCTATCTTGTTGTCGGCGCCGGCCTGTGGGGCGGCGTCCTTGCCGAGCGCATTGCTTCCCAACTGGGCGAACGGGTGCTGGTTATCGACCGCCGTTCCCATCTTGGCGGCAACTGTCATTCCTACAAGAACGCGGGCACCGGCATTGAATGTCACGCCTACGGATCACATATTTTTCATACATCCATTCCCCGCGTTTGGGAATATGTCACGAAATTTACTGAATTTACCCCATACAGGCACAGGGTGTTCACGCAATATCAGGGTCGCGTGTACCCTATGCCCATCAATCTGCTCACCATTAACAATTTTTATAATCTCAATCTGAAGCCTTATGAGGTTGAGGAATTTATCAAAAATGAAGCGGGCAAAACGGGGGACGCCCCCCCCCGGAATCTGGAGGAAAAAGCGGTATCCCTGATCGGGCGGCCCTTGTATGAGGCTTTTATCAAAGGCTACACGCAAAAGCAGTGGGAAAAAGCCCCGCGTGACCTGCCGGCTGAAATTATTACCAGACTGCCGGTGCGCGGCAATTATGTCACCGACTATTTCGCCGACCCCTGGCAGGGCATGCCGAAAAACGGGTACGCGGCCTTTTTTGAGCGTCTTTTCAGCCATCCCCTGATTGAAGTGGTCTGCAACACGGAGTATGCCGATATTGCCGGTCGGACGCCCAAGAACTGCCTCACATTGTATTCCGGCCCTCTGGACGCTTTTTTCGGCTATACGCGCGGCGCTCTGGAATGGCGCAGCCTGACTTTTGAGCGGGAGGTCGTTCCCTACGGCGATTACCAGGGGACCGCCGTCATGAACAATGCCGATCCCGCCACTCCCTACACCCGCGTACACGAGTTCAAGCACCTGCACCCCGAGCGCGGCCCCCAGGGCGACGCAAGCGTCATTGCGCGCGAATATCCCAAAACATTCACGCGGGGCGACGAAGCCTATTATCCTGTCAATACGCCGGAAAACCAGGAGCTGCTCCACGCCTATCAGGCCGATCTGGCGGCGCTGCCCAATATCATCGCCGGCGGGCGGCTTGGCGCATACAGGTATATGGATATGGACAAAACCATCGCTGCGGCGCTGGGATGTTTTGACGGCATCCAAAAAGGTTCGGGGCATGCTCTATCCCTGGAATAAAATCGCGGACGACATCCGCGCCGATTTGCTGTTTTCCAGCACCGGTTGGCGGAATCTGCTGGACATGGCGGTCAGGGTTTTCGCGAGCGCGGAAAAATCCCCGGAGAACCGCGCCTTTCTGCTTGATCTGGGCAGCGGTCTGCTGCGTTCGGCGTGGGAGGAGCAGCCCCTTCAACCAAATTTGTGCCAACAGCTTGCCTTTGTCGACAAAGCTTTCGCCTTTCTGGAACCGTCCGCCCGCGGCATTCTTGAAACCATACGCACATCCACACAATCCCCGGAATCCGCCGACACGGCGCCGGAAGGCGCCGACCACGCGAAACGGCTTGCCGGCATCCCGCGGGACATGATCCGGGACAACCTGTACTGGTTGAATGCCGGCATGGAGGCGGCGCTGAGGTGTGGCCGGTTTGCGTGGATTGAGCGGAACGTCGACGATCATCCTCTGCTGCCCGAGGCGGCAAAGGCCGGTCTGTTGGCCGATTGCGCCTTTCTGCAAGGCAATTTTTCCGCCGCCGCCGCGCTGTATGCGCAAGCCTGCGCCGTTTTGCCCCAGGGCGTCTGGCGGGAACGCCACGGCCATGCCCTGCACAAAACGGGACGCACGGAGCAGGCCCTGAACATCTGGGAAGCGGAACTGGAAAAACGGCCCTGGCACTGGCAGTTATGGCTTGTCCGCGACAATGTGCTGCGTGGGCTGGATAGGCCGGGCGCCTTTCCTCAGGGGCCGGGCGTCATACTGCTGTACACCTGGAACGGGGGGGACAAGATTGACCGGACGTTGGGCGCGCTGTCCGAAGCGCGCTTCCCGGACGACGCCAGAATACTTGTTCTGGACAATGGTTCTGACGATGGGCAAACTCCCGGCATTCTCGCCAAATGGGAACAGCATTTTCAGGGGCGGCTGCGCGGCCTGCGCCTGCCCTGCAACATAGGCGCGCCCGCCGCGCGCAACTGGCTGCTCACCGAACAGGAAACGCGCGCTTCCGAATGGCTTGCTTTTCTTGACGACGACCTTCTGGTTCCGCCGGACTGGCTGGGCCATTTCGGAACCATAATGCGCGCCATGCCCGATCACGGCGTTTACGGCTGCGCCGTTTTGCGCCATGACAGCCCCTGGCTGTTTCAGGGAGTGGACATACACTTGCGCCCCCCGTCACGGAGTGTGAAAAAAGGCAATTTCGGGGACGCGGAACACCTGCAATCCGTCAGCCGCGCGGAGGACGAAGCGGATTTCGGCCAGTACGGCTATTCCCGCCCCTGTGTCCATGTTTGCGGCTGCTGCCATATTTTTCGCCGTGAGCGTCTGGATCGGGCGGGCATGTTTGACGTGCGTTTTTCCCCTTCACAGGTGGATGATTTTGAGCATGACGTACGCATGTTTTCCGGAGGGGACGCGCCGTGCTGCCACGGCAGCCTGAAGGTGCGGCACATGTATACCTATACTTCCGGAATGGCCGCGGAAAAAAATCTGCCCAAGGCCGTGAACGCTTACGCCAATCATCTGAAAATGCAATCCCTCTACCCGCGCCCGCAGTTTGATGTTCTGTACACGCGCAATCAGGAAATGCTGCTGCGGGATATAATCCGGCGACAGAGGTGAGGATTGCGCGCCCCGGCTAGCTCCTCCAGGTCTGTCTCTCAATGTCTTTTTGAAATTTTTCAAACAAATCGGCAAAAAGCTCCGGCGCCGCGGCGTGCATTTTTTGCAGAAGCGGCAGCATGATCTCACGCATCTGCGGGTGCGCGGCCCCGTCGCAGCGCAGGGCAAAAATATGCCGCCATTCCCGTATGTTGCAGGTCGCGACAATTTCTGTCTTCAGGCTGTTGGGCAAAACCGAGCGCGCGGCTTGCGCCGTCGCGCCGGAGGCTGTCAGGGCAAGGTAGGCACGTTCCGCTTCCTGCATGGCCGCATGCCACAGTTTATAGGCGAGGGAATTTTTTGTCCAGAAGCACGGACGTATCACGGTAATTTCATTGCTGAATTTTTTACGGGAATAATTTGCGTAGCGTGTGCTTTCCTGACTGTAGGAGGCAAGCCGATGGCGCACAAGCTCATGGGTGACGCCCCTGTCGCAAACAATGCGCACCGTTGCGCCGGCGTGTTCAAGCACACTGTGATGCCCTGACTGTATGATTCTGCGCACAAAGGGCGCTGCCGAGGCGGCGGCTATTTTGTCTTCGGATTTGTAACAGACGCGGCCGGCTCTCTCAAGGTGTTCGAGCAGTATCCGGCCTTTGTCCATGGTCAGTATGCGTGAGGACGGCGCGATGATTTTCATGGTTTGTTTTCTCCGTTCACGATGGCCCCGGTCATGATTCCAAGATGACACATGGCAAGGGCCAGATACCATATGCGGTAAAAATCGTGCCCGAATATGCCGTTGACAAGCCAGCAGACAAAGCCGATCCAGAACCAGACGGCAAGCCGCCAGTAAATGCTGTTTTGCGGGTTGTTTTCAGCGGCTGAACACTCGGCGTCAAGATGTGGTCTGATGTGTTTGTAACCCCACCAGACAAAGCCCAGCAAAAAGGTCATGCCCAGGCAAAAACCCACAATGCCGTGCGCGTAGAGTATGTCCAGGTACAGATTGTGCGGGTGCGTGATGGTTATCGGGTCGGAGGACGGCGTAAGGCCAAGGGCGCGGAAGGCTGCGTTGTACTGCCCGGCCCCGGCCCCGAACCACGGGTGTCCGGTAAAGACGCGCCAGCCCAGATCCCAGAGGCTCCAGCGGCCGTCCTGAATAACGCCGTCGACGGAGATGCCGCTTGTGCGCGGCGTGAAGAAGATCAGACAGCCGAGAGCAAACACGGCGACAGAGGCTGGAAGGGCAAATTTCCAGAGTGGCTTCAGGCCGCCGCAGGGGCGCAGAATGTACCATAACCCGGTCGCGGCGGCCACAGACAGCATGCCGGCGCGCGTCGCCGCCCCGGCAAGCAAAAAAAAGCCCGGCCACAGGACGGCAAACCACAGAAAGGCGGAAAACAGGGGCGAAAATTTTTGCCGCAGGATAAACCAGAGGCCGAATGCGGGAATCATGGTCAGGGCAATATAGTTGCCCGCGAAATAATCGCCCAGGCTGCCGGTAAGGCGTTGCGCATTAAGAGGGTAGCCCATGACGAAGTCATGTCCTGTCACTGCCTGCCACACGCCGTCCAGGCCCTGCCAGAACACGGCAAAGACGCAGGCGAGGGCAAGGCGGCGCAGATCTTTGCCTTCCCGTACGCATTCCATGGCAATAAAGGGCAGGATGAAGCCCTTGTTGAGGGCCGTGCCCGCGTGCAGCAGCGAAGCGAACGGATTTATGGAGCAGACTATGCCCACAAGAATCATCAGCCACAGGCAATAGAACAGCGGGCGTACGCGCAGCCGCGCCAGTACGCTGCCCGACCAGTTGTGTCGGTAGTATAGTACAAGAAAAATAAAAGAAATCACCGGCATGATATCACGGAAAGTGTAGCTTACAGGGAAAAAAGCCAGATGAATCCAGAACGACCAGAAAAGGCAATAAAACCAGCGCTCGCCCGGTTCGGCCTCCCGCAGGGCAATCAGCGGCCGGCAGAGAGACGTTGCCGCTTTTTGCAGGCAGGTCAGGCTGTCAGTCATGGTTTTGCGTACGGCAAAGCGTGGGGCAAACGCCAAAAATGGCAAGTTCCACCCAGTCAAGGGCAAAATCAAGCGCTGCCTCATCTCCGGCCAGACTGTCTTCCATAATGGCGTCCTGCCTGTCGTCCGCCTCCACGCGATCAAAAATGCCCATGCGTGTGATGAGTTCGCGGAATTTGTCAAGCTGGAAGAGACAGAGCAGGCTCATGGACGCAAGGCGGGGATCAAGGGGTTTGCCCGTTGCCCGCGTCAAGGTCATAAGGCGCATATAGCGGTCATTGGAGGCGTTGTAGGCTGTGACCTCCTGTTCGGCGAACCACCGCATCGGGGTACGCGCGTCGCCGTGGTCAAAACCCAGGCAATGGTCTTCACGTACCACGAAAACGCGTTCGTCCACACCTGTTTTACCCATGGCCGCGCCGCGCCCGAGGGGATAACAGCGGCATGCGCCGGGGCGGTCTTTGTAGACGGAGCAGCCCGCCGGCGTCACAAAGGGGCATGGCTCTCCCGGCCCGTCCAGCATGCGCAGCATCGGCAGGGGAAAGCCGGTGTCGGGGTAGCGGCGCATGGTCGTGAACCGTCGCAAAAGGTCATCGCTGACGGCGTTGAAATGACGGCGCAAACGCAGACAGTCATAAGGGGTGAGAGGCAGCGCAAGTTCCGCGCAGCAACGGTTGAAACAGGGGGTGTGCGGCGTGCAGTTGAAGCAGAAAGCATCGCCCGGCTTCAGTTCCGGCAGATTGTCCGGTGGTTCGCGGCTTGTATCCACAAAAGCCCTTTGGTCAGATTACCTTGTTCAGAGCGTATTCTATAATGCCTTCAGCTCCGGCTTCGCGCAGACGGGGGATCATGTCCCGCACAAGATTGCTTTGGACCACGGTTTCCACAGAAACCCATCCGGCATCGCGCAGGGGAGAAACCGTGGGGGAGTTGAGCGCGGGCAGGATGGCCAGTACAGCGTCAAGATCGGCTGCCGGCGCGTTCATTTTCAGGGCGACAAGACCTTCGGCGCGCAAAGCGCCCCGCAGAAGCAGGCTCAACTGCTCCACCTTGGCGCGTTTTTGTGGATTTTCCCAGGCTTCTCTGTTGGCTATGAGCGCCGGAAAGGAAACCATGACTTCAGCGATGATGCGCAGACCGTGCGCGCGGATGGTTGATCCGGTTTCCGTCACTTCCACAATGGCGTCGGCAAGACCTTCCACCACTTTGGCTTCCGTCGCTCCCCAGGAGTAAAAGACCTCAACATTCACGCCCATCCCGGAAAAATAGCTGCGTGTCTTGTTCTGCAACTCCGTGGCAATGCGCTTGCCGTCGAGGTCTTTCGGAGTTTCGTAGGGCGAATCCCCCGCCACTGCCAGCACCCAGCGGCAGGGCTTGTTGGAAGATTTGGAGTAAACAAGATCGGTCACGCGTTCCACCTTGTCTTCATGGCCGCCTTCGGCAAGCCAGTCAAGGCCGGTAATGCCGGCGTCCAGCACGCCCGCGGCGACATAGCCGCCTATTTCCTGCGCCCGGCAAAGCGAGACCGTGATTTCCGGGTCGTCGATATCAGGAAAATAGTTGCGCGAATGTTTGCTCAGTTTCCATCCGGCGCGCTCAAAAAGGCTGACGGTGGCTTCTTCCAGCGAACCCTTGGGTACCCCCAGTTTGAGGGCGGATTGTGCTTTTGTGTTCATCAAAATTTCCTTTTGCCGTATACTTGTTCGGGATCAAAAATTTTTGGGGAGCAAAAATGAACCTTGCCGTCACGACATTCCCGGTAAAAGCAGCTTTGCCGTCCGGTATGGCAGGCTGCGCCCCCAATTTGGGACACAAGCAGCAGGATGGCGTCGTTGTCGCAATCAAGCCGCAGGGCACGCACTTTTTGCACATGTCCGGAAGTTTCCCCCTTGTGCCAAAGTTCATTCCGGCTGCGGCTCCAGTAATGGGCTTCTCCGGTTTCAAGCGTTTTACGGAAGGCCTGTTCATTCATAAAGGCAAGCATCAGCACTTCGCCTGTGGCGTCGTCCTGAACGATGGCCGGAAGGAGGCCTTTACTGAAATCCGGAATAATATCCGCTGTCGCGTCCGTGTCCTGAATTGCCATGTGGTGAACTCCTTGCATTTGCTCCGCCGGAAATCTACCCGTAAAATCGTCTGACGGCAAGCGGACGGAATTTGTAAAACGATCGCATATATGCGCCTTGCGCAAAAGGCTTGCCGGTGTTATTATTTTTTTTATGACAGAATGTATATCCAGTCCGTCGGACACAGCGATCTTGCCCGAGGACATCAGCGTTTTCGAGCCGGAAGATGCCATGCCGCGCGTTACCCTTACCGATCTGCCGGAGGCCGTGCGTGAGGGCGTTGCCCGCGCCGGCTGGCCGAGTCTTATGCCCGTGCAGTCTCTCGCCTTGCCCTATTTGCTGAAATGCCGCGATATCATGGTGCAGTCGCGTACCGGCAGCGGCAAGACGGGCTGTTATCTTTTGCCCATGCTCATGAGTCTGGATCCGCAAGTAAAGTCGCCGCAGGCGCTTGTGCTTGTTCCCACGCGTGAATTGGCCGTGCAGGTGGAGCGCGAGGCGGCCGCTATTTTTGCCCGGACCGGCGTGGGCACTGTCGCTGTTTACGGCGGCGTGGGCTATAAAAAACAGATGGATGAGCTGGACGCTGGCGCGCAGTTCATCGTCGGCACGCCGGGGCGGGTGCTTGATCATCTGCTGCGCCGCACATTGAGCCTTGAAGCTTTGCGCGTGCTGGTGTTTGATGAGGCAGACCGCATGCTCTCCATCGGCTTTTATCCCGATATGAAGGAAGTGCAGCGCTATCTGCCCAAAAAGCACATTCACGTCTGCCTGTTTTCAGCCACCTACCCGCCGCATGTGCTCAGGCTTGCCGCGGAGTTTATGGACAGCCCGTCACTGCTTTCCCTTTCGCACAGGCAGGTGCATGTCGCCGAGGTGCGCCACCTTTGCTGCCAGGTAAAGCCGATGGACAAGGACAGAGCGCTGGTGCGCCTTCTGGAAACGGAAAATCCCGCTTCGGCTCTCGTTTTTTGCAATACAAAAGCCAATGTCCATTATGTCGCCGGCGTGCTGCAAGGTTTCGGATACAGCGCCGATGAGCTTTCGTCGGATATTTCCCAGTCGGGGCGCGAGGCGGTGCTGAACAAACTTCGGGAGGGGCGGCTGCAATACCTTGTGGCCACGGATGTGGCCGCGCGGGGCATTGATGTGCCGACGCTTTCCCATGTCTTTTTGTATGAGCCGCCGGAAGATCACGAGGGCTACATACACCGCGCCGGACGCACCGGACGCGCGGGAGCCGCCGGAACGGTGATCTCTCTTGTGGACGTGATGCAGCGTATGGAACTTGACCGCATAGCCAGGCATTACGGCATTGCGCTTGAAGTCATGCCCCCGCCCACTGACGAGGACGTGGCGCAGGCCGCGGGCGCGCGCCTGACGGCCTTTATGGAGGCGCGTCTGCGCGCGCTTACCGGCCTTGAGCGTTTGCGCGCAAGCCGCTATGCGTCTGTGGCGCGTGAATTGGCCGGTCTTGTCGGGGAGGACGACGGCGCGTTGCTTTTGTCGATGCTGCTGGACGATTTTTACCGGCGGTGCGATACTCGTTTTCCGGACGCGGGGACTGTGCGTCCGGAACCACGCCGGACGCCGCAGAAGGTTGACGGCGAGGCGCGTTCCGGGCGGCGGCGCAGACGTTCCGGGCGGCCGGGCAAATAATCATCGGACATCAGGCATGCAAAACGCTGTGGAAAATTTTGATGAGGAAAGCGCGGCCCGGCAGGCCATGAATAATTTCGCAGTGTTGCTGGACGATACGGATTTCGCCGCCGAGTTGGAAATTATGGGTATCGGCCGCCTGCAATTTATGCTCCGTCGCCGTATGCTCATGGAGTGGCGCGGTCTGTACATGGCCTTGTGGCGTCTTGCCCTGGCGCATTCCTTTCCGGATGACGCCGACGGAATTTTCGCGGCCTTTTTGCAAATGATGCGCACCACGCATCAGGACAAGCAATTCGCGCAAAGCATCGCGCGCGCCGGGGAATACTGGGCCATGCTCGCCCCGGGCAACGGCGCGGACTTCAGCCCCGCCGCGCGCCATCTGGCCTCTTTTTTCGATCAGGACGACATGCAGTCGCGCAGCATGAGCCTCAGACTGGCGCTGCACGTACGCAACGTGTATACATTTATCTTTGACAGGCTTTTCTAGACGACATGCTCATAGCTTCCAGCGCGGGCGAATTGCCCGCAAGCACCGGCGCTGGCCTCACCATCGGCAATTTCGACGGCGTTCATAAAGGCCATCAGGCGTTGATAGCCCGCACCCTTGCCGGATGCCGCGAACGAGGCCTGGATTGCGTGCTGGTCACATTCCTTCCGCATCCCCGTTGCATTGTCGTGCCGCAAAGGCCGCACGCGCCGCTGAGCAGCCGGGAGCGGCGCATGGAACTTCTGGCCGATCTCGGCGTGGAACGCGTGCTGGAATTGCCGTTCACGCGCGCCATGGCGGCGCTTACGCCAAAAGAGTTTGTCAATGCCTGTCTTTTGCCCCTCAACATGCGCCGCCTTACAGTGGGACACGATTTTTCTCTGGGCCATGACCGGGCCGGAACTGTGGATGTTCTGCGCAAGCTTGGGGAGTCCTGCTCCTTTGTTGTGGAGCAGATGGATCCGGTTATTGAAGATGGGGAAGCGGTCAGTTCCACCCGTCTGCGGAAGATGATAGCCAACGGCGACGTGCGTCGCGCCGCCCGGTTGCTGGGGCGCTTTTACGGATTTTCCGGCGAAGTGGCCCACGGTGAGGGCCGGGGCGGAAAACTGGGATTTCCCACAGCCAATCTGTTGCCGCCGGGCGTTCTGCTGCCGGCTTTTGGCGTGTACGCGACTCGCGTGCGCGTGGGGGAAAGACTGTTGCGGGCTGTCACCAACGTGGGGGTGAAGCCGACATTCGGCAGCGCCGACGTGACGATCGAGAGTTTTTTGCCGGATATTTCAGAAAATCTTTACGGGCGCTCCGTGTCTTTGGAATTTGTGGATCGCTTGCGGGGGGAGCGGCGTTTTGACAGCGCGCGGGAACTCACCCGCCAGATTGACGCTGACGTCGCAAGGGCGTGCGAGATACTGGAAGAAATCTGAAGACGATTTTTCGGATTTCAGATAATAATTGCGTCCCCTACACAAAGAACAGCCAGGTGACAATGCCGAACAGCGGCACAAGTATGCCGCAGGACCAGAGCATGTAGCCGAAAAAGCTCGGCATGGGCACTCCCTGTTCCTCGGCGATGGAACGCACCATGAAATTCGGCGCGTTGCCTATGTAGCTGTTTGCGCCCATAAAGACCGCTCCCGCGGAAATGGCGGCAAGGGTATTTTGCATTTCGCCCATCAGTTGTACGGCATCACCGCCTGCCGTGTTAAAAAAGACAAGGTAGGTCGGGGCGTTGTCAAGAAAACTTGAAAGAATTCCGGTCAACCAGAAGTACATGGGGTTGACCGGTTCGCCGTTGTCGGTGACCATGTGGATCAGCGAGGCAAGCGCGCCGTCCGTGCCCGCGCGCAAAATGGCGATGGCCGGAATCATGCTGATAAAGATGCCCAGAAACAGTTTGCCCACTTCCAGAATGGGAGACCAGGAAAAACCGTTCAACTCGCGGCAGCGTTTGTCCGTGAGTTTGAGGGAAAGACCGGCAAGCGCAAGCAGCAGCAGGTCGCGCAGCAGGTTCTGCGTTTCAAGGGATATGCCGTGAATATTTATCAGTCCGCCCAACTGAAAAGCCGGCAGACCGGAACACAGCACGCCGAGAACAATGCCCAGCAGTATCAGCAGATTCACCTTGCCGTCCAGGCCGAGTTTTTCCTTGTTGTCGGATTTTTGGGGCGTCGGGCGGCCTTCGCGGTTAAAGAGCGCTGTGTCCAGAAGATAAAAAATTGCCAGCAGAGCCACAACCATAAAGAGTGTCTTGGTAAACAGGTTGACGGTGGTCCAGAAAAAGCTGACGCCTTTCAGAAAACCCAGAAAAAGCGGGGGGTCGCCCAGCGGCGTGAGGGACCCGCCGATGTTCGCCACCAGAAAAATGAAAAAAACTACGGAATGAACGCGGTATTTCCGGTGCGCGTTGGCGTGCAGCAATGGTCTGATCAGCAGCATCGCGGCGCCTGTTGTTCCCATCCAGCTCGCCAGCACGGTGCCCACAGCCAGAAGAGCGGTATTGACCATCGGCGTACCGACAAGCGATCCGGTCAGGCGTACGCCTCCAGCCACGGTAAAGAGGGAAAATATAAGGACAATAAAGGGGATGTATTCCAGAAGAACAGTGTGCAGAAACACATAGGTCGCAACTTGCGTCCCGTAGACGACGACACAGGGAATCAGAAAGGCCAGTCCCCAGAAAACGGCTATTTTTCCGAAATGATGCTCCCAGAAATGCGGCAAGGTCAGCGGCATGATGGCGATGGAAAGCAGCATGCAGACAAAGGGGATGACCCAGAGGCCGGAAAGTTCCGCGCCGGGCAGGGAGGGGTGGTGTCCGCCGGAAGCAAGGGCAAGAGTTGGCAGCGCAAGCGTTAAGAGTGAAGTTAGCGGCAGTAGACGAAAAAATGACATGGCGACCTCTCCTGACGGGTGGTGTGTACTTTGCGCTGTTGCGCAACAGTTGTTTTTCTGCCATTTCATAAACGTATGTCAGAGACAAAGCAAGTCCCGGATTTGCGTAAACCGCGAACCCCCCGCCGGAAAGAACGCCTTGCCGCGGTGTTGGCCCACCGCCAGATCGACATGACGCTTGTGCTCGCCAATATCCATGACCCGCATAATGTCTCGGCCATTTACCGCTCCTGCGACGCGTTCGGCGTGGCCTGCGTCCATCTTTATTATACCTGCGAGGCATTCCCGGCATTGGGGCGAAAAAGTTCGGCTTCAGCGCGAAAATGGGTGGAAAGCGCGCGTTACCGGGACAGTCTGGAATTGTCGCGCGCCTTGCGCGACAAGAGGATGCAGGTGCTCGCCACGTCCTGTTCCGGCAAGGCCGTGCCCCTGCGCGACTGGGATTTCACAAGGCCGACCGCCGTGATTATGGGTAATGAACACCGCGGGGTTGACGAGGAACTCCTTGCTTTGGCCGACGGGGAACTGTATATCCCCATGCACGGCATGATCCAGAGCCTCAACGTCTCTGTGGCCGCGGCCGTTATTCTTGCCGAAATGTCGCGGCAGCGCGAAGCGGCGGGCATGTATGCCGCACCTCGCATGAAGGACGATGAAATGGTCGTGAAGCTGGAGGAATGGCTGAAAAAATAATAACCCCTAAACTTTTTACGCGTTGCCCCGATAGGTTGATGAAGAAACAGGAGATGACGTCATGCCGCACGATACTGCCGCACAGTTGGTTAAAACGCAGAAAATCAGGTCAATCACCACAAAACTAGTCAGCATGGTTGTAGGGACGGTCATCTGCCTGGGAATAGCTCTGAGTATTATAGGCAGGATTATCATTGTCAAGCTTGGCGACGAGAGCGCCGCAAATACCCTCAACATCGCCAGGGAGACAATGCAGGTCGAGGTCGCGAACATGATTGCGACCGAGCAGAGCCTCGGCGCGGTTATGGCTGAGGACGCCGAATTGGCAAGAGCCGTCGCCCAGGGCGATATGGACTTGCTGAAAAGCAGGGCGGCGAAGTATATGGCCCTGCCGCCCATTGAAATGATCACATTCTGCGATACGACGGGCAAAGTGCTGCTGCGCGGACATCTTGATCGCGCGGGCGATGTCCTCACCGGCAAACGCGTGAATGTTCCGGTGAAGGAAGGGAGAACCGTCACCGGTCTGGAACCCGGAAAAGCCGTCAAGCTGACGCTCACAAGCAATTTTCCCTTGCGCTGGCAAGGCAAAATTGTCGGCTGCGCAAGCGTGGGAAGGGATCTCTCGAAAAACGCCTTTGTGGAAGGCATTAAAAAAATGCTCAATATAGAATGTACCGTTTTTCTGGGGAACGAACGTATTTCAACAACCATCAAGAGTGACGGCAATCCGCTTGTGGGCACAAAGCTGGACAATGCCGCCATCACCGATGCCGTGCTCGGCAAGGGGGAAACGGTCGTCACAAAAAATATAATCGCCGGACAGGAATACGACACCATATACTGGCCTTGGAAAGACACGGACGGGAATATTCCCGGCATGTTTTTCGTGGGCTTGTCCAGAGCCAAAATCATCGCCGCGGAGAACAGCGCCTTCCAGTTTTTCGGCATTGCCGCCTTTGCGGTGGGCATTTTGCTGGCAATAGTCGGCACACTTGTGGCGCGCGGCGTATCCCTGCCTCTGCGCAAGCTGACCATGGCCGCGCAGGCCGTTGCCGAAGGGGATTTCAAACAGGACGTGCACAGCGATTCAAAAGACGAAATCGGCGATCTTTCCCGTTCTTTTCAGAATATGCTCCATCAGCTTGAGGAAAAAATCGGTTTTGCCCAAAGCATCATGTCGGGCATAGTCATTCCTTTTGCCGTAGCCGATGCCAATGGCAGGCTGACGTTTATGAACAGCCAGCTTATGCTTCTCTGGGGGCTTGACGGCAAACCAGAAGCCTATTACGGCAAAACCTCGGGCGCGCTACTGGGTGGAGATCCGGATATGAAGACCCCTCTGGATCGTGTGCTGATCAACAGGCGGGCGCTGCCGGATCATGCAATAAACAGGACAAATGCCGTTGGAGAGAAAAAAAGCCTGCGCGTGTCCGCCTCGCCCCTCTGGGATCTGGAAGGCGGATTTATAGGCGCGTGCATGTTTTTGCTGGACGAAACGGAAATCCGCAGCCAGCAGGACAAAATACTGGCTCTGAACGAGCGTATTACCGCTTCGATTCATGAAACGCATGACATTGCCGTCAGGCAGAACAATGCCTTTAAACGTCTCACCGAACAATTGCACACCACATTGCAAAGTGCCGCGAGTCAGGAGGAAAATTCCGGACGGGTTATGGAAAATGTGGTCGAAATGAGCAGCACGCTGGAAATGCTGGCCGACAAGGCCCGGCAGACAACTGAAGATTCCCGCACTACCATGATGCAGGCCGAAGAAGGCAGGAACATCGTCAACAACAGCGTAACGAATATCAATCAGGTGGCGGAATATGCCCGACATACGGAAAAAGCCATTCAGGAGCTTTCCCGCCGCACGGACAGCATCAACAGCATTGTGGAATTGATCAAGGATATTGCGGATCAGACCAACCTGCTGGCGCTCAATGCCGCTATTGAGGCGGCAAGGGCCGGCGAGGCCGGGCGAGGCTTTGCCGTTGTGGCGGACGAAGTGCGCAAGCTGGCGGAAAAAACCATGTCCGCCACCGACGATGTAAACAAATCAGTTTCAGAGTTGCAAGCAGAAGTTTCCAAAGGCATTACGCTGACAGTGGAAACAGCGCGCGCGGCGCAGACGGCAACGGAACTTGCGGAAAAATCCGGAGATAGTCTTACCAGTATTGTGCGTATAGCGGACAATGCCGCAACGGCCGTTCTGAGTATATCAAACGATACGGCCAAACAGGCGCGTACCAGCGCCGAAGTGGCTGAAGAAATGCAAACCATGATAGGCATGGCTGGCAAAACAGTGCAAAATATGAATGATTCTGAAGTGTTTGTGCAGGAATTGGCACAACTTTCCGGCGGACTGCAGGCCATGATTGAATCCATGGGTTCGGACAGGCGTAGCGGGGAACATTACCGGATTGATTTCCCTTGCTCCATGAAGGTGGCGTTTCCGAATCACGACGCATGCGTCTGCCGCATCCTGGACATCAGCATCAACGGGGTACGTTTGGAAGGCAAACTTCCCGCAATCGGGGAGGGTGAAAAGCCGGCTGTCTCGATCCTTGGCGCGGATGCGCCCTTAAGCATGCTCGGCAATACAGGCGGGCATGTGTTCTGGCAGGATGGCACCCTCTGTGGAGTCCATTTTGACCACCCTCTGAATGCCAATGATATAGAGAAAGCGCTCGGTAAGGTACAGCAGGAATGGTGATTCCACGGAACATCAACGAATTGAGCGGTCTGGCCATAATACCTTCCCGGTATGAGACATATCAGCGCATTCCTGGCCGCGATGTTTTTTGAAGGAGATATTCATGAAATTACGTGGAGGAATACTGCTCCCAATCATTAGTTTGTTTATTCTAATATTGAGTGTTAGTACATATATTTCCTACAATGAGGCCGCTGAAAACCTTCGGCATGCATTGATAGGAGACATGCACGGCGAAGCGGAGTCAATCAGCCGCATCACGGCCGAAGTGGTCCGCACGGCAATGGCAGATGTTGCCCGCGCGGCGGAAAGCAGTGAAGTCGTTTCATTTTTTGCCGGAGACATTACCGATCCGGAGCGAATTACTGTGATGAACAACTATTTGAAAAAACTGAACGATTCCTATCCAGGCTTCGGCGTTATGAGCGTCATTAACAGTAAAGGTATCCTTGTCGCCAGCGCGGACTTAGAACTTGTCCCCCAGAAAATCGATCTTTCCATACGGGATTACTTCCAGGCGGCCATTCGGGGCAACAAGGCTGTTTCCAAGCCGTTTTACAGCACTTTCAGCAAAATTTCCATGCTCGTGACGGCATCGCCCATCAAGGTGAACGGTGAAATCGTCGGAGTTATATACGGAGCACTTTCCCTGGAAGGATACTTCAAAAACTTCATCGATCCCGTTGCCGTTGGCAAGGAAGGATTCGCCTATGTAGTCGATTCCGAGGGACACGTCATTGTCGCACGGAATGCCGACTGGGTTTTCAATGATAAGTTGCCCGCAATCGCCACCTATAAAGAACTGGCACGAAAAGGAACGCCGGGTTGGATCGAAACCGTGGGGAATGACGGCAACCCCGTCATCTTATATTACCTCACGGAACCGACAAGCAAACTGACCATTCTGATACGCGCCGAAGTGCTGGATGTTTTTTCAGGTCTTCAGGACATCTTGTACAAATCGGTCATCGTCAGCGTGATCGCCAGCATCTTGTGCGTAATCATGGTGGTGCTGATCATCAGACCTATTGTTCTGGCCTTGGGACGCTGCGTTAGCTTTGCGGAAGACATAGCCCACGGCAATTTGCGCGGTCAACTGAATGTTTCCCGGTCCGACGAAATCGGTATGCTCACCAAGGCGTTACGCGCTATTCCCGAAACCCTGAACAGCATCATCGAGGAATACGGCACTCTGGAAACGACCGTATCCAACGGGCAACTGGACGCGCAGGGCGATGCGAACAAGTTTTCAGGCGAGTTTTCCACCCTCGTAAATGGAACCAACGCAATTCTTCGTTGTTTTTATACGGTAATTGAGATGCTTCCTTCCCCCGTGGCCCTGTTTGACCAAAACCACAAAGCCAGATACCTGAACAAAGTTGCGAGGGAACTAGCCAGCGGGGATTTCGCGGGGAAAAACAGCCGGGAACTTTTTGCCGCGGAAGACGCGGGTACTCCCGCTTGCGCGTACCAGGCGGCGGTGACATCCGGAAACGCCGGCAGCGCGGAAACAAAAATTCATCCTGGCGGGAAAGTCATGGATGTTAGCTATACCGTCATTCCCATGAAGAACGCTCAGGGTGAAAGAACGTCCACGTTGCAACTCTTTACCGACCTCACCAAAATAAAGAACACACAACGTACCATTGTGGAAGTCGCATCCCAGGCCCATGACATTTCCAACCGGGTAGCGACCGCATCCGAAGAACTGTTCGCCCAAATTGAGCAGGTCAATAACGGCACCGAGGTCCAAAGGGAACGGATCGCCACAACAGCAACGGCCATGGAAGAAATGAACTCCACCGTCCTTGAAGTGGCTAAAAACGCGGGCGCGGCCAGGATCCAGGCCGATGCGACACGAGACAAGGCGACCGAAGGTTCTTCCCTCGTCCATCAGGTTATCCAGGCCATCAAGCAGGTCAACACCGTTTCGCGTGAACTGGAAGGCAACATGAAGGAACTCGGTTCTCAGGCCGAAGCCATAGACAGCGTTATAAACGTGATTTCCGACATCGCCGATCAGACGAACCTCCTCGCCCTGAACGCCGCCATTGAGGCGGCCCGGGCAGGCGAGGCGGGGCGCGGCTTTGCCGTTGTCGCCGACGAGGTCCGCAAGCTGGCGGAAAACACCATGAAGGCCACGCTGGAGGTCAACAGCAGCATCAAGGCCATTCAAACCTCCACCACGTCCAACATCCACCGCGTTGCCGACGCCGTTTCGGAAGCCAACAAGGCGACGGAACTGGCGGGAACCTCCGGTACCGCGCTTGAGGAAATTCTCAGCCACGCCACATCCAACTCCGCTCTCATCACGAGTATAGCGACCGCTGCGGAAGAACAGTCGGCAACGTCTGAAGAAATCAACGCGGCCATTGAAGAAATCAACAAGATTTCCGACAGCACGGCGACCAGCATGAAGGAATCCTATATTGCCGTTCAGGAACTTTCTACGATGACTCAGGAACTCAAAACCACGCTGGACAAGTTGCAGAACTAGGGAAACGCTGAATAATTCAGTCCACGGGGCTGATTTGCCCCAGAGGCATCAATTTTTGAAAATTTCCCCCGGTTCTTACCGGAATTTCAGCATTTTTACCCTCATTTGCACCCTTTTTCCGGAAAAAGGGCGCACCTATCCCCAGGCAGGTCGTAATGACCTGCCGGCTCGTGCGCACATCAGCAGGTTCGTGCTGGTAAACAGCGTGTACAGCCGATGGGTGTTTTTGGACAATCCCCGGTAAACTGTTTTGGCAAAACA
>JAISZT010000132.1 GCA_031284485.1 Desulfovibrio sp.
GAAACAACCGATTCTCTCTTTGAATCTATACGTACGGCTTTCGAACGGATTACACCTGAAAACGCTCAAGGCTGGTTTGAAAGCTGTGGGTATTTTCAACTTTAAAATGCTCTAAGCCATGTGACTTTGGACATGCTGACGCCGCATGGTGTGCCCTGGCAGCCTTTTTCCCGCTCCGGACGTTTTTCCCTCAACCTCTGCTCTACCGGCAGTCCTGGCGAATACTGCTTTTTGGCCTGCGTTGTCGCGGCGGTCTGGTTTGGCATGGGAGAAGACTTGCTGCGCCTTGTCCGGCGGCTGGGGCAGGGCGGGTTGTTTTAGGCGGCATGGGACAAGTTTCAAGCTTCGGCCAGCGTTCCTGTCGGGCAAGGCTGCTCTTCGTAAGGCTATGTGGCCTAGGCGCACTTTTTCACAGTTCCCCATGGTCTGCGGGCTTATCCTTTTTCAGAAAATAGCGCAAGACTGTATGGGTGACGGAGGGCGCAAAGATGTGGGCAAGCGGCAAAAAGGTGAGGGCAAAGATGCAGCCTCCGACAGCCAGGGCGATACAGGCCGCAACCAGCGGATGATACGGCAGGGCGCGCAGACAGTATTCGGAAATCCAGCCGGAGAGCGCCGCTCCCGGCAGGGCGCAGGCCGCAGTGCGGGCGCAAAATGCCGGCAGTCCGGAAAACACTTCCGCCCCGTAGCGTTTTATCCATAAGCCCACCAGCCAGAGCACATACAAACTGATGCCTGTGGCGGAAACGGCGGCAATAGCCCACGCGCCCGCGGGCACTGCCCAATAATAGTAGCAGGGCAGGCACAAAAGCGTTGCGACGGATCCTGTGAGGGCCGGAGTCACCGTGTCCCCTCGTGCATAGAATCCGCGCGCCAGCAGGGCGTAAACCACCCACAGGGGCGTGGGCGCAAGCAAAATTTGGGCAAGCAGCGTCGCGGCCTGCGTGTCTTCGGGGGTAAAACGGCCTCCCTGAAAAATCGCGCACAATATGGGCAGGGCCTGCACCGTCATCCATATGGCGCAGGGAATGATGATCCCCAGGGTCGCGTTCAGGGCCGAACGCAGGGTGCGTTCAAAACCTTCGTTATCTCCGTTGGTCAGCAGAAGCACCAGAAAAGGGTAGGATGCCGCCGCCGCCGCCTGCCCGACAAGTTTCACCGGCACCTGGGCGACGCGTCTGGCGTATGCGAGCAGGCTGACCACGCCTTCACCGGCAAGAGAGCCGAACACGCGCAAAAATTGTTCATCCAGCATGACGATGGTTATCCCCAGCAGCAGAGGCAGGGAGGTGAGCAGCAATTTGCCGAGCAGCGGATGCCGCCATCCGGGACGCAAAGGCATTCCTCTGGACAGGGCCGTGCGCAGCGGGATTAGAAATGCCCCGAGAAAAGCCCCCAGCGTCACGCCTATGCAATAGCCCGTCATGCCTTCCACGGGCAGAATCTGCGGAAGCAGCACGCCGCAGGAGATGATGCTGGCGTTGTAGATGATGGGCGCGAGCGCGGAGGGGATGAATTGCCGCCGTATATAGAGCAGGGCGGTAACGCAGGCCCCGCAAAGAAAAAAAATCTGCCCCGGCAGAATAATGCGCATGAAAAAGGCCAGACGGGCGCATTTTTCCGGGGTGAATCCGGGCGCGATGAGCCGCGCCAGATGCTCCGCCGCAAGAACGCCGCAGAGTGTGAGAATCGTCGCCGCCGTCAGCATCCAGCAGAAAATGCAGGAAAAAAAACGCCAGGCGTCTGTTTCGTCTTCTTGAAAGCGGCGGGAAAGTAGCGGGATGATGGTGATGGCCATCAGCCCGCCGGCCAGGAGGTAATTGATGCTGTCCGGCACAACAAAGGCCGCGAAGTACATGTCTGTTTCTGCGCCTGCGCCGAATTGCCAGGAAATGACTTTATCGCGCGCCAGCCCGATGAAAATCGACAAAAAAGAACAGGCCGACAGCAACAGGGCCGCCGTGCCTATTCTTTGGCGTTTGCCGAAAAGCGTTTGGGCGCGCGTCACGCTCAGTCGCGGTTGCCGCCGAACAAGCGTAAGAGCATGAGAAAGAGGTTGATGAAATCAAGGTACAGAGTCAACGCGCCCAAGATGGCCCCGCGCCGCATGGCGGCCGCGTCGTTCAGGGGGGCGGCTTCGCCGAATCGGCGCAGCTTTTGGGTGTCAAAAGCCGTCAGCCCGGTGAAGATAAGCACGCCCAGGCAGGAGATGACAAAGTCCATCATGGAATTGTGCAGGAACATGTTGACGATTGAGGCGATGACAATGCCTATGAGCCCCATGAACAAAAAGCTGCCGAAGGCCGTGAGGTCGCGCTTGGTCACTGTTCCGTAAACGGACATGGCCAGGAAGGTTCCCGCTGTAGTAAAGAAGGCGCTTGAGATGGAACCTATGGGGTAGACGACAAAAATGGACGACAGCATGGCTCCGGTCAGCGCGGAATAGAGCAGAAACAGTCCCGTGGCGGTTTGAGGCGAGAGCTTGTGCACGGCAGCGGAAATTGCGATGACAAGGGCAAACTGGGCGATAACCAGGCCGATCACCAGAAAGGAGTTTGTAAAAATGGCTTCCATGACGGCGGGCGACGAGGCCACGGCGTAGGCGACAAGGGCCGTCAGGCCAAGCCCGGCGGTCATCCATTGGTACACATGGCGCATATAAACGGAAGCAACGCTGACGCTGCTTTTTGCGATAGTCTGGCTGGTCAGTGGCATATTTCCTCCAAATGGTTTAGATTAACATAATAAGAGCATTTTCGTTGCTTGGCAAGTGTAATTTTGGTAGTTTCAGCCCGTTATTCTTCCTGTTGTTTGACTCATGGAGCGTCCATGCGCGATTTTTTGCGTTCTGCTCTGATGGCGGCTTGCGTATGACGCGCATTGTCCTCACTCCCCAGGGCAGTCTGCTGTGGCGTGCTGACGCCGCGTCGGCGTCACTTGCCCCGAAAGACGAAGACTGGCGCAAGAACCTTTTCGCTCTGGGGGCCGGCAACGGAGCTGGCGACGGCGCGGGGCCGGAGCGTCCGCCGGAAGACGCCGGCGTTTTCCGTTTCTGGCGATCCTTTGCCCATACCTTTATCTTTGGCCTTTGCCGGCTGCCCGTTGACGACGAAACAGCATCCTCGTTCGCCTTGCCGCCGCCATCCCGCTCACAGATTGACGCCTGGCTGGAAAGCGCTCCGCCCATGCAGGGGGGAGAGTATCTTTCACAACAGTCCCTGGAAAATATCTGGAGCAAACTCGCGGACTGGTGCGCGCGGGAAGTTGCGGACAGCGGCGGGACGGGCGCTTTTCTGCAAAAATTCGCGCCCGGATGGCGGCGCGTCGGGCGAGTCACCATACATCTGGCTGAAAACAAAAACAGCGCGGGGCTCCCCTTTGCCTTCATGGCAACCTATACCGTGGGTTTGAACAGTGAAGGCCGTCCGGTGCATCAAATTTTGGGCGAGGCTTTGAAGCGTTATGCCGGAGAGTCCGACAAGCTCACGCTGGTCAGCCTGCTTTCCCCGGTGCGGGCAGCCTCTGAAATTCTGCCCTGGGTAAAAGACCTTGTGGACAGCAGGGGCATATACCGCCCGCAGGCCTTCAGCATCTCCCAGGCGCACCGCCTGCTCATCGACGTGCCGCAACTTGAGCAGTGCGGCCTTGCCGTTAATATCCCGGACTGGTGGCAAAAATGTCCAAAAGCGCGGGTGCGCGTAAACATTGGCGAAACCAGCGCCCCCGCCCTGGGATTGCAGGGGCTGCTTGACTGGAACGTCGGCCTTGCCCTTGGGGATCAGGCCCTGAGCAAGGAGGAAATCAAAGCTCTCTTCGCGGCCGGAGACGGTCTTGTCCTGTTCAAGGGACAATGGATTGAGGCGGATCAGCACAAACTCCGGGAAGCTCTGGAACACTGGGAATCCGCCCGCAAGGCCTCTGAGGGCGGCTCCCTCACCTTTGCCCAGGCCATGCGTCTGCTGGCCGGGCTGCCGATGGACATGCGGGCGGAGGAAGGGGAAGGGGCCGCCGTCCTCTGGCCCCATGTGGAGGCGGGCGCGGCTTTGCGAAAATTGCTCGGCAAGGTACGGCAGGCGGACGCCTCCTGCCCGGCACTCGCGTCTTTGCAAGCGAAATTGCGGCCCTATCAGCAAAAGGGATTATCCTGGCTCTCCCTGTTGAGTGGTTTGGGCCTTGGTGCGTGTCTGGCGGACGACATGGGGCTTGGCAAGACCATGCAGACGCTTGCCCTGTTGCTGCTGAACAAGGAAAGAAGCATCGCCGGAGACACGCCGCCTCCCTCCCTGCTGGTGGTTCCGGCTTCTCTGCTGGGAAATTGGCGGGCTGAAGCGGAACGCTTCGCGCCTTCGCTGCGGTTGCATTTTTTTCATCCTTCCGAAAACGGCAGGGAGCAGATCAAGCGCTGGGCAAACTGCCCGGATGACTTGCGCAAAGCGGATCTGGTGGTCACCAGCTACACCATGCTGGCGCGAAACAGCGAAGTGTTCTCCGCCAGGCCCTGGCGGCTGGTGATCGCCGATGAAGCCCAGAACATCAAGAATTCCGGCACGCGCCAGAGCCGCGCGCTCAAAAAAATCCCGGCGCACGCGCGCATCGCCCTGACGGGTACGCCAGTTGAAAACCGGCTGTCGGATCTCTGGTCGCTTTTTGACTTCATCAACGCTGGTTTGCTCGGCTCGGCCAAGGATTTCAAAGCTGTGGTGAATACTCTGGAAAAACGTCAGGAGGATCAGTACGGCCCCCTGCGCCGTCTGGTGAGTCCGTATATTTTGCGCCGCCTGAAAACGGACAAACGCATTATCGACGATCTGCCGGACAAGGTGGAGTCTGTGGCCTACTGCAATCTGACGCCGGGGCAGGCAAAACTGTACGCGCAGCTTGTCGAACAATTGCGCAATGATCTGGAGAGACTTGCCCGGGAAGAGGACGGACAGTTCAAGCGGCGCGGATTGGTGCTGCAAAGCATTATGCGCCTCAAGCAGGTCTGCAATCATCCGGCGCAGCTCACGGGCGAACCGGACTGGAACGCGGTCAAAAGCGGCAAATTTGAGCGTGTGGGCGAACTGTGCCGGGAAATGGCCGAACGTCAGGATCGGGTGCTTGTGTTTACCCAGTTTAAGGAAATCATTGACCCGCTACTCCGTCATCTGGAAGAAATTTTCGGTCGTCCGGGGCTTGCTCTGCACGGGGGAATCAACGTAAAACAGCGCAAAGGTCTGGTGGACGCGTTTCAGCGCGACGATGGGCCGCCATTCTTTATTCTGTCTCTCAAGGCCGGAGGCACGGGTCTCAACCTGACCGCCGCAGGGCAGGTGATACATTTTGACCGCTGGTGGAACCCGGCGGTGGAAGATCAGGTCACGGATCGCGCGTTTCGCATCGGGCAGAAAAAAAACGTGCTGGTGCACAAATGCGTCACGCGCGGCACGCTGGAAGAGCGCATTGACGCCATGCTGCGTCAGAAACGGGGGCTTGCCGGAGAAATTCTGGGCAAAGGCGATGAAATCAACCTGACAAATCTTGATGACGGGGCGCTGCTGGATCTGCTGCGTCTGGATATCAGTCGCGCCGTACTGTGAGGTTTTTATGTCCTGGTGGCGGAGAAGCGCATATGCATGCGAGACTGTTGAGCAAAAACGCTTTAAAGCGGAAAAGCTGATAAAGAAGCTGAGCAAGAAAAATCCTGATTTGAAGCCGGTGCGCATTGAGGGCAAGGCGCTGGCCCGCACGTTTTGGGGCAAGGCATGGTGCAGGCATATGGATCAGATGGCGGATTATGACAACCGCCTGCCGCGCGGGCGCAGCTACGCCCGCAATAGCGCCATCTGTCATCTGGACATCCGGCAGGGTGAAATTGAGGTTCTGGTCAGCGGCACGCGCATGTACACTGTAAACATGCGGGTGAAACCCTTGGAAGAAAAGCAATGGGCGCTTATCCAAAAGGCGTGCGCCGGAAAAATCGACACGCTTCTGAATTTGTTGCAGGGCAAGCTGAGCAAGGAAGTCATGTCTGTTGTCTGCCATCCCGAAACAGGCATTTTTCCCAAACCCGATGAAATCTCCTACCAGTGCTCTTGCCCGGACTGGGCGGATCTCTGCAAGCATGTGGCCGCCGTGTTTTATGGCGTGGGGGCCAGACTGGACGAGCAGCCGGAACTGCTTTTTTTGTTGCGCCATGCGGATCCGGGCGAATTGTTCAGCCTGGACATGGCGGCGCATGTGGACGGTGGCGACGCGGCGGAATTGGAAGGCGTGGATTTGGGCGCCATGTTCGGCATTGAATTGACGGACGACGATGCGAAGCCGCCCGCTCAGGAATCTGATCAGCCGTCCGACCGGAAAGCCGCCCGACTGGCGGAACCTCCCCCGCCGCCAAAATCTGGCCGCCCGCCCAAACGGTCTGCCCGTGCGTCAAAACCTGACGCGCCCGTTAAACTGCTCGGTCTGAAAATCGACCGCGCCGGCAAATCCGCTCCGGCGGCTTTGCCGGATGTTGACGCCCTGACAGGAAACGCCATCGCCGCCTTGCGGGAAGCTCTCGACCTGTCTCTGTACCAGTTCGCCAGCCGTCTGGACGTGACCGAGGCCACAGTGCGGCGTTGGGAAAAAACGTCGGGAATCGTCCGCCTGCAGAAAAGACCGAGAGCAAAACTGTTGCGTTTGGTCAGGGCGTAAACGGAAGCCTGCACCTGTGGGCGGGCTTTCCCTGCGTCGTAGCGGCTGGAACGGGACTGATTTGTGACAACACGGTGAATTTCTTCATAGTTTCTGCAGCGAAGAACCGCAACCAGTTCGTTAACGTCGAGGCTTCCGCATTGCGCGCCTTTCGCACCTCAACTGCCGCGCGTCCTGTCGACACCGCGGCTTTACCTGTTGGTGAAGATTCCAACGACAAAGCCTATCATGGAGAATTTTGGAGGGTAACCACGGCTGGGGGGCGGCTAGGGCAATCGAATGAAATTTAGACACTATTGTCTAATTGCAAAAGTTACGAGTATTATACCGTTTCCTATTTCTGATGTAATATAACGACTTATTTATACCTTGTATTGAATGGGTCATTTGTGTGGATTACGACGACAGTCAGGGGAAACGGCATTACTTGTAAGATGATGCGTATCTTTTCAATTTGGCGTAAAGCGTTGCGCGGGAAATGTCGAGCAACTGGGCAGCACGAGTAAGATTTCCTCCGCAGTGACGCATAGTGGCGTTGATAGCATCTCTTTCTATTGCTTTGAGTGAGCGTATCTTGAGCGTAATCGGCGGCTGTGATGTGTTAATATATTTTGTTGCAACTTTGGTAAGTGTTGCATCAAGGATATTAGAGGTCAGATGAACGGTACAAATTTTCCCATATTTAGCAGTTATTGATGCATATGTTAGTACATTGCGTAATTCTCGTACATTTCCAGGCCAAGAGTAGCTTAGAAGCAGATCCATCGCACTGTCTTCTATGTCTGGGGGCCCTCCACGTATTTTACCTAAAAAATACTTTGCCAGTAAGGGAATATCCTCTGTTCGTTCAGCCAGTGGAGGAATATTTAAAGGGAGGGCACTGAGTCTGAAAAAAAGATCCTCCCTAAACAGACTATTTCGGCACATCTCCCATAAATTTTTGTTTGTTGCAGAAATCAGGCGAAAATCGATTTCTTTAGCATTCAAAGCATTAATTCTTTGAACCTCGTGGGTTTCCAGCACACGTAACAACACTCCTTGCGCTTCGAACGGCAGGTCACCAATTTCGTCCAGAAACAATGTTCCCTTGTCTGCCATTTCCATGAGACCCTGCTTTCCTTGCCGTTGTGCACCTGTAAATGCGCCGGGGGCATAGCCGAACAGCTCGGAATTGATGAATTCTTTTGAAATTGACGCACAATTGACGCAAACAAAGGCTCTTTCTGCCCTGTTGCTGGCCTGTTGAATGGCCCTGGCAAAAAGCTCTTTGCCTACTCCAGTGGGCCCGCTGATGAGTATCGGTTCATCAGTTTCTGCATATGCCCACGCTTTTTCAATGCATGTTTTGATCAGGGGACTTACGCTGACAATCCCATGCTGCGTGGAATCCTGCGTTTCAGACAACTGAAACGAGGCTGGCAGACCGCGTAACGCCTGCTCAGCATATTCTATCTTGCGCCAGATATCGCCCCATCCCTGATCTCCGACAGACATAAGCTGTGACATGAATCCGATGACAATGCCCTGAGGATTCCGTACAGGGATTCTGTTTACAAGGATTCGATTGTTCGCTTTTGCACTGAGGAGAGGTGCCTTCTGGTATAATTCCTCCTTACCACTTTCCATGACACTCATTGCCCTGGAAGAGGTACTCCCCAAAAATCGGACAGGAGTGTAAGCTACACTTCAACGAAAGGAGAGAACCCATGTCCAAGCGAAAAAATCATGCTCCCGCGTTTAAGGCCAAGCTCGCCTTGGCGGC
>JAISZT010000133.1 GCA_031284485.1 Desulfovibrio sp.
AGTGGAGGGCATGCCCACGCGGTTTCCCGCGCGGGCTTTGCTCTCGCATCAAAATGTTTTTCAGTCTGCCTATGTTTCCGTTGCGACCGTTACGTGTAGTACCTGCTGATCCACAAGCGAAATGATTATTACGCGTATCAGGGATCTCGAATTAATCAGTGCTTCCTTGTTTTTTTATACATTTGTCATTTTTTCCATCCCGCCCCCTTGTCAAAACGCCTACCTGTGATATTCTCCAACGCGCAAGCCACGAAGGAGGGTCTATGCCCACGCCAATATTGCACAAAGAGAGCCTGATTCCGGGCAAAACCAGTAAGATGCTGCTCCACGCGCCGCACATAGCCCAAAAAGCGCGACCGGGACATTTTATCATGCTGCGCACCCACGCCAAAGGAGAACGCATCCCTCTGACCATTGCCGACGCTGACCCGGAAAAGGGGACTGTCACCATTGTGTATCTGGTGATGGGCAAAAGCACGGCCTCGCTTGAGGCGCTTGGAAACGGCGACGAAATTCTGGATGTCTGCGGCCCTCTCGGGCATCCGACGCATATTGAAAAAAAGGGTGCCGTTGTCTGTGTGGGGGGCGGCACCGGCATAGCCGCCATGCACCATATCGCCAAGGGGCACTACCATGCGGGCAATCGCGTGATCGGCGTGATCGGCGCGCGCAGCAAGGATTTGCTGCTTTTTGAAAAAGAGCTTTCCTCCTTTGCCCATGAATTGCTGATTTCCACGGACGACGGCAGTTACGGGCACAAGGGCCTTGTCACGGAACTGCTGCACGATCGCCTGGAGAAGGATTCGCAGATATTTGAAGTCGTGGCCGTGGGGCCTGTGCCCATGATGGCGGCGGTGGCCGACACAACGCGGCCTTTCGGCGTCAGGACGACCGTGAGCCTGAACCCTGTCATGGTGGACGGCATCGGCATGTGCGGAGCCTGCCGCGTGACGGTCGGCGGCAAAACAAAATTCGCCTGTGTGGACGGGCCGGAATTTGATGGGCATGAGGTGGACTTCACAGAATTGCGCCGCCGTCTTTCCGCCTACCGTGAGCAGGAAAAACTCTCATCAGAACTGTACGAGAGGGCGCGGCCATGAAAACGGAAAAAAATAAAAAAAATATTGCTCCCAGAACAGCCATGCCCTGCCAGCCGGCAGAGAAAAGGCGCGCCAATTATGAAGAAGTAGCCCTTGGCTACACCAGGGAAATGGCCATGCAGGAGGCCTCGCGCTGTCTGCAATGCAAAAAACCGCTCTGCGTCACGGGCTGTCCGGTGGAAGTACCCATACGCGATTTTATCGCTGAAGCGGCAAAAGGCGATTTCGCCGCAGCGTATAATATCATAAAATCAACCAACAGTCTGCCGGCCGTGTGCGGCCGGGTTTGCCCGCAGGAAAACCAGTGCGAAGGCAAATGTATTCTTAACGCCAAGGGGCAACCCGTCGCCATAGGCCGTCTGGAGCGTTTCATGGCGGACGCCTTTCTGGCGAACGCGGTTCCGTCAAGCCCCCCACCCGCGGTAAAAAAGGGCGGCAAAAAAGTGGCCTGTATAGGCTCCGGCCCGTCCTCATTGACCTGTGCGGGCGTTTGCGCGGCCGCCGGTCTTGAGACGGACGTTTTTGAAGCCTTGCACGAACCGGGCGGCGTGCTGATTTACGGCATACCGGCCTTCAGGCTGCCCAAAAATGTTGTGGCGGCGGAAATCGACGGCCTGCGCCGGATGGGCGTGAAATTTCATCTGAACCGTGTAGGCGGAACCACCGTGACCGTGGAAGAACTGCGCAAGAGTTACGATGCCGTATTTATCGGCGTCGGCGCCGGTCTGCCGAATTTTGTGGGCGTGCCCGGTGAGAATCTGGTGGGCGTTTTTTCGGCCAACGAATACCTGACGCGCGCCAACCTCGGACGAGCCTACGCCTTCCCCGAATACGACACCCCGACCTATCCCGGCAAAAACGTCACGGTTTTCGGCGCGGGCAATGTGGCCATGGACGCGGCCCGCACGGCGTTGCGTCTGGGCGCGGAAAACGTGCACATTGTCTATCGCCGCACCAGAGCGGAAATGCCCGCCCGACATGAAGAAGTTGAACACGCCGAAGAAGAGGGCGTACAATTCGCCATGCTGTGCGCGCCGACGCGCTTTGACGGCGATGAAGATTCGCGCCTTGTTTCCGTGACGCTGCAGGAAATGGAACTTGGCGAACCGGACGAGTCCGGCCGCCGCAAGCCTGTGCCGATCAGCGGAAAAACACGCGTTCTGCCGACCGACCTGGCTGTTGTGGCCCTTGGCACGCGCTCAAATCCCATCCTGCTGGAGGCCACGCCCGGTCTTGAACTCACGAAACGGGGCTATATCAAGGTGAATGAAGCCACCGGCGAGACATCGCTGCCCAATGTCTTTGCGGGCGGCGACATTGTTACCGGCGCGGCGACAGTCATTCTGGCCATGGGGGCGGGGCGGCTGGCCGGGCAGGAAATCTGCGCCAGGTTCGCGCACTGAGGAGATGCCATGCCGCTCAGCATCGGCATTGCAGGCCTGCCCAATGTCGGTAAATCAACGCTTTTTAATGCCCTGACCAAGGCACAAAACGCGCAGGCCGCTAATTACCCTTTTTGCACCATTGAACCGAACAAGGCCACAGTGCCGGTTCCGGACAAGCGCGTTGACACGCTTTCCGAAAAGTGCAGGCCGCAAAAAAAGATTTACGCAACTGTGGATTTCATTGATATTGCCGGTCTTGTGCGCGGTGCCAGCAAAGGGGAGGGGCTTGGCAACCAGTTTCTGGCGACCGTTCGTGAATGCGCGGCTCTGGTGCACGTTGTGCGTTGCTTTGAGGACGGCAATATCGCGCATGTGGACGGCAGCGTTGATCCCCTGCGGGATGTGGAAACCATAGAAACAGAATTGCTGCTGGCCGACTTGCAGAGTGTTGAGAACCGCCTGGAGAAATTGAAAAAAATGGCCAAAGGCAGCAAGGATGCCGCCGCCGCGGCCACCTGCATGCAGAATCTGCTGCAACATCTGAATGAAGGAAAGGCGGCAAAAACGTTCGCCTTGCCGGACAATGATCTGTTTTTGGACGCCTGGAGGGAGCTTGGGCTTCTGACGGCAAAACCTGTGATTTATTGCGCCAATGTTGACGAAACGGCGGTCATTGACGGAAATGCTTATGCGGAGTGGGTAAGGGCGTTCGCTGAAGAGCGTGGGGCCGGTTTTGCCTGCATTTGCGCAAAACTTGAAGAAGAACTTCACGGTTTAACTGAAGACGAGCGCACTGAAATGCTGTTTTCTTACGGCATTCAGGAAAGCGGGCTTGCCCGGATCATACGCGTGGGATATTCTGTTCTTGGTTTGTGCAGCTATTTTACGGCGGGGCCTGACGAGGTGCGCGCCTGGACCATACGTGACGGATGGAAGGCTCCCAAAGCCGCTGGTGTGATCCATACGGATTTTGAACGCGGCTTCATCAGGGCGGAGGTTATTTCCTTTGAAGACTATATGCGCTACCCCAATGAAGGCGCGTGCCGGGCGGCGGGCGCGCTGCGCGTGGAAGGCAAGGAATATGTGGTACATGATGGCGATGTGATGCATTTCCTTTTTAATGTTTGATATTCTTTCCTCTTGATGCTAATGGATTGTCCGGGATAACGGTTGAGCCCATCACCGTTTTGCTGAAATGCCGGAATGGTGGAATTGGTAGACGCAGCGGACTCAAAATCCGCCGCCCGCAAGGGCTTGAGAGTTCGAGTCTCTCTTCCGGCACCAAATAGCAGTTCAGGGAAGTTCGCAGAAGTCCGCAAAGCCCAGGGCAGAGCGGATTTTCTGTTTACAGACCGTTCGGCGACGTTCGCTAAAAATCGTTGACAACCGGGGTAAATGGGGGCAACATTGGGGGCAGGCAATAGAGTTTTGAGTTCTCAAAAAAGGAAGTTGCCCCATGTCTCTGACGGATGCGACCATCAAGGCTTTGAAGCCAAAAGACAGACCTTACAAAGTATCTGACGGCGGCGGCGAATCGGACGCCGTGGCGGATCAGTTTTCCTATGATCAATGGAACGAAACACGCACGAATTACGAACAGTCAAAATAATTTTAATTATTAAAAAAATCAACAAAAAAACTCGTTGCGATTACGTAGCGGGTTTTTTTGGTACCAGAATTACGAACGAATTACGCAAATTCAGCTACTTGGTAGGACTGTTCACTAACGCGCAGTCAAAAACATTGGGGGTTGTTATGGAAAAGACACCAATTCTGCCAAGTACAGGGTTCATGCGCCTCTCACGGGTTCTGCGGTTCATTCCCGTTTGTAAAAACAAGTGATATCATTGAGTTAATGAGTGTCTCCACCCACGGTCAGTCAAACTTGGGCCGCGTGCTACGGCGTATCGAGCCGAGGATATTCGCGCCATGATTGATCGACTCGGTTCTCAGGCTGCTGAAGGGGGCGACGGTCATGCGTAACCAACGAAAAGGCCCCGCTTGGCAGTGGTTTAGCGAGGTGAACTCATGAACGGCGCAACATTCGAGACCGCCGCGCTGGCCGCTCTGCGCGATGCTGGGCTGATGGCGAACTCCATCGAATTTGACGGGGCATTACATCGGGTTCCGGTCGTCGACAAACCGCACGGCAGGGACGGGGCCTATATTGCCCATAGCGACACACCCGTTGGCAGCACATACGCCATTAACTATTCTCCCGGACACTCCTGCGAAATCAGGTTAAACTGCTTGCCTTACGGGCTACGTCCAAGGCAAGTATGCCTGCGTTGAGGCAGAGTTCTTTTGATTGTACTGTTTGAAATCCGCATTCCAGCGCCAGAGAAGCGATGAAGCCGCGCGGCATATTCACCGGAGCGCCGGAGAGCAGGGAGTAGACCGGATACTCTACCGGGAAAAGAGGATTGGCTTCAGAAAAGTCTGGCCAGGAATCATGCAGACTGACAAAATACCCTCCCGGTTTCAAAGCATTATATATTTTCCGCACCACATGGCCGGTGGTCCGCTCGGCCAAAGTCAAATTCAGGGTGCAGCTCGCCAGAATGAGATCGTATCCATCATCAAGAGTATCGGACAGATAATTTCCTGAAAGAATGCTTACCCGATCCTGAAGGGAATATTCTTCGATATATTGCTGTGCCACCTTAAGAACAGCAGGGCTGTCAAATACTTGAACCTTCAGAGAGGGCAAAAGCTCTGCCGCGTAAAGAGAGAACACGCCATGCCCTCCCCCGAGATCGAGCATTCGGGAAAAATCCTTTGCTCCGGGCAACATGGCCAGCTCTCTCGCAAGTTGGCTGCCGGCTCCCCTGAAAACCCAGGCGGCGCTTCCAGAGGTACTCCCCAAAAATCGGACAGGAGTGTAAGCTACACTTCAACGAAAGGAGAGAACCCATGTCCAAGCGAAAAAATCATGCTCCCGCGTTTAAGGCCAAGCTCGCCTTGGCGGC
>JAISZT010000134.1 GCA_031284485.1 Desulfovibrio sp.
GCCGCCAAGGCGAGCTTGGCCTTAAACGCGGGAGCATGATTTTTTCGCTTGGACATGGGTTCTCTCCTTTCGTTGAAGTGTAGCTTACACTCCTGTCCGATTTTTGGGGAGTACCTCTGCGGAAAGGTCTCTGGAGGGGTCGGCATAGGCCAAGCCACAGGCAATGGCATACTTGAAAATCTGCGATATGTGGCTCTTAATCTTGTGTGTCGTGATAATTACGCCCCGGTCTTCTGTCCGGCGCAATACGGAAAGTACGGTAGGAGCATCAATATCGGCTAAGAGCTTATTTCCGATGAAGGGGAATACCTCACGTTCCAGACGGCTCCAGACTTCGGCTGCATATCGGGGCGTTGTGGTAGCCGAGAAACGGTCAAACCACTCTTGAGCTACTTCCTGAAATGTCTTTGCGTCTTGGGCAGCTTTTTTCTTTGCGCCGGGTTCAACACCGGACTCAAGCCCTTTCTTGGCATCTATGGCTTTGCTTCGTGCATCTTTTAGAGAAACCAAAGGGTAGGTTCCGAGGCTAATCATTTTGGCTTTTCTCTGAAAGCGATAGCGGAACCTCCACCTTTTACCGCCTTCGGGTGATACCTCCAAGCTCAAACCATTTCCGGTATTGTCAGAGAGACGATAGAGCTTGTCTTTCGGCTTTGCCTGATTAATCGTTCTTTCCGTGAGCATGTGAGTAACCTCTCTCCCAATGTCTCTATGGTTACTCGTATCTTACTCACAAGTGCGCTTGGAATCAAGGGGATTTCGTTGGAATTCAGGAGAAGTAAAATGCTCTAAAAGCAAGAACCCGCTTGGTTTTTTTGGAACCAAGCGGATTTCTCTGGAATTCATTCTGGCGGAGAGGGTGGGATTCGAACCCACGTGCCCCATCTCTGGGACAACCCGATTTCGAGTCGGGCGCGTTACGGCCAGCTTCGCTACCTCTCCGCAGGACAGAAAATAACGCACCCATCAGGCAATGGCAATGCGTTTGGCATCTCTCCAGCAGGCGTCCACAATATGCCGGGATTCGCGCAGCAGGCGCAAAGCTGGCTCCGGCACCAGATAGTCAAGGCTGCGCCCCGCAAGCCACAGTCTGCGCAGATACGAAGCACTCACATCCAGACGCGGCAAGGGCAAAAAATAGGCCAGCCCCCCGTCGGCCCTACCCTCGCCGGTCAGGGCCGTGCAACTGCCGCCCGGCAGAGCGCAGGGGCGCTCTTCGGCCTTCGGCCAGAAGGCGCGCGCCGTGGCGGCGAAGGCCTCCACCGTGTCTTCACCGCGCGGGGCCACGACAAAATGGCACAGGGCCGGCAGTTCAAGCCCCCTGAACCAGTCCGGCAACTGGGCAAAATCGGCGCTGCCCATGATAAAATAAAAATCCGTGTCCGGCGCGGCCTTACGGCAGTCCTGCAAGGTCATCCAGGTGTACGATTCTCCGTCTCGCAGCAATTCCTGGCGGTTACAGCGTAAAAAAGGCGTGTCCTTGACAAGGGCGTCCAACATGGCGGCTCTCAGATCAAAGGGCAGAAGATGGGTGATGTCCTTGTGCGGCGGTCTGGCGCAGGGCATCAGATCCACGCCGTCAATCATCCCGCTGAGGGCTTCATACACCTCGACAACCAGACGCAAATGTCCGATATGCGGCGGGTTGAAACTGCCGCCGAGAATGGCGCGCCCCTTTCGTGCGGACATCTACAGGCGCACCTGCCCCTGACCGAAAACCACAAATTTGGTGGTGGTCAGCTCCCGTACGCCCATTGGCCCGTATGCGTGGAGCTTTGAGGTGGAAATGCCGATTTCCGCGCCAAGACCAAGCTGCCCGCCATCGTTAAAGCGGCTTGAGGCGTTGACGGCCACCATGGAGGCGTCCGCCTCACGCAAAAAACGCATGGCGTTGGCGTGGTTGCCGGTACAAATGATTTCCGTATGCTGCGAACCGTAGCGGGCGATCATTTGCAGAGCTTCGTCCAGATTTTCCACCACGCAGACCGCCAGAATAAGATCGTGGAATTCCTGTCCGAGATCGCCGGGTTTCTGGGGGATTGCCCTTGCCCCCAGCAGGGGCATTGAGCGCGGGCAAGCCCGAAATTCCACACCGGCCGCGCCCAGTTTCGCGGCGACCATGGGCAGAAAGCGCTTTGCCGCGTCCTTGTGCACCAGCAGGCATTCCAGGGCATTGCATACCCCGGGGCGCTGCACCTTGCCGTTATGAACAATTTCCAGAGCCGCGTCAAAATCCGCGTCCGCATCAATAAAAGCGTGGCACACGCCCACAAAATGCTTGAGCACAGGCATGACCGCCGCTTCGGTCACCGCGCGCACAAGCCCCTCTCCGCCACGCGGGATAATCACGTCAACGCAGCCGCCAAGTTTGCAAAGGGCGGTTACGGCCGCGTGACCGGTCTGCGTCACAAGCTGCGCGGAGGCAGGCGGCAGGTTTGCCTGGACAAGCGCCTTTTGCAAAAGTTCAGCCAGGGCGATGTTGGAGCGCAGGGCCTCGCTGCCGCCGCGCAAAATCACCGCGTTGCCGGCTTTAAGACACAAAATGGCCGCGTCAATGGTGACATTGGGCCGGGCTTCATAAATCATGGCGATAACGCCGAGGGGGATGCGCATACGCCCCACCAACAGGCCGTTGGGACGCTGCCACTGCTCTTCCGTGGCGCCGACGGGATCGGGCATATCCGCCACATGGAGACAAGCCGCCCGCATTTCTTCCATAATCCCAAGCGTCAGCGTCAGCCTGTCAAGGCGGGGGGCGTCCATGTTCTCCGCCCGCGCCGCTTTCACATCTTCAGCATTGGCCGCCAGAATTTTTTTTTCATGTTGTTTGAGCAGATCGGCAAGACAGGTCAGCAGCAAAGTTTTTTGTCCGGGCGCGGCCACGCCCACAACGCGCGCCGCTTCCCTGGCCTGCACGCCCATACGCGCAATTTCTTCAGATACTGTCATGACAACTCCTTGCGCCGGCTGTTGCGGCAATGCCGGACAGAACTTTTGACAAAAAAACGAATGTCGGACTAATATAGAAATTCACCGTTCATTTCTGCCCCAGGAGTTTTTAATACATGAATCCACAAAAAAATCAAGAAACTGAAGCTCCCCAAATGCTGCAGGACCTGCAGGCGGAAGTCAGCGCGGAGAGCGCGCCCCTTCTGCGTTTTATTCTGAACAACGCCTCCGTCATTTCCGGGGCGGTGATCATTTTTCTGCTGGTGCTGGGGGGAACCGGCGTCTGGAGCTGGTACAGCGACAAAAAAAGCGACGAGGCGAAACAGAGCCTTGCCCGCATTGTGCAGTCAAACACAGGTGCCGACCGCATAAAAGCGCTGAAGGATCTGGCCGCTGCGGCTCCGGATCCCGTAAAACTTTCCGTATATTTTACCCTTGGGCTGGCCGCCCTGGAAAACGGGGAATACGACCTTGCCGCGGAGGCTTACGCCAACGCCGCCAAAATTGACAAAGAGGGCGCTTTCGGGCTGACGGCGATGCTGGGTGAGGCCGGGGTATTGCTGAAGGCCGGCAAACACGTCGAGGCCCTGAATTTGTTGCAGGAACTGTACGCCCGAATGAAAGCGACTAACCAGTCACCGCAACTGCGCCAAATGCTGGCTGAAGCTGCGGCGGGCGCGGGAAAAACCGAACTGGCGGTTCAGACCTATCAGGCTCTGGCCAGGGAGCTTCCGGGGGTTGAGGGCGAATATTTCAGCGCAAGGGCCGCCGCGCTGGCGGGCGAACCAACCGGGAAATAATCATGGCAAATACAGTCAAAAACCCACTGCTGCACGGCGTCCGGGGGGAGCGGCATCTCCTGCTGGGCAACGAGGCCATAGTGCGCGGCGCGCTTGAAGCGGGCGTGCAGACAATCGCCTGTTATCCGGGCACACCGTCCTCGGAAGTGCCCGACACCTTTCTGCGTCTTGGCGGGCAAGGACGTTACCGCCTGGAATATTCCGTCAACGAAAAAGTGGCTTTTGAAGTGGCCGCCGGCGCGGCGCTCGGCGGGGCCATGAGCCTTGTGACCATGAAGCACGTCGGGCTCAACGTGGCCGCCGATCCTTTGTTTACCTCCGCCTACATCGGGCTTCCGGGCGGCCTTGTGGTGCTCACCGCCGACGACCCAGGCTGCCACTCCAGCCAGAACGAGCAGGACAACCGCTACTACGCGCGTGCCGCGTCTCTTCCCTGTTTTGAACCGTCCAGCGCCCAGGAAGCCAAAGACATGACCCGGGCGGCTTTCCAACTGGCGCGCAAACTGCAGCAGCCTGTCATGCTGCGCACGACAACGCGCGTCAGCCACATGCGCGGGCCGGTGGTTTTTGACGATCTGCCCGAACCTCAGCCCATTGTGGCCTTCACGCGCAATCCCGCCCGCTTTGTGCCTGTGCCGGCGGTTGCCCGCAAGCGCCATATTGCGCTGGCCCAAGCCATGGAGGAGGCCTGCCGCATTGTCGAAGCCGGCTCTTTTATCAATGAATACAATAAATCCGACGAGGACCTGCGCATCGGCGTCATCGCTTGCGGCGTAGCGCGCAATTATCTGGCGGACGCGCTGTACGCCGGGGGGTGGGGCAGCCGCGTGAGAGTGCTTGAACTTGGCATCACCTGGCCTTTGCCGGAAAATCTGGTCAGCGATTTCGCCGGACGTTGCGACCGGTTATTGGTGCTGGAAGAAGGCGCCGACATGCTGGAAAAAAGCGTGCGCGCCCTAGTGCAGCAAAGAGGAATTCCCGTCCGGATAGAAGGCAAGGACGAGAGTCTGACCGAGCAGGGCGAGTATTCCGCCACCCTGGTCATGCGCCGCCTGTCTTCATTTCTGGAGTGTCCCTGTCCAACCCACCTGACGCGCCCGGCGTACGCCGCGGCCCCGGATCTGCCGGGCCGGCCGCCCAATCTCTGCCCCGGCTGTTCGCACCGCGCCGTCTATTATGCCGTGCGGCAGGTCTTTGGGGATGAGGCTGTCTATGCGAGCGACATCGGCTGCTACACACTGGGCATACTGCCTCCCCTGCGCACAGCGGATTTTTTGGTGTGCATGGGATCGTCCGTTTCAGCGGGTTCCGGCTTCGCGCAGGCTTCAGCAATGCCGGTGGTTGCCTTTATCGGCGATTCCACCTTTTTCCATTCCGGCATGACGGGCCTTGCCAACGCCGTTTTCAACAAGCACGACATCCTCCTCGTCATTCTGGACAACGGCACAACCGCAATGACCGGCCACCAGCCGAATCCGGGGATGAGCCAGGAAATGCTGGGAGAGACGGCCGCGCATCTGGATATTGAAGCCATTGTGCGTGGCCTGGGCGTGACCGAGTGTGAAAAAGCACGGGCCTTCAACGTCAAGGCGGTGACAAAATCTCTTGAACGCCTGAAGCAGCTGCGCGGGGTACGCGTGCTGATAGCCGAGGAGCCGTGCGTTCTTTACGCCCGCCGCCAACTGAAAAAACAGCGCGCGGCCGTTGCGCAGGTTGCGCTGCAGGGCGCGGAAGCGCAGCGCTGTCTGAAAGATTTGGCCTGTCCGGCCTTTTATCAGAGCAACGGCGAACTGGCTGTCAACGACACGCTTTGCACGGGCTGTATGGTCTGCCTGCAAGTCGCCCCCACAGCCTTCAAAATTAAAAAATGACAATGGGTAGAGCGATGAAAAAACACGACGCGCAACAGCGGCTGCGGATATATTTCACCGGCGTTGGCGGGCAAGGCACATTGACGGCCACTACGTTGCTGGCGCACGCCGCCATGCTGGCCGGAATTGATGTTGTCGCCGGAGAGGTTCACGGCATGGCCCAGCGCGGCGGCGTGGTGGAATCCGTGCTGCTTCTGGGCGGATGGCGTTCTCCCCGGCTGGATTTCGGCGAAGCGGACATCCTGCTGGGCTTTGAGCCTTTGGAAACATTGCGCGGCCTGCCCTATCTGCGGCCCGGCGGCGCTGTTTTTTCAAGCTGCGATCCTCTGCCGCCGCTCAGTGTTTCCCTTGGGCAGACGGCATACCCGGATATGGCCTTTATTGAGGAACAAACCGGACTTATCGCCGGACAAAGCCGCTTTTTGCCTTGTCGGCAAATGGGCATCGCGGCCGGTTCCGCCCAAAGCGGGAACACGGCGCTTCTTGGCGCGGCGTGCGCGTCCGGCGTGTTACCGTTCACTGCGGACACGCTCAAGGAAGCCGTCAAAAAATTTTTGAACGCCAAATTGCAGGAATCCAATCTCAAGGCGCTGGCGGCGGGCGCGACTTTTGTGCGATAGACGCTCCTGATTATTTTCTATAGCGTTTTAACTTTCATTTTAACTTCCACATCCGGGAGCGAACGCCAGACGGCGAGCTGCGAGCAAATTTTTTTGAAAGACGCCGTGGAAATGAAGGTTCCCGAAGGAGCCGACATACGCTATTTTCACCCCAAGGTTCCTTCCGGCCCGACAACGAAGGCGAGCGTATCCTCCCATGCCCGCACATTATCGCCAAGGGAGTTTAACATTTT
>JAISZT010000014.1 GCA_031284485.1 Desulfovibrio sp.
CCTTGGAGGAAGAAATACAAGATATGAAACGCAGGCTTGAGGAACTGGAGCGGAAATACCGTATGCCGTGAAGCTGGAACGCATATCTGGATTTGGCAGAACGCCGCGCCGAGAGCCATATACCCATGACTATGGAAGATTGGGCGAAGCACCTTGACCTGCTTTTACAAGCGGATGGCGATACGCTCTTACAAGACGCGGGAAGAATCACCGCGCAGATCGCCAAGGAGCACGCCGAAAGCGAATTTGAAAAATACCGTTTGACCCAGGACAAGCTGTTTGATACCGTTTCCTCTGGCTGTTGTCGTAAACTTCGAAAATAACCCATTATAATACAAGATATAAATAACTCATTATATTGCATTAGGAATAGGAAATGGTATGAGTCGGACTTTGATCGGCAATTCAAGCTTTTTGAACAGCAAGCGGCAAAGACGGAGGGCAGCGGAAATGACCTGTGAAATTTTTCTGGCCCCCGCTTTTATACAACAAGGAAAACACGAAAAAATATCCAAAGTTGTCCAAAAACAGCCGTATAATTCAGGGGTAAAAATTGGGGTAACAGATAATTTTTTATGCCAATATAATCAAATAATTTCAAAGTATTATTGATATTTCCCAAGTCCTGTACTGCCACCAGAAATATAAAAGGGTTGAGAGCGTTGACTTAAATATATATTTCCGGCAGGATACCCCCATCTGAAAAGAAGGAGAGGGGAAAATGCAGACATGCAAAAAATGCGGATCCGGACAGATAGTGAAAAGCGGTGTTGTGGCAGGCAAGCAGCGGTTTTTCTGCAAAGAATGTGGATGCAATTTTAGGGAAGGGGACGCCCGTACAAGCGAAAAAGTTGCGGTCAAAAAAGCGCTTTGCGTGCTGCTGTATGCTATGGCAAAATGCTCTTTCCGGATGATGGGGAAAATCATCAACACCAACCATGCGTTGGTATACCGCTGGATTCGAGCCTTTGGCGAAAGTTTGCCCGAGCCTGCCGTGTCTGGAGGTCAATCGGCTTTCAAATTTGATCCACCATCGGCATTGAATAGTGATCCACCCGCAAGGTTGACCTGACATTACGTATTTGGCATGCCGTCACCACTACTGACTTGTTTTTTTCACTCCGAGAAACTGTATTATCTATATTTAAGTAAACACTCTCGAAAAACTAAGGAAGGACTGATCAACTCGCCAAATACGCCGCCGGATAATTATAACTCAGCGAAATAATTATTACACGTATCAGGGATCTCGAATTAATCAGCGCTTCCCTAACTCTTGCGCCTGGCTCCGGCCGCCTGATAGCGCTTCTGCGCTGAAAGTTCCGCCTTGCGCAAACGTATTGATTTGGGCGTCACTTCCACCAATTCGTCTTCCCGCACAAAATGCAGCGCGTGTTCCAGATTCATTTTTCTGGCTGGCGTCAGAATGACGTTTTCGTCCTTGCCCGCCGCGCGCAGGTTAGTCAGTTTTTTTTCCTTGGTGGCGTTCACGTCAATATCATTGTCGCGATTGTGCTCGCCCACTATCATTCCCTCATAAACCGGGTCGCCGGGCTCCATAAAAAGCGTGCCCCGCGGCTCCAGATTAAAAAGCGCGTAAGCCACGGCCGCCCCCGGCCTGTCCGCCACAATGGAACCGGAAAAACGCGTGGGAAAATCGCCACGCCACACCTCATACCCTTCCAGCCAGGAATTCATAATGCCTGTGCCCTTGGTATCGGTAAGAAATTCATCCCGATACCCTATCAGCCCGCGCGAGGGCACGGAAAACTCCAGCCGGACGCGGCCTGTGCCGCTGTTGACGCAATTGAGCATCCGCCCCTTGCGCTGGGCCAGCTTGTCCGTAACCACCCCCATAAAAACCTCGTCACAATCCACATACAGATGTTCCACAGGCTCCAGGGTAGCGCCTTTCCCGTCTTTTTTGAGGATCACTTCCGGTCGTCCGACGGAAAGCTCATAACCTTCACGCCGCATGGTCTCAATAAGTATGGCCATCTGAAATTCACCGCGTCCCTTTACCAGAAAAGCCTCCTTGTCGGCTGATTCTTCAACGCGAATGGCCACATTGCGCAGGCTTTCCCGATTCAGCCTCTCCCAGATCGCGCGGCTCTGCACAATTTTGCCCTCACGCCCGGCCAGGGGCGAGGTATTGATGCCAAAACGCATGGCAACGGTAGGCTCGTCCACGCGAATACGCGGAAGCGCGCGCGGGTTTTCCCGCGTGCAGACCGTGTCGCCGATGGTCACATCCTCAATGCCCGCCAGAACAACGATATCACCCGGCCCGGCCTCCTCGACTTCCGTCAGACGCATGCCGTTGTATACCTGCAACTTGGTAACGCGCAGGGGCTTGGGTTCACCGTCACTGCCCATGCACACAAGCGCGTCTTTGGCGCATACGCCGCCGTGCATGATTCTGCCGACAGCCAGCCGCCCGAGATAGTCGGAATAATCCAGATCCGCCACCAGCATTTGAAAAGGCTGCTCCGGGTCATGGGCTGGGCCGGGAATTTTGCCCACGATGGCCTCAAAAAGCGGCGTCAGGTCTTTTTGCGGATCGTCCGGACTGTTCATGGCAACGCCCGCGCGGCCAATGGCGTAAAGAACGGGAAACTCCAACTGCTGCTCATCAGCGCCAAGATCAATGAAAAGATCGTACACTTCGTTGAGCACTTCATCGGGACGGGCGTCCTTGCGGTCAATTTTATTGATCACCACCAGCACGGGCAATCCGGCCTCAAGGGTTTTGCGCAACACAAAACGCGTCTGCGGCAAAGGGCCTTCCGAAGCGTCCACCAGTAAGATCGCTCCGGTTGCCATAGAAAGCGAACGCTCCACCTCTCCACCGAAATCCGCATGCCCCGGCGTATCAATAATATTGATTTTTATACCTTTCCAGGTCACGGCGCAGTTTTTTGCGGCAATGGTGATGCCGCGCTCGCGCTCCAGATCCATCGTGTCCATAATGCGGTCATCCACGCGCTGGTCGGCGCGAAAGACGCCGCTCTGCCGAAAAAGCGCGTCCACAAGCGTCGTCTTGCCATGGTCAACATGGGCGATAATCGCCACATTGCGAAGGAAATCGTTGTGCTGCATACAGTCTGTGCCTGCCTCAATCGTTCAATACGTTCAAATAGGTCAGTTTATCACCGGAAGCACGGCGCGAACCAGCGCGGACAGATTTGCGCCGGCACGTTCGGCTACAGCGATAATCTCCTCCAGCGATACAGGCAACATGCAGTCCGGCAAATTTTTATTTGTGAGGCAGGAAATGCCGAGCACCCGCATCCCGAGATGCCTGGCTGCGATAACTTCCAGCACGCTGCTCATTCCTATGGCGTCCGCCCCCCACTGCCGATACGCACGCGTTTCAGCGGGGGTTTCCAGTTCCGGGCCGTGCACGCCGATGTACACGCCGCGTTCCAGGCGTATTTTCAATTCCGCCGCCGTCGCCAGAGCCAGTTCCTGTAACCGACGATCAAAAGGCGCGCTCATATCCGGAAAAGGCTCACCCCAAGCCACGCGGTTTTTTCCGGTAAGCGGCGAAAGGCCGGTGTTGTTGATCTGATCCGATATGCACATAATATCCCCGGCCTCAAAGCGGGGATTCAGAGCGCCGGCCACGTTGGTGATGACCAGCGTTCCGGCGCCAAGCTCGGCCATGACCCGCACCCCCATGCACACTTGCGCCGGAGTCCGGCCTTCGTATAGATGGCAGCGACCCTGCTGGATCAGGACAGGCGTCCGGCTCTCGCGCAAACGACCCCAGACAAAAAAACCCTTGTGCGAATCTATGCCCGGAACCGGAAAGTTCGGCAACTGAGCGCAAGGCACGACAACGCGCTCGTCAAGGCTGCCATCCATCTCGTCCACCAGCCCGGAAAGGCCCGTACCCAGAATCAGTCCAATGGGCGCTTTTTGCAAGGCCTCCCTGGGCAGATGCGTACGCAGGGCATGGGCGGCGGACTGGACATCTTCAAAATTTTGCATAGAATCAATTCTCTCTTGGCGCTTGCGTAATTTTCCGATAAAATCCCGGACGACCACTATAACCCGCGCCCGCCTGTCCGACAAGGGCGATTTTGTCTTTTTCAGTGACAAGACAACACGACTGGAGACAGTTTTGGATCAGTATACGCACAAAATTCTGATAGCCAACAGAGGTGAAATCGCCGTACGCATCATTGAAGCCTGCCGTAAACTCAAACTGCCGTTCACCGCCGTGTACACGGCAGAAGACGCGGCCTCGGGGCACGTGCGGCTGGCCCACAGCGCGAAGGGCGACAAAAGCCTCTTTCGCATTTCTTCCTACCACGACGCCAATGAACTGATGGCCGTGGCCGATGAAGCCAACTGCACGGCCATACACCCCGGTTACGGTTTTTTTGCCGAAGATTTCCGCTTTGCCCGCCGGGTCACAAAGCGTGACCGCAAGATGATTTTTATCGGGCCTTCCTGGAAGATCATCCGCGAACTGGGTGACAAGATCAACACCAAACGACTGGCCCGCAGCCTCGGCGTCCCCACAGTGCCCGGATCGGACCGCCCCATTTATGACGAAATGGAAGCCGACCGCATTGCCAAAACAATTTTTGAATTTCAGGCGCAACAGGGCATTACCCATCCGCTGGTGTTGGTCAAAGCCTCTACGGGCGGCGGCGGCATGGGCATTGAAGAGGTTTATGACCCGGACCAGTTTCGCTCGGTCTACCGCCGCATCCGCAATTACGCCATGCGCCAGTTCAAGGATGAGGGCGTACTCATTGAACAGCGTATCACGCGCTTCAACCATCTGGAAGTACAGATCGTTTCTGACCGTTCGGGCAGAAATCCCGTGCATTTCGGCACACGCAACTGCTCCATCCAGTCCACAGGACTGCAAAAACGCATCGAAGTCGCGCCGGGTTTTGTGCCCGAATTGCTGGAATACACATTCAACGCCGCCAAGGTTCTCACTGACATCGTGAACTACTCACTGACCATGGCCCGCAATGTAGGCTACGACAACGTGGGCACGTGGGAGTGGATCGTTACGCGCAGGGGCGAGCCTTTTCTTATGGAAGTCAACACCCGCATCCAGGTGGAAAACGGCGTCTCGGCCCGCATCTCCCGCATCAAGGGCAAGGGGAATGTTGATCTGATCGCCGAGCAGATACGGCTTGGCCTCGGGCAACCGTTGGGCTATGCTCAGGATGACATAACCTTTGAGGGCGTGGGTATCGAATACCGTTTGATCGCCGAAGACCCGGAAAACAATTTCACGCCCTGGGTGGGCCGCATAGAACGCTTCGAATGGGAAAAGGCGCCGTGGCTGACGCTTCTCACCCATGTGCCGTATTCCGAACCCTATGAAATCCCCATTGAATTTGATCCAAATCTGGCTCTGGCCATTGTCTGGGGCAAAGACCTTGACGAAGCCAAACAAAGAGGACTGCATTTTCTCAATTCTCTCCAGCTTACCGGACAGAATACAACGGGTGAAAACCTCAAATCCAATGCGGCCTTTTTGACGGCCAATACGGAACGCGTTTTGCGCTTTTAACCGGAACCAACATATTCAGCCAGTTAAACTCATGGATAATAATATAGAAAAACGCCTGCAGGGCCTGCGCGACAGACTGACCTACCTGCTTGATATTTTTCCCGGCAAGCACAAGGACAGCGCGACACTTCTTGAGGAAAAACTCTCGGCTTATACGGCGCACGCCAATTCGGGAGAACCTGACAACCTATACAGGGAACTGGCAAACCTTGAAGATCTGTTCGCCTATGTGGAAAGCCGCCTTGAAGACGAGGTTACCCCCATGGATCGGGTGCGCATTGTGCGCCACCCGCAGCACATCTGCCTGCGCGACATCCTTGAAAATGTCTACGACAACTTTACGGAAGTGGGCGGACAGGACGAACACAGCCTTGACCCGAGCATGCTCATCGCCCGCGCGGTAGTTACCCGCCGCAGAGGAAAAAAAATCTACACGCAGTCGGTCATGGTTATAGGCCAGGAAAAGGGACACGGCGCCGAATTTCGCAACGGGGGATCCGTCAAGCCCTGGGGCAACGCCAAAGCCTTGCAGTACATGAGCGTCGCCGAAACCGAAGGCATCCCGATTCACTGTTACATTTTTACCCCAGGCTCATACCCTATCGAAGATTACCCCGGAGCCGCACAGCAGATAGCCCGCAATATTTATCACATGGCGGGCCTGCGCGTGCCGGTGGTGGCCGTGATTTCCGAAGGAGGATCAGGCGGAGCGGAAGCCATCAACCTTGCGGACAAACGATTGATGTTCTCGCACGGATATTATTCGGTCATTTCCCCCGAGGGTGCCGCCGCCATTGAAGGAAACCTTAAAGCAGGGCGCCGCGCCACACCCGAACTTATAGAAAGCTGCGCCCAAAATTTAAAAATCACAGCGGCGGACAATCTGAAATTCGGCTATATTGACCGCATTGTGCCGGAACCGCCCCTGGGCGCGCGACCGTGGCACTACGACTTTTGCCGCTCTCTGCGCCAGGAAATACTGCGGGCAACGGACGAAGTGGTCATCTCCACCCGCAGTATGCCTCTTTTCCGGGGGCTGACGCTCTCCCGCCACCGCAACCCTGAGGCGAATCTCGACAACCTCCACATCCGCTGGGGGCTTTCCACAGCGGCAAAAAAGCGTTTAGTGGAACGGCGTCAACAGAAATTTCTGCGTTTTTCACGCCAGGCCGCCCATGACAAACGCCCCTTTCTCACAAAACAGGCAGCGGCCTTCTACGACTGGTTTTCCAAACCCTGGGTCAGCTTCAAGTACGATTTTTATCGAAAGCACCAGCGTCAGATCAAAACCCTCATGGAAGAAATCAATAATGAATGGGAAATGCTGAAAAATCGCCTGCTTGCCCCGTGGCACAGCCTTACCCGAAAGCTGCCCGGCCGTGTGGACAGCAAGGCCAGGGAACTGACGGCACTGTCGACATGGACAGACGACGGCCGACGCCGAAAGTGGAATTATATTTCACCCCGTTACAAAATTGATCGCGCTATTACCTGCCCCAACAGCGCTTCCTACGGATGCCCCGATCTGTGGGGACCGGATCTCTTTGCCGAATTTGCCGGCGTGTGCAGTCACTGCGGTTACCACTTTCCCATGGAGCCGGAATGGTATGTGAAAAACATTTTTGACAAGGGTTCAACATTTGAATTCAACAATGAAATTGAAGCCGGCAATCCGCTGGATTTTCCATATTTTTCTGAACGCATCGCCAAAGCGCAGGAAAAAACCGGCGCAAAAAGCGGCTGTATGACCTTTGAGGCCCGCATCGACAATATCAAGATGGTTGTGGCCATGCTTATGGGGACATTTCGCGGGGGTTCCGTGGGTGCCGCCGAGGGCTATAAATTTGTGGAGGCCGCATCCCGTGCCCAAAAAAACAGAATGCCTTTTCTCAGTTATGTGCATGGCACGGCGGGAATACGCATTCAGGAGGGCACCCACGGTCTGATCCAGATGCCGCGCTGTACGGTGGCCGTACGCCGCTACATCGAATCCGGCGGTCTGTACATGGTGCTCTACGATACAAATTCCTTTGCCGGGCCGGTGGCGAGTTTTCTTGGCTGCTCTCCCTATCAGTTCGCGGTGCGCTCCTCCAATATAGGTTTTGCCGGCCCCGGCGTCATACGGGAAACAACGGGGACAAACATCCCGCCAAAATATCACCGGTCCTACCGCGCCCTTTCCCGCGGTCATATACAGGCTATATGGGACAGACGGCAAATCCGGGCGAACCTCAAACAGGCGCTGCTGACCATCGGCGGACGAAACCTGTACTACAGGTAACATATAATGATTAATATTTCAAAGATACTGGATGAAATAAAAAGTTCCCCCTATAATGAAATTGTTGTTTGCACGCCGCACACAGGGCGGGTCACTTTCACAGACATCAAAACAGGTGACCGTGTTCTTGGGCCGCAAGGGCTGTGGAATGACAACCCCGGCACCCATCTGGCCACACTGGAGCGCGAACACAATTTCAAACCTGTCTGCGCGCCGGACAAGGGTGAAATCAGCCTTGTGCATAAAGAACTGGAAGGGTGGTTCGTGGAGGCGGGCACGCCGCTTGTTGTGTTGCGCCACATGCTTACCCGCGATGAAGTGCAGAGAATGATCCTGCAAAAAGCCTTGCACCTCTTTCGCGCGCCGGAGAGGGCAAAATATTATTTTACGCCTGAAGCGGACAAAAAAATCCGCGCCTCCGAGACGCGGTCCATGGCTGTTCGCGACGGAATGGAGCTTTTTATCATGTCGCGCATGAAACGCGAAGTGCCGTTGCATTATAGTGGCCCGGACGGCGTTATTTACGAAATCTATTTCAAGTACAATGATAATCTGGAGTGCGGCGCGCCGCTTATCGGCGTTTGTCCGCCCGACCATATTTCCGTCATCCAGGACATGGTCGCCCGCGTTCAGACGGAATGGACGGAAAAAAACTGATTTCGGCGACGGACAAAGGAGTATAATCACCTTTAACATCAGGAGCATTGTATGAAAAACGCAGTTGCAGCAGTATTCACCATTTGTGCCGTTCTTGCCATGGCGACATTCGCCGGAGCCACAGGCGGGGATGACGTCAAAAGTCAGTTGCCCAAGTACACCTACAAACTTAAAGATTCTTTCCCGGTAAAAGGCAGGCAGGGCATCGCCGTTGACGACAAGTTCTATTATGTCAGCGGCAGCAAGGCCATCTACAAATACGACAAAAAAGGCAACCTCATCGCTTCCAACGAAAACCCCTTTGAAGGCTATGCCATCCCCTCCAACCATATCGGCGACATCGATGTGTTCAACGGCGAACTTTTCATCAGCGCGGAATGGTTTGTCGACGGCGTTGGCAAAGATATTCAGATCGCCATCCATGATGCCAACACGCTGAAATTCAAGCGTACTTTCAAGTTCGAACCCTCCTCCGGGCAGGAAGAAGTTTCGGGTATCTGCGTTGATCGCGACAAACAAACGGTATGGATGTGTTCGTGGGTGGGCGGAACCAGCGGCCTCTATCTTTATGAATACAGCCTCAAAACGGGTGCTTACCTGCGCAAGGTGCATCTTGCTCCGGTGCCGCAGTGGATTCAGGGTGTCTATTATTTCAAAGGGGCGCTGTATGTGACGGCCGATGACGGTGAAGCCGATTTTGATGAGCCTGACCATCTGTATCGTGTTGATATTTCTGATAAAACTTACGCGCCCGTCGTCCTGGAAAAAACATTTACCGAGGTGAAGCGGCAGGGCGAGATTGAAGGGCTGGCTGTAGACTCTGCCACCAATGAACTGCTTGTGCATTTCAACCGTGGGGCGAGAATCATTCTGGGCATGCCCAAGGGCTTTTATGATGGGTATGACAAGGAAATCAGCGAAGTCTATCGCTTCAGCATGACGCCACGCAAATAAGCCTTGGTCCATCATTATAATTGTGAAGCGCCGCTGATTTATGGTGGCGCTTCATTATTATTTCGATGCAGCTAGAGCGTTTTAACTTTTATTTTATATATCCAGCGTATTCAAACCAGCCTTGGGCATCGGTTGCGGTGACCATGCCCAAAGCTGTTCCCGTGGAGCAGAACAGCTCTTCGCTTGTTCGCGGCTTCAGACCGCGCAAGATTTGTTTTACTTTACTCCATATCTTTTCTATGGGATTCAAGTCCGGACTGTACGCAGGAAGAAATTTGACCTCTGCGCAGCGAGATTGAACAAGCCCCGAAACAAGCGCCGATTTATGCGCATTCAAATTGTCCATGACCAAAATATCGCCTGGCCGCAACCGCGGGGCCAACATTTCCTTGATATACTCGTCAAACATCTTGCGATCCG
>JAISZT010000049.1 GCA_031284485.1 Desulfovibrio sp.
AACACCTGCGCCTGGGCAGCGCCCTGACCTACCGCATCAATGAAGCATGGTCGCTGGAACTCAATTATCAGTACAGTGAAAACTACTCCGCCAGCGATTTGTACGACTACAAACAGCATGTGGTCAGCACCGGCATCGCCTGGAGTTTTTGAGGAACCGGCATGGAAGTGATCTTGCGCGGCGTGCGCGGCAGCATCGCCAACCCGTCCCCGGACACGGCCTTTTACGGGGGCAACACCGCATGTGTGGAACTGCGCGCGGACAGCGGAAATCTGCTTTTTTTCGATGCCGGGACGGGTCTGCGCGAAGCCGGGGAAACCCTGCCCGACAGCGGCGAATGCCATATCTTCATCAGCCACGGCCATGCCGATCACATCATCGGCCTGTGGTTTTTCAAACCGCTTCATTCCCCGCGCTGGACGACACATCTTTATCTGCCGGAATGGCTGGGGCATATCCCGGACTATTTTTACGAGGGCGGCATCTTCCCCGTCCCTTTCGACAGACTCAAAGGGAACGTCGTCCGGCATCAGGCCAGGGCCGGGGAAGTCGTGCCCGTGGGTTCGGGGCCGCAGGGGCCGAGGGTGAAGCCTTTCGCCGTCTGTCATCCCGGCCAGGGACTCGGCTACAAGGTAAGCGCGGACAACGCCCTCTTTGTCTACACCGGGGATCATGAAATCGGCGGACGCCCTTCCGCCCGCGCCGAGGCCGAGGGCTTTCTGCAAGGGGCGGACATCGCCGTGGTGGACGCCATGTACAGCCGGGAGGATTACATGCCCGGCTGGGGACATTCCGCCTGGGAGGATTGGGTTGAAGCGGCGGCAAAAGCGGATGTGCGCAACCTTGTGCTGACCCACCACGACCCGAACCGCTTCGACCGGGAGCTGGATGCGCTGGATCACAGGCTGATTGCCCTGGAAAAGCCGGGAAAAATGAACATCCATGTCGCCAGGGAGGGGATGCGCTTTGTCCCCTCCGGCCCCATACCCTTCACCCGCTACGGCAGCGACTGGCTGCTCCTGTTTCTGGAGGAACTGGCCCGTTACCGGGACGAAAACGCAGTTCTCGACCGCATTCTCGCCAAGGCCAGGGAAATCACCCATGCCGACGCGGGCACGATCTTCCTGGTGGAAGGCGGGGAACTGGTCTTCGCCTATACGCACAACGACAGCCTCTTTTCCGTGGACAACGCCTACAAGTACGCCTACGCCACCGTGCGCATGCCTGTTTCCAAAAGCTCCATCGCGGGGTACGCGGCGGCGACCGGGGAAGCCCTGAATATCGCCGACGTGCGCTCTCTCCCGCCCGGCGTGCCGTACAGCTTCAACAACAGCTTTGACGACAGCACGGGCTACCGGACCTGCTCCATGCTCACCCTGCCTTTTTTCGACAGCATGGGCAAGGTGTCCGGCATTGTGCAGCTCATCAACAGCCTTGATCCCCGCACGGGCAAACCCTGTCCCTTTACTCCCGGCATGGAATTCAACGCCCGGCTGCTGACCAGGGAAGTGTCCGGAACCATTGAGCACAGCCGTCTGGAGCGCAAGAGCATCTACGGCATCCTGCGCATGGCCGCGGTGCACGACCCTTCTGAAACCGGCCCGCACGCGGAACGGGTGGGCGCCGTCGCGGCGGAACTGTACCAGCGCTGGGCGGAAAAGCGGCATCCCGATCCGGACAAGGACAGGATACGCTATGAAAAAAACCGCATCCGCCTTGCCGCCATGCTGCACGACATCGGCAAGGTGGGCATCAGCGACCTGATCCTGAAGAAACCGGGCAAACTGACGGACGGGGAGTTCGCCGTCATGCGCGGGCACACGGAGATCGGAGCCTCCGTCCTGGCGGAGGATTCCTCGGACATAGCCGGCATAGCCCAGAACATCGCCCTGTATCATCATCAGAAATGGAACGGGCGGGGATATCCCCTGGTGGACGGCAAAACGCCCGCGGGAGAGGATATTCCCCTGTCCGCCCGGATTACCGCCGTTGCCGACGTATTCGACGCCCTGGTGTCGCCGCGCTGTTACAAAAAACCCTGGACTTTTGAGGAGGCGCTGGACTTGCTGCGCAAAGAAGCGGGCGAACACTTCGACCCCGTGCTGGTGGAGTGCATGGAGGAACTGCGCGATATGCTGCCCCTGATCTATGAGCGCTTCCCCGACAGGACGGAAGCAAGCGACGGACAGTGAAATTCCCCGGCTTTCGCCATGCGCCCTGGTTTTCCGCGTCCCTGACCGGTCTGGCCGTGATCCTGGGCATGGCGTTTGTGTATATCGCCCAGCCGCCCCTGATCTCCCGTCTGGACTTCAAAATCTACGATGCGTTCCTGCCCCTGCGGGCCGAGCCGGAACCGTCGCCGGTTCCGGTGATCATCGACCTTGATGAAGCCTCCCTGCGCGACTACGGGCAATGGCCCTGGCCGCGCTATCTGGTGGCGGATCTCCTGACCACCCTCACGGAATACGGGGTGGCGGCCGTCGGGCTGGACATCATGTTTTCCGAACCGGATCGCTCTTCCCCTGACCGGATGCGGGAATACCTGGAGCGGGACAAGGCCGTCGCCCTCGGATTCACCGGCCTGCCTCCGGAATTGTACGACTACGACGCGCTGCTGGCCCGCGCTCTGGAAAATGCCCCGGCCGTGCTTGGGGCCTACGCCCGTTTCGACGACGCGCCCGCCGAATCCGGGGGAGCGGACGACGCGGTTCCGCCGCTTTCCGTGAACGTTATCGAGCGTGCCCTTCCCGGCGCGATCCCTCTGAACAAATCCATGCGGGCCGCGCCGGGCGCGATTCTGCCCCTGCCGGACTTGCGCGGCACGGCTCCGCTCGGCTTCATCAACGTGGCCCCGGACACGGACGGCATGGTGCGCAAGGTTCCCCTGCTCGTCCGGGTGGGTGACGCGCTCTATCCTTCCCTGGCCCTGAGTTCCCTGATGCGGGGCCTGGGGGCGAAAAACCTTGTGGCGCAATCCGGGCCATACGGCCTGGAATCCGTCCGGGTCGGGGCCTATGCCGCGCCGGTGACGCCGCAGGGGGAAATGCACATCCCCTTCATCGGCCCCCGCAAAACCTATCCCTACATCAGCGCCGGGGATGTGCTGCGCAAAAACGTGTCCCCGGATGCCCTGCAAGGCCGGGTCGCCTTTGTGGGCACCTCCGCGCCGGGCTTGCTGGATATCCGCGCCACTCCGCTTGACGCCGTCTATCCCGGCGTGGAAATTCACGCCGCCGCCGTGGACGCGATTCTGGCCGGGAACGCCGTCAGTATTCCCCCATGGACACCGGCGGCGCAGGCTTTGGGCATTCTTCTGGCGGGCATACTCTCCACCCTTGCTTTCGGCTTCGCCCGGCCGCGCATTTATCTGCCCACAGGCATCGCGCTTGTCGCCGCCGCCGTGCTGCTTTCCCGCCGCCTGTTCACGAACGGCCTCTTTGTTTCGCCCCTGTATGTCATCCTGACGGTCGCGGTCCTGGGCGCTCTCCTGCTGCTTCTGCGCTTTCTGCAGGAAGAAAAACAGAAACTTGTGCTGCGCAACGCCTTTTCCCGCTATGTTTCCCCGGAAGTCGTCAAACGCATCACCAAACTGCGCGGCGATCTCTTTGCCGGAGAAGAGCGGGAACTGTCCATTCTTTTCACAGACATCCGGGGCTTCACCACCCTTTCCGAAAAACTTTCCCCGCCTCAGGTGGTCAACCTGCTCAACCGCTACTTCACGCCCATGACCGCCCTGGTGCGCGCCCACAGCGGCACCATGGACAAATTCATCGGCGACGCCCTCATGGCTTTCTGGAACGCGCCCCTGGATGTGCCGGAGCATCCGGTGCGGGCGGTGTCAACCGCTCTTGCCATGCAGGAAAAGCTCCTGACCCTGAACGGAGAGCTTCAGGCGGAATTCGGTCTGGGCATCCGCATCGGGGCGGGGATCCATACCGGCCCGGCCTATGTGGGAAACATGGGATCAGCGGAACTGGTCAACTATACTCTCATCGGGGACAACGTGAATCTGGCCTCCCGTCTGGAAGGACTCTGCCCGCAATACGGCGTTGGCCTTGTGGTCAGCGGTGAAACCAGGGCCGGGTGCGGAGAGGCTTTCGCGTTTCAATACCTGGACACCATCCGGGTCAAGGGCAAGTCGCAGCCGGTCAAGGTGTATGTCCCTCTGCGCCCGGAGACCGAAGCATCTCGCCGGGAAGAGCTTCGCGCCTGGGAGGAAGCCTGCGGCCTGTACCTTTCCGGAGATTTCATCCACGCCGCCGAAGCCCTTGCCGCTCTATGCGAACGCTTCCCGGAGGCTGCGCTGTACTCCGTGTACCGGGAGCGCGCCCGTTCCCTGCTGCGCGACCCGCCCGAAACCTGGGACGGCATCTGGACCGCGACACGGAAGTAGGCTGCTCAAACTCATGCTGGATGGAGAAGACACGGAAAAAATGACAACATTTAATCCTTGGACGGCTTGTAGAATCTGCCGTCCAGTCGCTCGGTTTTCAGAACATTGATAAAAGCGCCGGGGTCGAGTTCTTTCAGGGCCGATACCAGCGCGGTGACCTCGCTTGCCGATACGACCGAGTACAGAATCACCCGTTCCGCCATTTTATACCGTCCTATTCCGGTAAACGATGTCGCGTCATGGTGGGTTATATCCCTGATCAGGGCATACGCCTCATCAGGCTTGTCCGTAATAATAAGCAGGGTCATCCGCTGGTAGTTGCGGAACAGTGATTTCAGAGCCATGGTGGTCGTAAACTGAAAAATTATGGAATACAGCGCCTTGTCCAAGGAGAACAATCCTCCGGCCAGGACCAGAATGACGCAGTTTCCAACGAAAATATAATGCCAGGAATCCCTTCCGTGCTTTTCCGAAAAAAATATCGCTATAAAATCGGTTCCTCCGCTGGTGGCATTGGCGAACAGGCACAGGCTGATGGAAACCGCATTCAACAGACCGCCGAATACCGACACGAGGAGCATATCGCGCACCTGTAAAAAATTTGTGAGCATCGGCTGCGTCCAGTCGGTGAGCAGGCCGCTGAGGACAATCATCAGGCAGGAATACAACGTGAATCGATGGCCTATATACCTGTAGCTCAAAAGCGCCGGAATTGCGTTCAAGGTAAAAAGAATGACGCTGAACGGCAGGTCGAGTCCGCCAAAAAGCTGGAAGCTTTCCATCATCAGCAGGGCAAGACCGGTAAAGCCGCCGGGGATAAGCCCGCCTGCATGGACAAAGGTATTGATGTTAAAAGCCATCAGCGCCGCAGCGGTGACAACGCACACAAGCCTTTTCATGGTATAAGGTATTTGTCTTTGAGACAGGTAGTAACGAGAGCGTGGCATGGATTACATCTTTCCATCTGTTGATAGATACTGTCGTCTTTGAAGTCAAGCATCTCCTCACAATGCTGTCGAAGAATATTTGTAATAATTGAATCCGCCTACCGCCCGGCGGGGATACGCAGCACATGTCCCGCGCGTACTTTGTCCGCGTCGGCAATCTGGTTATGTTCCTGCAAATCCCTGACACTCACGTTGTACTTTCTGGCCACAACATACAGACTTTCATCGGCCAGAAGTTTATGATTGCCAATATCCGCGCGAGGCTTGGTCTGCCCTTTGCGGGCGTCATTTTTCACGTTTGCCTTCAGATTTTCCGCTTTGCCGCGCCGCGGAGCGTTACGCTTGTCAAGGGCGGCAACCGCTGTGGGCGACATATCCACCGACTTTGGCACAAGCACCGTGTCCCCGGCGCGCAGAGTCTTATGACCAGGATTGACCGCCTGCAGTTGAGAGACGGCGACACCGCCGCGACGGCTGATTTTTTCCCAGGAATCCGCTGCGGAACGCACATTGGACGGACGCCAGTTCGCATAAATCACAGACTTTGAAGAACGCAGAAAACCGGCGGCCGACCGCTCGCTGCGCGCGGGCACATACACATAGGTGGAACGCTCCGTGGAGGTGACAGGACGTTTGTGGTGCGGATTATAGGCGACAAAATCGTTCCAGTCCATCTGGCAGGCAGCGGCCAGACCTTTCAGGTCGGTGCCGGGCCGGGCCGTGAAACGCAGCACGCCTGGAGCCTTTTCCGGCGAGATGGGATCAAAACCCAATTGCGGCAAGTTGCGCATAATTTTTGTGACCGCCATCAAACGCGGCACATACTGTTTCGTTTCGTCACGCAGTTGGGCCTTGTCATCCAGAGTGTGATTGCGTTCTACAATTTCATAAAAATGTCGCGCGCCCGTGCCTTGTTTTGCACGGCTGATTTTTCCTTCACCCGCGTTGTACGCTGCCGCAGCCGTGGACCAGTCGCCAAAATCATCATAAAGCTTGCGCAGATAATCCGCCGCCGCTTCCGTAGCCTTGTAGGGATCAAGCCTCTCGTCCATCCACCAGTCCTGATGCAGACCGTACCTGGTGGCGGTGTAAGGCATAAACTGCCACGCCCCGGCCGCTCCTGCCGGAGATTTTGCGTTCGCTCTGTAACCGCTTTCTACAATGGCGAGATAGGACATATCTTCAGGGATTCCACGCGACCGGAACACCTTGCGCGCATGGGCAAGGTACTGCTCGGAACGTTTGGAAAAATTACTCATGGTTCCGCGCCCCTTGCGCAAAAAATATTTGTACTGACGCGCCACTTCAGGCATGGCGGCAGACGGCACATTACGGTCAATCTGGCCTGTGGACTTTAAAACAGCCAATTCCGTGTGCGTCAGGGAGGAAGTATCGTCATCCGGCACAACAAGAGACGGAGTACGGGTTTGCAGTCCATCTCCCTGGCGTGAAGCGCAGCCTCCGGCCAACGTCAAACAGACAACAGCCAGAAAAATTGGAAAAATCCGTGAATAACGGCGTAATTTGCATATTTTCATAATTGTTACCTCAATATAGCCAAAACCTTGCGTTCAATCGGAAAGATGGGTACACAAAATCGGATGAAACCAGGACAGAAAAACATTGTCAGCGACCATTCCGACCAAACCCCGCTGCTGCCCGGTCTGAAGCCGGTGCTTGAACTGCTTGCGTCCGAACCTGGCCGCATTGACCATGTTTTCTGTAAAAAAAGCCTGCGCATCCACGAAGCGCAAAAAGTGCAGACGCTTTGCCGCCGGAACGGCGTGCGGTTTACCCTGGTGGAGCAGGCGGCGCTGGACAATCTCTGCCGGGAGGCCGGAGGCCATGACAATGTCGCCCACCAGGGCATTGTGGCCCGTTTGTCCTTCACAAACTTTCATGAGCTTGAACATGTTCTGACCTCCGTAACTGACGCGCCCCTGCCCGTCATATTGGCCCTTGACCAGGTGCAGGACCCCGGCAACGTGGGAACGCTTGCCCGCACTCTTTACACACTCGGCGGCGCCGGGATCATTCTGCCCCGCCATAACAGCGCCTATCTCGGCTCTGCCGCCCGACGGGCTTCCGCCGGAGCGCTGGAACATCTGCCGGTTGCCAAGGTGACCAACCTCGGGCACGCCCTGGACACCGCCGAGGAAACCGGCCTTACAATCTACGGAGCAGGAAGCTCCGTTGCTTCCAATGCCCCCCGCCTCCTTGACGCTTTCATGTCGCCCCTGCGTCTTCCCGCCGTGCTGGTGCTCGGCAATGAAGACAAAGGACTGCGCCCCGGCGTGGCCAAACGTTGCGCGCACATGCTGCGTATCCCCCAGGCCCGGCCCTTCGATTCTCTCAATGTAGCTCAGGCCGGAGCCATACTGCTGGGGTTGACCGCCGCGCGGCTGCGCGCTTCAACATCCTCTGTTGTATAGTTCGACACAAATGCGATATTTGAATAGGGCAGACGAGAGATATTACGGACAAGATCATGAGCGGAAAAAACGATGCATGCCTGGATGGATGGGATAATACGGCGCATAATCGCTGACAGTGGCAAAAACAGCCAACAATCTTGCATTATTGAAAAAAAATCTTCAGGAGACCGCCGTGCGAAGACGAACTTTTCTCCACGCCCTTGCGTTTGCCGCAACGATATTTCTGGCGGATGCCGCTTCATCCTTTTGCGCGACGACGCACCGCGATTACGACTACAATCGCCGTCAGGAGCAGCAGCGCTTTGACGATCGCAGACGCAACGACGACATACATCGCCAGGAACTGCGGCGTTTCGACGACAGACGGCGTGAAGACCGCAGCCTGATAGAGCGGAATTCGTTGGAAAATCAACGCCTGGAAGATGTACGGAAACAACGCCAACGTGACGACGAGCGCCGCCGCATGGAAATGCTCAGGGAAGAAGATCTGCCACGGCGTTATGATCAGCCCCGCCTGGACGACAAACGCCAAAACCCCAGGTGAGCAAAAAACAAAGATCTATCGTATATATGTAGGAATATTAATAAAAACTTCTCGGGTAAACGTGATCATCTGTTCCATGAGCCATGGCATCGCCAGAAGCAGCGCTATAAACATGCAAACTACCTTGGGAATAAAGGTCAGAGTCATTTCCTGAATCTGCGTGGCCGCCTGTATGACGCTGACGACAACGCCCACGCCAAGACCAACGCCCAACATGGGCAGCGCCATCATCAAGGCAAGCTCAATACCCTGCCGACCAAATCCGATAACAAAATCCTGTGTCATGGTTTTTCTCCAACCTTCTATAAAAGAAAACTGTTTACAAGCGATCCCACCAGTAAATTCCAGCCGTCCACCATTACAAAAAGCAGCAGTTTGAACGGCATGGAAACCATCATCGGGGGCAGCATCATCATGCCCATCGCCAGAAGAACGCTGGAAATGACCATATCCAGTATAAGAAATGGAATATAAATCAAAAAACCAATGCTGAAAGCTGTTTTGAGTTCGCTGATCACATAGGCGGCGGCCAGCATTATGGTGGGCACTTCATCCTTGTTCTGCGGCGCTTCCATCTGGGTGATGGAATAGAACACGGAAAGATCCTTTTCACGCGTATGCTTGAACATAAACGTCCGCATCGGGGCCTGGGCGCGATCCAGCGCCAGTCTGTAATCAATCTGTTCACTGAGGTATGGCTGCAGGGCCTCGTCATTTATCTGTTTGCCCACAGGAAACATGATGACCACCGTCATAAAAATGGCGAGACTTGCCAGCACTTGCGTGGGGGGCAGTTGCTGAACACCCATTGCCTGACGCAGAAAGCTGAAAACAATAATAATACGGGTAAAACTTGTGACGGTGAGCACAATGGACGGGGCAACGGAAAGCACGGTGAGGAGAAAAAGAATTTCCAGCAGCAGTGAAACCTTGTCGGGCGAGGGCGTGCCCCCGGCCAGGGTAAGCTGCAGGGCGGGCAGGGCGAGATCCTGCGCCGCAAAAACAAGGTCAGCCTGTAGAAGAACCGGAAGAACCGCCAGCATCGCTATTGTCGGCTTCTTCCATAATTTTTTGAAAATTTGCGATACGGGATTCATGGTTCGCATTTTCCTCTGTCAGAAGGGTGATGTGCCGGTCTGTAACCCCCAGCAACAACCTTCTATTCAAGAAACGTACCACCATAAGTCCTTTGCGCGGTCCAAGCGGCATTTGAGCCTCCATCACCAGGGAGTCACGAGGAAAAGCGCCGGGACGCGGCATAAAATTGAACTTGCCGTAGCGGCGCGCCAGCCAGACGCCCCCCCAAAGCACTGCCAGCAGCAGACAAAGAATGCCGACAGCCTGGATATAGCCGCCGAAGGAGAAAGAAGATTCCCCAAGAGCCGGAGCCTGACGCTGGGCCTCCGCCGCAGCGTTTGCGACTGTAACGAAGGGGCTATCCAAGCTGCTTCACCCTTTCAATGGGACTGATTATGTCTGTGAGACGTACGCCGAATTTTTCATTGATGACCACAGCTTCGCCACGCGCCACCAGTTTGCCGTTGACATATACTTCCAGAGGTTCTCCGGCCAGTTTGTTCAATTCCACAACCGACCCCTGCCCCAGTTGGAGCAACTCATTGATCAGCAGACGCGTACGCCCCAGTTCGGCGGAGACTTCCAGCGGGATATCCAGAATGAAATCCAGTTCCCTTTTGAGATTATTGTCCCGCGGCTGGCGGGACATTTCCGTCATATCCTTGAAATGGGCGTCCTTTACCGGGCTGGCATTAAACGACGTCGCTCCGCCGCTTCCTTCACTTTTCGTTTCTTCATCAGACGCCAGCGCCTCGGCCCACTGTGCGGCAAGGGCGTCATCATCAGTCGGGGCGGCCCCGGCTGACGCCGTTACATCTGTTTTTGCGGCCGCCCCATCCGCACCGGCGGGCGCGTCGCCACCCTGTTCGCCATCTTCAAGCTGCGCCGCCCACTCGGCGGCAAGGGCTTCCTGTTCACTCTGCGACATGGCGCACCTCGTTAAAAATATGAACCGACCAGGTCAAAATTATTCCACCACAAAATTTGTAAAATACACCTGAATAACGCGCTGTGCCCCAAAAATCTGGTTAAGACGCGCCGCTATTTCCGCCTTGAGCAGCACCTTGCCGTCAGGCGTGGCAATGTCATTGTATGTCTTGCCTGCAAGCAGCATTATAATCGCATCGCGAATACGGGCGCTTTGCGCCTTTATCTGGGCTGAAACATCCGCATTGACTTCCACTTCCATGCCAAGTTTGAGATAACGCCGCCCGCCGGCATCGGAAAGGTTGACCGTAATGGGCGGCAAAGACAATACCTGACCGGAGCTTCGCGGCAGATCATTCGGGCGCTCAATGCGTGCCGCGCCACCGGAACCATGCGCCGAAGTTCCGCCTCCGGACGCAGCGCTTCCGCTACCCGCGCCCTGAACGGTTCCCTGACCGGCCTTGTCGGCTTCAGCCCCTTGCGTCGCCTGTCCTTCCGCAGTCTGCACAGAAGCGTCACTCACCGGCTTGCGCATATACAGCCACCAGTAACCGGCGCCTCCGCCTCCGCCAAGCATCATCAATAAAATAACCAGAATGATGACCAGACGCTTCACCCTGGATTTTTTTTTGGGCTGTTCGGCCTGTATTTCAGATTGAGGCAATGCTTCCTTGGGTGCATTTTTAGCCGCCATAGACTACCCACTCACGTTAAATTACAACACTAAAAATCACATGCACATTCCATGCCGAAATCTTCAATGTTTTGACTGACGTTCACCAAAAATATCCGTTCCTATTCTCACAAGTGTCGCGCCTTCAGCCACCGCCGCCGCAAAATCCCCGCTCATGCCCATGGACAACTCCGGCAGGGCAAGGTTCAGACGGGAGCGCAAGGACTCGCGCAAGGCATACAAACGCGCAAAGTGCGGGCGCGCCGCCTCGCCTGCGTCAAAAACAGGAGGCAGACACATAAGCCCCCCAAGCTCAAGGTGTGGACATTCATTCATAATATAATCGGTCAGGACAAGCAAATCCCCAGGCGCAGCGCCGGATTTTTGCGGCTCGTCAGCTATGTTGATCTGCAACAGCACTGCCTGACGCGCGCCAAGCGCTGTCAGGCGACGCTCAAGCGCTGCAGCCAGTTTGCGTGAATCCAGGGTATGCAACAGGGCATACGCCCCGGCCACGTCAGCGACTTTACGGCTTTGCACATGCCCGATCATGTGCCAACGTATGTTTTCGCAGGCTGGGTCACCGGACAATTCTTCACGTTTTTTCACAGCTTCCTGCACATAACTTTCGCCGAAGTCAACCTGCCCTGCGGCGGCTATGACGCTCACGGCCTGTGCCGGGCATTGTTTTGACACCGCGACAAGCTTCACTCCCTTCCGGGGGCGCCCTGCGGCGGAGCAGGCTGCGTCAAGCCGTTCAAGAACACTTTCATAACGCCGTTTTATTTCCGGCGGACTTTGAGCGTTCACAAAGGCTCCGCTTGCATGGCGAGATCGCGTAAGAAAAGTTGATCTTCCATCCATCCCTCACGCACCTTGACCCAGAGTTCCAGGTGTACCTTGCCGTCAATTATCTCAAGGAGATCTTTGCGCGCCTCACTGCCGATCTGTTTTATGCCGTTGCCGGCACGTCCTATGATCATGGTTTTGTGCATGGGGCGCGCCACATAAATGACGGCATAAATAATTGTCTGTTCACGCTCCGCGTCCTCTTCCCAGCGCTCCACCGCAACGGCTGTTCCGTACGGCACCTCCTGACGCATGTATAAAAATATCTTCTCGCGAATTATTTCAGAAACCATAAAACGCAAGGGCGCGGTGGACAATTGTTCCTCAGGAAATTTCGCCGGCGCTTCGGGCAACTTACTCTTGATAAGCGTGGTCAGTTCTGGCAAACCTTCTTTATTCAACGCTGAAACCGGAAAAATCTCCGCATTTGGCCACAGTTCCTGCAAACGTGTAAGCAGAGGCAGCATACGGGTTTTATTGCCAAACAGGTCTATCTTGTTCACAACGGCAATCATCGGACGGCTGTCGCTGGACAGAGCTTCCGCCGCCGGAGCCAGATCGCGCTCAAGAAATTCAGGGTGTCGTATATAAAGATGTATGTCCAGAACAGGCATTATAACATCCGCCTGGGCGAGACTTTGCCAGATAGCCTGGGTCATGGTTTTGCTCAACCGCCCGCGTACCTGCGTCAGCCCGGGCGTGTCCATGAAAATGGCCTGCGCATCAGGGGTTGTAAGAATACCAACAATCTGGTTGCGCGTTGTCTGCGGTTTTGAGGTCACAATAGTTATCTTCTGCCCGAGCAATGCGTTCAACAATGTTGATTTCCCAGCGTTGGGCGGTCCCATGATGGCTACCCAGCCGCACCGATGCCCTTTATTCGTCATGATGTGTTTCCTCAGTTACAAAAATCAGCGCGTCATTTTACGAAATTTGATCCTGTGCGGCGTGTCCGCATCCTTGCCGAGGCGTTTTTTACGGTCAGTTTCATATTCGGAATAATTGCCTTCAAAGTACACTACACTGGAATCGCCCTCAAACACCAGCATGTGCGTGGCAATGCGGTCCAGAAACCAGCGGTCATGACTTATCGCGAGCACGCAACCGGCAAAATTGTCCAGAGCGTCTTCCAGGGCGCGCATGGTGTTCACGTCAATATCATTGGTCGGTTCGTCCAGCAAAAGCACATTTGCCCCGGATTTGAGCATACGCGCCAGATGCAGCCTGTTGCGCTCGCCACCCGAAAGTTCTTCCACTTTTTTCTGCTGATCCGCGCCGTGGAAATTAAACCGCGTGCAATAGGCCCGCGCGTTGACCTCCCGCCCGCCAAGCCTGATGGTTTCCTGCCCGTCGCTTATCAGTTCATACACGGTCTTGCCCGACGTAAGGGAAGCGCGCCCCTGGTCAACATACGCCAAACGCACGGTTTCGCCTATTTCGAGAACGCCGGAATCCGGCTTGTCCTCTCCCGCCAGCATGCGGAACAGCGTTGTTTTACCGGCACCGTTCGATCCAATAATTCCAACTACAGCGCCTGCCGGAATCAAGACATTCACATTTTCCATGAGCAGTTTGTCGCCCATACTCTTACTCACGCCTTTCAATTCAATAACGCTTTTGCCCAGTCGCGGCCCCGGCGGAATATAAATCTCCAAATCGGGCGCACACTTTTCACTTTCGTGCGCAAGCATTGCCTCATAGGCGTTTATCCTTGCTTTGCCCTTGGCGTGACGACCCTTGGGAGACATGCGTATCCACTCAAGTTCGCGGGCAAGCGTTTTTTGACGTTCCGTCTCGGATTTTTCCTCACCTGCCAGACGTTTCTGTTTCTGCTCAAGCCAGGAAGAATAATTGCCCTTCCAGGGTATTCCACGGCCTCGATCCAGCTCCAATATCCAGCCGGCCACATTGTCCAGAAAATAACGGTCGTGGGTAACGGCAATAACCGTTCCGGGAAAGGTGGAAAGATACTGTTCAAGCCAGGCGACGGATTCGGCATCCAGATGGTTCGTGGGTTCGTCCAGCAGCAAAATGTCGGGATTTTGCAGCAAAAGACGACACAGAGCCACACGCCTGCGCTCTCCGCCGGAAATTGCGGAAACAGGCATTTCTCCCGGTGGACAGCGCAACGCATCCATGGCCATCTCCACACGGGAATCCAGATCCCAGATGCCCCTGGCGTCCATGATTTCCTGCACTTCAGCCTGCCGTGCGAGCAATGCGTCCATCGCCCCGGCTTCCATTGGTTCGGCAAAGCGGGCGTTGATATCTTCAAACTCTTTTGCAACTGTCACAAGCTCACTGACGCCCTCCTCCACCACTTCACGCACGGTTCTCTGTTCATTGACCAGCGGTTCCTGCTCAAGGTAGCCTATTGTATAGCCGGGCACCGGGGCAATTTTACCCTCAAAGGCCTGATCCACGCCCGCCATAATTTTTAATAGGCTTGACTTGCCCGCGCCGTTCAATCCCAACACACCGATTTTCGCGCCGTAAAAATAGGAAAGAGAAATATCTTTCAGCACTTCTTTCTGGCCGTGCCGCTTTGACACCCGCATCATGGAATAAATTATTTTGTCCGGTTCGATACTCATACTTGCCCCAATGTAAAAATTTTGCGTGTTCTAACCGCAGCGCGGCCAATTTTCAAGGGTTTGCTCAAAAATCGTCGCCACCCTCTTGGCAGAGGCGCAATTTTAGGCTATTCTGATAACAGCGACCCATCATACTGTGTATCACAACAAATTGCACGTAAAAGGAGATCTGACATGTCCGCACTTGTTCTTGGTCACATGAATCCGGATACCGACAGCATTATTTCCGCCATTGCTGCCGCCGACCTTTACAAAAAACGTGGTTTTGACGTTACCCCGGCGGCCCAGGGCGAACCAACCCCAGAAACAGAATTTGTTCTCAAAAAATTTGGCCTCACAGCGCCCCAGGTCGTCAAGGATGTGGCCGGCAAGCAGATCTATCTCGTTGATTATTCCGATTTGCCCCAGGCCCCGCAGGGTATGGATTCCGCCACTATACTCGGTATTGTGGACCACCACAAACTGGGGGATGTGACCACCCCTATGCCTCTGGAAGCCTGGATATGGCCGGTCGGTTGCACAGGCACCGTACTTAAAAACATGTACGACTTTTATGGCGTTGAAATTCCAAAAAATATTGCCGGCGGCATGCTCTGCGCCATTCTTTCCGATACTGTCATCTTCAAATCGCCCACCTGTACCGAAGCAGACAAAAAAGCTGTGGACGCCCTTGCCAAAATTGCCGGTATTTCTGATGTAAAGGCGCTTGGCATGGAAATGTTCACGGTCAAAAGCGCGGTTGAAGGCGCTTCCATGCACGATTTGGTCTTCCGTGACTATAAAGATTTTGATATGAACGGCAACAAGGTGGGCATCGGCCAGCTTGAAGTTGTGGATCTTTCCATTCTGGAAAAAATCAAGGCCGGATTGCAGACGGAAATCGAAAAAGTGAAGAGCGAAGGCCGCCACAGCGTTTTTCTGTTGCTCACCGACATTATGAAAGAAGGCTCGGAAATGCTGATCGTTTCCGACAATCCGTCCGTTGTGGAAAAAGCCTTTGGCGTCAAGGCGGAAGGAAAATCCGTGTGGCTGCCCGGCGTTATGAGCCGCAAAAAGCAGGTTGTCCCGAATTTTGAAAAGGCCTTCAAATAGCTGACCACATAGTCGAACATAAACAGATAAACCCCGGTTCGCCGGGGTTTATTTTTTCACTGGAATTTATTACCCTGACGCAACAGTCGGATTCCGATGACCGCCAGTATCTGCCCCACAGCCAGCGCAAGATCATAATCAAGCGCGGCGGCGGCCAGTACCAAGCAGATGCCGACAATAAACAGCCATTGCCGGCAGCGGTAAAAATACGCCAACTGCAAAAGTACGCCGCTTGAAAACAGAAGCGGGAACAGCCAGACCGGCTGTGGAACGTTCAGCACAATCACATCCATACACATATACTAAGTATAATTCATGACGGAAACAACAGGAGAAATTATTGATGAACGCCCTATCGCCCCGTGAAATTGTGGCTGAACTGGACAAATTTATAGTGGGGCAGGAACAGGCCAAACGTATGGTGGCTGTCGCTATGCGCAACCGCTGGCGACGCTGGCAGCTTTCCCCGGAACTGCGCGACGAAGTTGCCCCGAAAAATATCATAATGATGGGACCGACAGGAGTTGGCAAAACTGAAATAGCGCGGCGGCTTGCAAAGCTCGCCGGCGCGCCCTTTGTAAAGGTGGAAGCCACAAAATTCACCGAAGTGGGCTATGTGGGACGCGATGTGGAATCCATAATTCGCGACCTTATGGAAATAGGAGTCAACCTCGTGCGTGAAGAAGAAAACAGGCGCGTGCGCAAGGCGGCGGAAGCGGCGGCGGAATCAAGCCTCATGGATCTGCTTCTGCCAAGTTCTTTCGGGCAGAAAGAGCACGCGGCCACAAGAGAAAAACTTCTTCAACAGTTCCGCCTGGGTTTCCTGGATCAGCGTGAGGTTGAAATGGAAGTGACCGAGCAGTCCGGTCCCGTCATTGATGTTTTCGCCATCCCCGGCATGGAGCAAATGGGCGGACAGGTCAGGGACATGTTCAGCAAGGCATTTCCCCCGCGCAACAGACGCCGCAAAATGAAGATTCGTGACGCCTTTAATGTTCTTATACAGGAAGAATCCGGTAAGCTGGTGGATCAGGAGGCGATTTCCGACCTGGCAAAGGAACGCGTGGAAGAAAGCGGCATTGTTTTCATTGACGAAATTGACAAAATTGCCAGTTCTTCACAAAATCGCACTTCAGATATCTCACGCGAAGGCGTTCAGCGTGATTTGCTGCCCATTGTTGAAGGAAGCGTCGTCAACACCAAGTACGGTATGATCCGTACCGACCATATTCTTTTTATCGCGGCCGGCGCCTTCAACTTCAGCAAACCTTCCGACATGATACCTGAATTGCAGGGGCGTTTTCCCTTGCGGGTGGAATTGCAGCCCCTGGGCAAGGAGGAATTTTTGCGCATTCTCACCGAGCCGGACAACGCGCTGACAAAACAGTACGCCGCCTTGTTGGCGACTGAAAAAATAAGCCTGAATTTTACCGATGACGGACTCAATGAAATTGCGGCTTTTGCCGAAGACACCAATTCCCGCACAGAAAATATAGGAGCGCGCCGCCTGTATACCATCATGGAGAAAATCCTGGCGGACATTTCCTTTGACGCCCCGGACACCCCAGGCGTGCAGGTCGTGGTGAACAAGGACTATGTGGCCGAACACTTGCAGGATGTTCGGGAAGATCAGGAGTTGCGTCAATATATATTGTAAATTTTTCCCTCATAGAGAAGATTCCCGATATGAGTGGTGTTCACTTTAATTTAAGGAAAATCTGCGACGAGGTTTTTGGGGCGGGAGGGCATGTTGCACAATTTCCATGGCGCAAAAGAACTACAAAATCAGATATGCCGTCTGTAGGGCGGTGCGCTTCCGCGTCTGGGCAAACCAAATCGTACAGCAGTATACGATAAAAGGCTGGGTGATGGATGGCGAACGCCTGAAGGAAGACGGCACCGTCCTGACCGAAAAATATTTTCCAGGCGGACGCCGCGCAGCTACTTTGCCATGGACATCATAAGTTTTATCCTGTTGATCTGGTTGACCTCACTTGCGCCGGGGTCATAATCCAGAGCAATGATATTTGATTCGGGATAGCGCAGTTTAAGCTCTTTTAGCAGCCCTTTTCCGGTAATGTGGTTCGGCAGACATCCAAAAGGCTGCATGCAAAGAATATTGGAAACCCCGGATTCCAGCAATTTTACCATTTCGGCCACGAGCAGCCATCCTTCGCCTGTCTGGTGCCCAAGGGAGATGAGGTTTTTTGTTTTCTTCCGAAGCTCGCTGAAACGTACCGGCGGCGTAAACCGTTTGCTGCGCCTGAAGCCCATACGCATCGCCCACCTTGTGAACTCCAGGGTAAATATGCCCATCAGACCTGAAAAATAGCCCCTCCAGGAGCCGGCCAGATGCTGGTAGTTGAATATATGATCATAAAAACAATACAGCGCAAAATCCATGAGATCGGTGACAACGGCTTCGCCCCCTTCGCTTTCAACTATTTCCGCCGCTCTATTGTTGGCGTCCGGATGATATTTGAGCAGAATTTCACCGACAAGGCCAACGCGCGGTCTGCGCTCCTCCGTGCGCAAGGACAGGTTGTCAAAAGCCTTGATCATGGCCAGCATGGTGAGATCAAAGCTGATTACATTTGCGGAAAAAATGCATTTTTTGGCCTTTTCCGCCCATTTTTCGGCAAGACGGGCAGCGCTTCCTTTTTCAGATTCATAAGGTGTAACTCTATGCAGCATGCGCATCAGAGCATCGCCGAACTGACCGGCCATAATGAAGCGCAACATCATTTTTCCGGACAGCCTGAAGCTGTTTTCCTTTGTCTGGATATTCGCCACAAAGGACAAAATGGGAATATCCTCCATATTGCAGTCTCGCAGGGCTTTGCGCAGAAAGGCGATATAGTTTGTGGCTCTGCATCCGCCGCCTGTCTGCGATATCATGATGGCGATCTTGCTGCGGTCGAAGCGTCCACTGTGGATTGCCTGCAAAAGTTGTCCGATGACGACAATAGCCGGAAAACAGGCATCGTTGTTTACATACCGCAAGCCCATTTCTATGGCCTCTCTGTCAACAGCCGGCAGTTGCACGGCCTTGTAGCCGTCCGCGGCAAACACCGTCTCCAGAAATTGAAAGTGCACCGGTGACATTTGCGGAATCAGGATGGTGTGTGTTTCCCGCATCTGCCTGGTGAAAGGCGGTGGGGATCTGTAGTCGTCCGCGGGAAGGGAGTGGGCGCTTTTTCTTGTCTGGCGCTCGCGCATGGCCGCGAGCAGTGAGCGAATGCGTATTCTTGCCGGGCCAAGATTTGTCCCTTCGTCAATTTTGATCTGGGCGTACAGACGGCCTTTGCGTGTGACAATCTCTTCAAGCTGGTCAGCGGTGATGGCGTCAAGACCGCACCCGAAAGAGACAAGCTGCAAGACCGCAAGATTTTCTGTCGCGGCGACAAAAGCGCCGGCGCGGTATAATCGGGAATGGTAGGTCCATTGATCCACAACCCGCAGCGGGCCGGGGTCAGGCATCAGGTGCGCCACGGCGTCTTCGGTCAGCACTGCCATGCCGCAGGATGTGATCAAATCCGCTATGCCATGATGCACTTCGGGGTCAACGTGGTACGGATGCCCGGCAACGACGATGCCGAAGTCGCCCGTCTTCTCAAGGGTGGCCAGAGCTTTTTCTCCGGTCAGCCGCATGTCTTCCCTGAAACGTTCAAGTTCAAGAAAACCGTCCTGAACGGCAGTTTCCATTTCAATGGCGGGAATATCGGCAAAAAAGGGAACGGCGCAGAGCCGTTTTGCCAGCGCCCCCTTGTCCAGCGGAAGAAAGGGATGAATGTATACTATGTTGTTTTTTCGCAGGGCGTTGATGTTTTTTGCCAATAATTCAGGATATCCGATCACTACCGGACAGTTGAAAGTGCCCGCCTGAGTGTCAAATTCCTGCCGTTCATTGGGCAGACAGGGATAAAAAATAGTGTCCACCCCGCGTTCAATGAGGTCAAGAATATGCCCGTGAGCGAGCTTGGCCGGATAACACACAGTTTGTGAAGGGATTGTTTCATACCCGCGGAAAAACAGATCCTTGGATGATTCAGACGACAGAATCACGCGGAATCCCAACGTGGTGAGCAGGGTAAACCACAGAGGATAGTTTTCATACACGTTCAGGGCGCGCGGTATGCCTATTGTTCCGCGTCTGGCCTGATCTTCCGTGATCGGCGTGTACGGGCCGAATATCCGCTTGTATTTGTACGCGTACAAATTGGGGAGTTTGTTGGTGTCCTGCCCGAATCCCCGCTCACAGCGATTGCCGGAAATATAGCGGCGCTTGTCCGGAAATGTGGCAATAGTCAACAGGCATGCGTTGCCGCAATGCTTGCAACGCGTTGCCGTTGTTTTCATGGTGAAATTTTCCAGTTCTGAAGGCCCGATGAGACTTGTCGCCCGGTCTTCAGGCCCGCGATCCCTGGCTATCAGCGCCGCGCCGAAAGCGCCCATAAGACCTGCCAGAGCCGGTCGTGTGACTTCGCGTCCCAGTTGCAATTCAAGCGCCCGCAGGAGGGCGTCATTGGCAAATGCCCCGCCCTGAGTCACTATGTGTTCGCCAAGTTCACTTACGTGCGTTGTTTTTATGACCTTGAAGCAGGCGTTGCGCACCACAGCGTAGGAAAGGCCGGCGGCAATGTCCCCCACGTCAATGCCTTCCTTTTGCGCCTGTTTGACTTTTGAATTCATGAAAACGGTGCAGCGCGTGCCAAGATCCGCCGGGCGCCTTGATTTCAGCGCCGCGTCGACAAATTGCGTCAGGGGCATTTGCAGCGAGTCCGCGAAGTTTTCGATAAATGAGCCGCATCCGGCGGAGCAGGCTTCGTTTAACTGGATACGGGTGATAGCGCCATCCTGAATACGCATACATTTTATGTCCTGCCCGCCTATATCCAGAATAAAGCTTACGTTCGGTTCAAAAAAGCGGGCAGCGGCATAATGGGCGACGGTTTCCACTTCATCAATATCCGCCTTGATGCCCGCGCGCATCAGACCGCTGCCGTATCCTGTGGCGGCTACGGCATTGATGGTCAGTTCAGGGTTCTTTCGGGCATAAATATCCTTGAGTATTTTTATTGCGGCGTTGATCGGTTCGCCCTTGTTCGGACCATAGAAGGAATAGATGAGCCTCGCCTGCTCATCAATCATAACGGCCTTAATGGTAGTTGAGCCGCTGTCAAATCCAAGCCAGGCTTTTCCCGTGCACTCTTCAAGAGAGGCACGGACAATGGCGTCTTTTCCGTGACGGACGCGAAACGCCAGAAAGTCCTGTTCCGATTCAAACAGGGGCGGCAGCGTCTGTTCGCTGCTGCGCGGAGCGTCAGCGGATAATCGCGCCGCCAGATCCCGCAATGGTTTTGTCTCGGCCGGTCGGCTTTTCGCATACAGCGCCGCGCCTATGGCTACAAAATATTCCGCATTTTCCGGCAGAACGCATTCGGAAGCTTCTTTCAGTGTTGCTTTAAAACGCTCACGCAGCGACTTCAAAAAAGTAAGCGGCCCGCCCAGAAAAACCACTTTCCCCTTGATGGCCCGCCCGCGCGCAAGGCCACTCACCGTCTGGTTGACGACAGCCTGCATGATGGAGGCCGCTATGTCTTCACGGGAAGATCCTTCGTTGAGTAGTGGGAGGATGTCCGACTTGGCGAATACGCCGCACCGTGATGCAATGGGGTAAATTGTGTTGTACTGTCGGGCCATAGTGTCCAGTCCGGCAGGGTCTGTCTGCAGGAATGCGGCCATCTGGTCAATAAACGCGCCTGTGCCCCCCGCGCAGGTTTCATTCATGCGCTGGTCAAGTCCTCCGGTCAAAAATGTCAGTTTTGCGTCTTCACCGCCAAGATCGATAATTATATCCACATCAGGAACACGTTCCCTGATGCTCATTCCGGAGGCGATCACTTCCTGTGTGAAGGGTAGACCAAATTCCAGCGAGAGAGAAATCGCGCCTGATCCGCTTGTGCACAAGCGCCATGCATGCATTGGAAAGGATTCAGCAATGTTGTGCAAAAGAAGGGCGATGCATTCCCGCACATCTGAAAAATGTCGTGTATATTTTTTAAAAAGTATATTCCCGTCCGTGTCAAGCGCAACGGCCTTGACAGTAGTTGATCCGACATCCAGTCCGATGCGTATTTCAGAGAACGTCATTGAACAAATCCAGTATCTGTGATTGAACGGGGTTACTGCTGCGCCAAAATAAGCTCAACTTCATCAACACTTAAACCTGCATTTTGGGCGATCTGCCGACTGGACAAGCCTTTACGTTTACCGTTCAAAATGATTTCACGCAAAAACTGCGGTGAACGACGTATGCCTTCGGCCTGTTCCAGCAGTCGGCCCAGTTCGTGCGCGCGTTCTTCCAGTTTTTCATTGAGATTGCGTAGTTCAGCCTGCCGTTGAGCAAATGTCGCCACAATTTCGCGTTCAAGGTGCGCGTTCATTTCTATGCGTTTAAGAAGGCTTTCCTGGTTGCCCTGAAGAGAATTGAGCAGAGTTTCAGAACGGCGCAAGCGCAGATAAAAAAAGAGCAACCCGGCCAGAACGGCCAGTTCCAGCAGTGAAAAAACAATTATCAATATCAGGGAGAGCGTTTCGTTCATATTCTGACGTTTAACAAATTACCTACCAATGGGGAAAGGGGGGGACGTACTTCTTCCTGTTCCCGATGCGTGTCCACAAATTGCAGCCTTTTTTTGCGACGGCTTCCAAAGCTCAGGTTTTGCCGGTTGCGACCGTCAGCGGAAACAGCGGGTTTGTCCGTTTTTTCTGATTTTTCAACTTTCTGCTGCTCCTGTCTGGCTATTTCTGTGGCAATGACGCGTGACAAGGCTGCGGCGGCCTGCGGCGCCGCAGCAGCCGCGTTGACCATGGGCGCGGCGAGTCCGGTCTGGGCATAAAGTACAGCCATGGTAACGTCAACACTCATGCCATTTCCTTGTTCCTCTATTCGTTCAAATAACTTTCAAACAATACATCCTCAATTTGCGCCTGGGTCAGATATCCATTGAGTACTGTCACCAAATCCGCCTTGATGGACAGGGAATTTTGCGCCGACAACAGATAGTCAATGTTTTTACCACGCAGATAATAATACACGGCATCGCGCAGGGAAATCATTTTTCTGTCCAGTTCCCTCTCAGAATTGGGAGAATTGGATAATGTTGAAAATTTGCAGATAAGAAAACGGGATGTTTTTTTTTCGTCAGAAAAATGTATAAAAAACGGGGCAAATTCCTTTATATAATGTTGTTTCGGTATCACTGCGGGTTTTGTGGGAACAACTATCAGTTCCGGCTTGACCACTTCCGGCGGAGGGGGAGGGGTACGCAGAACAAACCACCAGACGGCGGCACCAATGCCAATCAGCGCCAGCAGAGCCGCGCCCGCCAGTATAAGACGTTTTTTCTTTTTAACAGGTGGTGGAGCAGCAGCGTCCGGGGCAGCCGTGTCTTTCTCGCCGTCAGACGCCGCAGGTGGATCCGGGGTTTTTATTTCCTGTAGAAAAGGCGCATCTTCAAGGTCAAGCTCCACTTTGGCTTGCCCGGCTCCGGACGATTGCGCTACCTGTATTTCAGGCGTTTCCGGGGGGGAGGCGAGTTTGGTTTCGTCGGGCACATCTTACTCCACCCATTGTCTGCATCGTCATGGGCAGATTCAGGGGAATATCTTGTCAATTTTTTGTTTCAAAGTATCCGCAGTGAAAGGTTTGACAATGTAATTGGAAACTTTGGCCTGCACTGCCTCTATAATATTTTCCTGCTGCGCTTCAGCTGTAACCATCAAAAAAGGCGTGTCGGCAAATTGTTCGCTCGCCCGTACTTTTCGCAACAGGTCTATGCCGGTCATCTGAGGCATATTCCAGTCTGAAACAATAAAATCAATTTTGTCACGGTTGAGCACTTCCCACGCTGTTGTGCCGTCGTCGGCTTCCACAACATTGTTAAAGCCGAGCTGGCGCAAAATGTTACGTACAATACGACGCATGGTGGAAAAGTCATCAACAATAAGGACACGCATATTCGGGTTATATGGCATGCGTATATCTCCCTGATTTATTTATATTTCATCAATACGTCCATAGAGGCTGACAAACTCTTTTCTCAGACGACTCAATGCCTGGGAATGCAGTTGCGAAACACGCCCTTCAGTGATGCACATGATTTCAGCAGTTTCACGCATTGTCAATTCATCGGTATAATAGAGTGAGAGTACCAATTTTTCTCTGGGTGTCAATCTTTCGATAAGCGGAGCCACCCGCTCGATGAGTTCCTGCATGGCCGTGGCACTGTATGGTTCGCCGCCGCTTTCTGCGGCGTCGTTCGCCAGCGTGTCCTGTATGGCGTCAAGGGAAAGCCAGAGTTGATTTTGCAATGCTTCAAGCCCCTGACGGATATCGCGCAATTCAAGACCGGTGATACCCTGAAGTTCTTCCTCGCTGGCCTGACGTCCATGCTCGTGTTCGACTTTGCGCATTGCTTCGTCGAGTATGCGTAACCGTTGACGCAATGATCGCGGAAACCAGTCCAGCCTGCGCAACTCATCCAGCATGGCACCGCGAATACGATTTTCCGCATACGTTTCAAAGCGGATGCCGAGTTGCGGACGAAATTTGCCGAGAGCCTCCATTAGCCCCAGCGTGCCCGAACTTATCATTTCGCCCAGTTCCACGCTACGCGGCAATTTTGCTTTAAGTCGCAAGGCCAGAAAACGAATTTTTGGCGCATAATGTCGCACTATGGCTTCCTGTTCCACAGGGGAAAAATTATCCCAGGCGGTGGCACCGGTTTCAAGCGCTTCCCAGGGATGTTCACGCAATACCTGCGCTGTGGCGGTTTTCATGACATGTTCCTTTTTGGTTCGTGCCTCTTCTTCCTTATGACATGTGTATCATGCCGGTTGTTCCCGAAGCTCCTGGCCCGCCCGGCTGGGCAACGGGAATGATGTGTTTCAACTTTCGCGGAACAGCAGTTTTCTCCAGAAAAATTTTATATTGCCATCAAGATGCTCGGGAACCTCCCATTCGGTAATTGTCCGGGCAAGCTGTGATACGGCCTTCGCCGCTCCGCTGTCCGGAGTGCCGACACAGAACGGCAGTTGTTCGATAACGGCTTTGCGCACATCTGTGTCGCGCGGAATTATACCTGCAAGATCCAGTGAAATTCCGCTTAAAAAATGGTCACATGCATTGTGCAGGCGCGTAAATATGTCCTTGGCCTCTTTTTCGTTTGGCGTCATATTCACGCATACTTTGAAATGTTCCACGTTATGGGTTTGTTTGAGCACTTTGACCAGGGCATAGGCATCGGTAAGCGATGTCGGTTCCGGCGTGAGGATAAGCAGTCTCTCCTGCGCGGCCAGATTGAAATAACGGACATTATCACCTATGCCCGCGCCGGTATCGGTAATCAGGTAGTCAAGGTCATCTTCCAGTTCACTTACAGATTCCAGCAATTCAAATTTTTGACCTGTGGAAAGGGCAAGCATGTCACTTACCCCGGAAGACGCCGGAAGGATGGAAAACCCGTAGGGCGTCGGGAAAAGAATATCGTGCAGTGACGCCCCGTGCAGCAGATCAAAAAGGTTTTTCTTTGGCGTCAGCCCCAGCAGCACGTCAACATTGGCCAGCCCGAGGTCCGCATCAAGCAGCACAACCCGTTTGCCCAATCTGGCAAGACTGATTGCCAGGTTGACGGAAATATTTGTTTTACCGACGCCGCCTTTGCCGGAAGTTATGGAAAACGCCAGGGGAAATGTACCGCTCATTTGTTTACTCCATGTTTATGAACTTGCGGGACCGGCTGCTGCCTGCCCGGGAAGCTGCCGCTTGAAGATCAAGCGCCAGATCAGTGGTTCCGTGGCCGGGACAAGGCTTTCTTTGAGTTCCGCCCCGAAGGACAGCGCCGAAATTGGCAGCCCGGACGAACAGGCCACATTGACCAGAGCGCCAAAACTCACGGCTTCATCCAGCTTTGTCCAGACAACGCTTGCCCGTCCTTCACATTTGTATCGCCGCAAAAAAACTTGTGTCTGTAAAGGATCGCAATAGTGGGACAGCGTCAAATGCACAGCAATATTTGTGTCGGCAAGATTCATTTCTTCCCGCCATTGGACAAGATTTTGATTTTGTGAAAATCCCGGTGTATCTATAAATACTGCGCGCGCGTTTGTGGATGCCGACAGAGCGTGTTCCATGGCTGCCTTGTCCGGTGCTTCAATATAGGCAAAGTTGGAAAGCTCCGCCCAGTGACGCAGGATAAGCCTGCCGTTGCCGCGCAGGCAGTCGGCGTTGATAAAAACAATGCGGGCTTCAGGTTCACTTTTTCGCAGGGCAAGCGCAAAACGAAGGGCTGTGGTGGTCTTGCCGGAACCAAAAGGTCCGGTGAACAGATGAACGCGTTCATCCCAGTTTGTCGTTCCCCATGCCTTGACCGGAACCATACTGTAAAGGCATTCCAGAACGGATACGCCGGGCCGGGCCAGAAGGCGTCTATACAAATCCACGGCAACAGCGTCGGAAACGCCCTCACGTTGCAGATATTCCAGAGCAATGCGCTGACGCGGGGTAAGACGCTCCATCTGGATGGCGGGTTTCATCAGCGCAAAAAGCTGTTCTTTGATCTGCATCCATTCTTTGTGCCATTCTCCCCATGAATCCGTCATGCCGGAAGCGGTTCCGGCGGCCGCTGATGTATGCTGTTCAATACCGGCGGTGATTTCATGAAAAACAACGCCGTTTTTGCGGTAGGTACGGTTGCTGAGGATGACGGCTTCCGGCCCCATTTCAGCCTTGACCTTCGCAAGTACATCCTGGGATGTGGTGCCTGTGAATGTTTTTACCTGCATGAGCCGATCCTTTGCCTTGTTTCAAATCGTGTCGTTTATCAGACCTGAAATATGCTATGCAAATTAAGGGCCAACAATCCCCTACTCCGCGTTTATGGTGCCGACAGCCTGCAAGCGGATGTCCGCCGGTATTTCCGCCTGGGAGATCACCGGAACCGTAGGCAGAAAGCGGGTAACCAACTGCGCAAGGTGCGGACGAATTATCGGGCTCGTCAATATGGCCGGTTGGCCGTCCGTATTCACCGCGTTTTCGATTGTTTTGCTTATGTCCTGTATAAGGCGTTGCGCGACAGCCGGATTAAGTGAAAGAAAGGATGCGCCGTTTTCTGTCTGACGAATACTCCCCTGGATCATATGTTCGACGCTGCCGCTCAATGTCAGAACAGGCAATGTGCCCTGACTGTCCAGATAGGGACGCACAATAGAACGCGAGAGTTTTTCGCGCACGTATTCGGCAAGCACGTCCGGGTTTTTGACAGTTTGGGCAAAATCTCCCAGAGTTTCCACAATGGTCAGCATGTCACGTATGCTCACGTTTTCGCGAACCAGTATCTGCAGCACCTTTTGCGTCGCGCCAAGGGATATCGTCCCGGGCACGAGGTCCTCCACCGCCTTGGGAGAATGTTTGGAAAGCGTGTCCAGAAGTCCCTGGACAGCCTGACGATCCAGAAAGTCCGGCAGATGACGCTTGAAGACCTCTGTCAAATGCGTGGCAATCACAGTGGCCGGGTCAACTACCGTATACCCGGCCATCATGGCTTCTTCGCGCCGGCTTTCCGGTATCCAGAGCGCCGGCAGGTTAAATGCCGGTTCATTGGTCGCTATGCCGGTAATCTGCGTTGTGACGTTGCCCGGATCCATGGCCAGAAAATGATCAACAAGAATTTCAGCCGAAGCCACCTGATTGCCCTTGATCAGCAGAGCATACTGACCGGGTTTTAACTGCAGGTTGTCGCGCAGGTGCAGCGAGGGGACGACAACGCCCATATCAAGCGCGAATTGCCGCCGGATGGAGCGGATGCGCGCCAGCAGGTTGCCACTTTGCTCTTCATCCACAAGGGGGATAAGGCCGTAGCCCAGTTCCAGTTCAAGTGTGTCCAGAGGCAGCAGGGCCTGCACTTCTTCGGGCGTATCCGCGGAGGGAGAGCTTTTTCCCTTGCCCTTGGCATTTTTGCCGCCATTCTGCTCCTCTTCGTCGCCCTTGCCCGTCAGGCGTGAGACAATAAAAAACAGTACGCTGAGCACAAAAAACGGGACGGTCGGCAATCCGGGCACTATGGCGAACACCAGCAATATGCCGGAAACCATTTTGAGCGCCTTGGTGTTAAGGGTGAGTTGGGCAAGAAATTCTTCACCCATCTTTGCTTCCGCGGCCGCGCGGGAAACAAGCAGGCCGGTGCCTGTGGAAACGATGATTGAAGGAATGGTGGAAACCAGACCGTCGCCTATGGTCAGCAGTGAATATGTAGTGAGGGCGGCGTTCCAGTCCATGTCTTTCTGCACAACGCCGATAATGATGCCGCCGATAAGGTTGACCATGGTTATCAGCATGCCGGCGTTCACATCGCCTGAAACGAATTTGCACGCGCCGTCCATGGCGCCGTAGAAGTCCGCTTCCCTGCGCAGGGCATGGCGGCGGGAGGTGGCCTCATCCTCGTCAATAAGGCCCGCGTTCAAATCAGCCTCAATGGCCATCTGCTTGCCGGGCATGGCGTCCAGGGTAAATCTGGCGGCCACTTCGGCGATGCGCGTTGTGCCTGCGGTGATGACGGTTTTGTTCAGGATGAAAAGGATCATAAAGATAACGCCGCCGACAACGTAGCTGCCGCCGACAACAAATTCTCCGAAAGCGCGTATGACGTTGCCCGCCGCTTCAACGCCCGTATCTCCGTTAAGCAGGATCAATCGGGTTGAGGCCACGTTCAGCGCCAGCCTGAGCAGTGTCGTCACGAGCAGCAGAGAGGGGAAAATGCTGAATTCCAATGGAGACGTCATAAACATCGTGGTGATAAGCACAAGCAGGGAAATGGAAATGCTCACGCAGAGCATGATGTCCAGAAAGAACGTGGGCAGAGGCACAAGCATGACAAAAAGAATAATCACGACGCCTGTGGCGAGCATGATGTCCCCGTGCCTGGAGAAGCGACTGTAGTCCATTTGTGGTAAGCCGGTTGTTGCCATTTTTCTGACACCTCACAATATATCGGATATGAACGGCTCGTGTTACATCATTTTAGGCTTGAGTTTCCAGATGCTTGCAAGTACAGCGGCCACGGCCTTGTAAAGTTCTTCAGGGATCATTTCACCTATGTCGACAGCTTTATACAAAGCGCGTGCCAGAAGCACGTTTTCACGAATGGGCACCTTGTGTTCCCTTGCCACGGCCTTGATTTTTTCGGCCAGGTGATCCGCGCCCTTGGCAATCACAACAGGCGCGGGGGCTTCAGAAGTGTTGTAGCGCAAGGCCACGGCGATATGCGTGGGATTGGTTATGACCACATCCGCCTTGGGGATGTCCTGCATCATGCGTTTCGTGATAACTTCCATCATTTTTTTGCGCTGTTGCGCCTTTACGGTCGGATCGCCTTCCGCGTTTTTTCTTTCGTCCTTCACTTCTTCCTTGGTCATCTTCATATTTTCATTGTAGGCGTATCGTGATTGCCAGACGTCAAAAACGGTGATGACCACTATCGGCAACAGGGCGTAGGAAGCCAGATGCAGCCCCATTTGCAGCATGTAAACGGCCACGCCTTCTGACGTGGCGTAATACATAGGCAAAAAATTTTCGTATTGCTTATAGATCAGATAGCCGGGAATAGCCGCGAGAATGACGGCAAACAGAAGACTTTTGAAAGTACGCAACAATGTTTGCGGCGAGGCCAATATCTGTTTCAGACCTTTGAAAATGTTGAAGCGCTGCCATTTGAATTTGAATACCTTTGTAGTCCAGAGTTTGCCCACTTGCAGCCTTTGGGCAAGAAAGGACAAAAAAGCGAGAAACAGCAGGATGGGCATAAGGATTTTACAAAGATTCAGCGATAGATCAATGCTCAAGGCATAAACATTTTGCGCGTTGGGTTCAAATTCCCAGGCATGCGTCAAAAAACGGCGGAAGATTGACTTTATCTCCTCAGACATGGGGCCGATCCATACATAGAGCGCAATCAGCCCGCCAATCAGGCTGATAGCCTTGCCAAGTTCCTGTGATTTTGGAACATTTCCTTCATTACGTTGCTTTTCACGGCGCTTTGGTGTAGCGTTTTCCGTTCTGCTTGGGTCTTGTTGTTTGCCGAGCATGCGTCTTTCCCGCTGTTGCGATTTTGGCGTTCATACGGGGGATAGCAATAAACGTGCCCATGCTGTCTGGAGAACTGGATTTTTTCCAGAATCTGATGTAGTTTGGCAATCGAAACCACAACATGCAGGAAGATATATGGACAAACTGATCATTGAGGGCGGCGTGCCGCTCACGGGCGTTGTTGAAGTCAGCGGATCAAAAAACGCGGCTCTGCCCATACTATTCGCCTCCATTCTTCTAACAGAGCCTGTGGTTTTCCACAATGTGCCTGATCTGCGCGATATTCGCACCACGATTGCCCTGTTGCTGCTGCTTGGCTGCGACTGCGGCTATGAAAACCGCAAAGCGCGTGTTGTCGCGCCAGGTGTTCTGCACCCCGAGGCCCCCTATGATCTGGTGCGCACCATGCGGGCGTCGGTGCTTTGCCTTGGGCCTTTGCTCGCGCGTATCGGACAGGCCCGCGTGGCCCTGCCCGGCGGCTGTTCCATAGGCGCGCGTCCTGTGGATCAGCACCTCAAAGGCTTTGAGCAGATGGGCGCGCATTTTGACCTTGAAGAAGGCTATATTATCGGGCGCTGCCGCAAACTCAGGGGCGCGCATATCAGCTTTGACCTTCCCACCGTCGGCGGCACGGAAAACCTGCTCATGGCGGCTGTGCTGGCGGAGGGGGAAACCATTCTGGAAAACGCGGCACGTGAGCCGGAAGTTGTTGATTTGGCAAATTTTTTATTGTCCTGCGGAGCGCGCATTGAAGGGCACGGCACAAGCTGCATCCACATAACCGGAGTGAGCAGCCTGCACGGCACGGAATACACCGTCATGCCCGACCGCATTGAAGCCGCCACATTCCTGGTGGCGGCCGGTATTACAGGCGGTGAACTGCTGGCGCGCAGTTGCCCTTTTGCGGAGTTGGAAACCGTTATCCTCAAATTGCGGGACATGGGCATGGAAATCACCGCCACCGCAGACGGCGTACTGGCAAAATGCGCCCGCCCCCTGCGCGGAGTAGACATCACCACCCAGCCCTATCCGGGATTTCCCACAGATGTGCAGGCGCAGATTATGGCCATTATGTGTCTTGCCGAGGGCGCAAGCATCGTGCAGGAAAGCATATTTGAAAACCGCTTTATGCATGTGCTGGAACTGATGCGCATGGGTGCGCAGATAAAAATTACCGGGCGCACGGCCTTGGTGCGCGGGGTAAAACGTCTTGCCGGCGCGCCGGTTATGGCCTCTGATCTCAGGGCCAGCGCTTCACTTGTGCTGGCCGGTCTGGCCGCGCGCGGCACAACAGAGGTACGCCGCATTTATCATCTTGACCGTGGCTACGAACGTATAGAAAACAAATTGAACGCTGTGGGCGCACGCATACGGCGTGAAAAAGAATAACTACTCCACAGGAGGCATATCATGCGTCAATCGGCACTGTTGCTGTTATTTTTGACTCTGATCCTGCAAGGATGCGCCGCAACGTATGGCGTCTATGACGACCAGAGGCTCTCCGACACCATAGCCGACGACAAGGTTCTGGCTTCCAAAATCAAGGCCGACATAGCCAAGGAAAAACTCAGCACCGGCTGGGCTGTCGCCGTCTATTCCTATTACGGTAATGTGTATCTGGTGGGAGAAGTACCGCAGGACATGCACAACAAGGTGCTGACCATCGCCCGCCGCCACAAGCCGCGATCTGTCACCCCGCACTGGTTCAACCCGGCGACGGCCGACACCGGCGATGTGGTTCTGGCCACCAAACTGCGCGCCGAACTGATAGGCACAAAGGGGCTTTCTTCCACCCGCATAGACACGGAAGTGAATTCCGGTCGCGTGGTTCTGCTGGGCGTGGTAAAGGACGATGCGGAAAAACGCCTCGCCATCCGCGCTGCCAAAGAGGTCAAGGGGGTAAAATCTGTGACCAGCTATCTGATATTGCCCCAACGCGGCGGAGCTGTTCCGGAATGAATTTTTTACAGTAAAAAAGGGGATCCGGTATGAGTGAACCAAAAGATATGTGGCGTTGCCCGGTAACGAACTGCGGCTATATGTACGACCCGGATCGCGGCGACCGCAAGGGCAAGATACCCAAGGGCGTAAAATTCGAAGACCTGCCCGACGACTGGCGTTGCCCTGTGTGCGGGGCGAGCAAAAAAGGCTTTACCTGCATGGGCTGACGCGCCCGCAACACGCTTCATGCTCGTGAAATCGGCTTGTAGTCCATTGTACGCTGCACAGGCTCAAACCCGGCGGCGCTGATGATCCTGCATATTTCATCGCGGCTCAGCGTGTACGCCACCCCGGCGGCGGCAACGACATTTTCCTCAATCATCAGTGAGCCGAAATCGTTTGCGCCGTAAAAAAGCGCCAACTGCGCCGTCTGAGGCCCCATAGTCACCCAGGATGCCTGAATATTCGGCACGTTGTCCAGCACCAGGCGGGACAGAGCCAAAAGGCGCAGATAGGCGGGCGCAGGCAAAGGCGCACGCTGAATGCGCGTGTGCGTCGGCTGAAACGTCCAGGGGATAAAGGCGGTAAAACCGTGGGTGCGATCCTGCGTCTCACGCACAGCAAAAAGATGATCCAGCCGGTGCCGGGGTTCTTCCTCATGGCCAAACATCATGGTGGCCGTGGTGCGCAAGCCCAGGGCGTGCGCCTCTTCCATAACGGCGAGCCATTGGCCAGCGGAACACTTGTTGGGCGAAACACGCGCCCGCACGTCATTATGCAGCACTTCCGCTCCGCCGCCGGGCAGAGAATGAAGCCCGGCTTCCTTGAGTCGACGCAGCACCTCGGCCGTGGGCAGAGCGAATTTTTGCGACCAGAAAGAAATCTCCGGTGGGGAAAAAGCGTGGATATGCAGCGAGGGCCACGTTTCACGCAGCCAGCGCAGCAAATCCTCATACCATTCCAGGGGCAGATCAGGATGGTGACCACCCTGCAACAAAATCTGCGTACCGCCAAGGCGCAGTGTCTCCTTGATTTTTTCGGCCATTTCCTCACGGCTGATCACATAGCCGTCCTCGCTTCCCGGCGGACGAAAAAATGCGCAGAAACGGCAGCCGCACACACAGATGTTTGAATAATTGATATTGCGGTCACCCACATAGGTCACAACCGGTTCGGGATGCAAACGCAGGCGTACGGCGTGGGCCAGCGCGGACAGAGTGTGCAGGGACGCCCCGTAATACAGGGCATCGGCGGCGGCGCGGTCAAGACGCTCTCCCCGCGCGGCAAGTACCGCTGCTTCTGAAACTCCGGCACTTTCTTCAAGCGGGCTGTGGGCCGGGGCAAATATCATCGTCCCGACTCCAGGGTTTCAAAAACGGCGTTGCGCCGCACGGGGCTGAAGCCTGACAGACGAATCATGCTTTCCAGTTCGCGGATGGTCATGCCGCTTGCCGAATCCGCGCCAGCCATATGCCCTATGTGTTCCTCGACAATGGTGCCGTCCAGATCGTCGGCCCCGTACCAGAGCGCGGTCTGGGCGGTCTTTGCCCCCAGCATGATCCAGTACGCCTTGATGTGTGGTATATTGTCCAGCATGAGGCGCGCGACAGCCACGGTACGCAGTTGATCAAGCCCGTGAACCGGCCCGCGCTGCGCCTCGGGCAGTTTGAGGGCGCTGTTTTCGGACAAAAAAGGCAAAGGAATGAAACAGGTAAATCCGCCGCTCCTGTCCTGCTGTTCACGCAAACGGCAAAGGTGGTCAACGCGCTGTTCCAGGCTTTCCAGATGCCCGAACAGCATGGTGCAGTTTGTCTTGATGCCCAGGGAATGTGCCTCACCGGAAATGCGCAGCCAGTCTTTGGCGTCGGCCTTGTGCGGGCACAGTTGCGGGCGCAGGCCTTCGTCAAAAATTTCAGCGCCCCCGCCGGGCATCATTACCAAACCGGCTGCCTTGAGACGACGGAGCACTTGCAGTGTGCTTATGCCCTCAAGACGCGCAAAATGCGCAATCTCCACCGGTGTGAAGGCCTTGAGCGGTAAATCCGGGTAGCCGCTCCGCACGATGCGCAGCAAATTTTCAAACCAGGACAGGGGCAGAGAGGGGTGGCAACCGCCCACAATATGCAGTTCGTCCAAATGAAGCAGGCTGCATGCGCGTAGCCGGGCCAGAATATCCTCCACGCTCAGGGTGAAGGCCCCGTCGTCGCTTTCCGCATCGCGGCGAAAAGCGCAAAAAACGCACCTGTTGACGCACACATTGGTGTAGTTGATCTGGCGATTGACCACATAGAACGCGGCATCACCGTGCAAACGGCAGCGCGCATGCAGGGCGAGACTGCCCACGGCGGCAATATCCGGGCAGTTGAACAGAACCATGCCGTCTTCAAAATCCAGCCGTTCACCGGCCTTCACTTTTTCATAGATGGACAACAGCCCACAGATATTGTAATAATCAGGAGCAAACATAGACCGAATTTTGTAAACCGACCGGCACGCCTTGTCAATATGAATGCACAACTTTCTCTGGGACTTTCGCCCTGCCCTAACGACACCTTTATTTTCCATGCCCTGCTGCACGGGCTTGTCCCGTCACCGGTCCACATAGAGCCGCATTTTGCCGATGTTGAGGAACTGAACACCCTGACGCGGCAAAAACAGCTTGAAGTGAGCAAAATTTCCCTGGGCGCCGTGGCGCATATCATGGATGCGTACGCCCTGTTGAACAGCGGCGCGGCCCTCGGTTGGGGTTGCGGCCCCCTTGTCGTGGCGCGTGAGCGGCTGCCGCAAAAAACCTGGCGGACGGCGCGCGTGGCGACGCCCGGCCCGCTCACCACAGCCAACCTGCTGCTTGATCTGCACGGCGGCTTTCAGGGGCCTCGTCTCCCCATGCTCTTTAATGAAATCATGCCGTCTGTGGCGCGTGGCGAAGCGGACATGGGCGTTATCATCCATGAAGGGCGTTTTACCTACCAGCGCGTGGGCCTCAAAAAAATTCTTGATATGGGGGAATGGTGGGAAGAGACGTTCCGTGTCCCCCTGCCCCTGGGGGCCATCGTTGCGCGGCGCGACCTGCCCTTACGGACGGCCCGGGCCATGCAGACGGCCATCGCGGCAAGCCTTGCCCACGCCCGCGTCCACCCGGACGACCCAAGAAATTTCATACGCGCACACGCTCAGGAACTGGAAGAAAGTGTGACCCAGGCGCACATCGCGACCTTTGTCACGGATTTCAGCCTTGACCTCGGGGCGCAGGGACGCGCGGCCATTGAAACTCTTGTGGGCAAAGCGGCGGCGCTGCAGGGACGGCGGATGCCCAGGGAATTATTTCTTCAATAAGCTCATGCCACAATTCTTTGACAGGGCTGAAGCCCGCCGCCTCCGTTCCCTGGGGATTCCCGTATTTATTGCCCAGCTTTCCCAGATCGGCATGAGCGTCACGGACACGATCATGACCGGTCGGGCCGGACACGAACACATGGCCGCCGTCGCTGTGGCGACCTCGATTTGGGCCCCGCTGAGCCTGTTGGCCGCAGGAAGCCTCTATGCCCTGTCGCCCCTGACCGCCCAGGCGGCGGGCGCGGGCAAACGCGCGTACTCCGCCCATTTGCTGCGCCAGGGAGTCTGGCTCACATGCGCCTTGAGTCTGCTTTTCATGGGTTTTTTTTACGCCATTTCACACTTCATGGAAGCCTTTGGCCTAGAACCGGAAATGGCGCGGCTGTCCTCGGGCTATCTCAAGGCCGTGCTCTTCGGCCTGCCGGGCTTTATGCTGTATGTAAATGTGCGCGGCTTTCTGGAAGGCCATTCCTACACGCGTCCGGATATGACCATAGGCTTTCTTGGTCTTTTGCTCAACATTCCTTGCAATTACGTGCTGATTTACGGCAAGTTGGGATTTCCGGCGCTGGGGGCCGTCGGCGCGGGCATATCCACGGCGCTCTGTTTCTGGTTTATGGCTTGCTGCATGATCTGGTACACGCGGTCCGCGCCGCAGTTCAAAGACCTGCGGCCGCTGTTTCTGCCCCTCGTCAAAACGCGGCGACAAAGCCCGCAAACCCGTTTTGACGGCGCTCTGATCCTGCGCATATTGCGCATCGGCCTGCCTAACGCCATCGCGCTGTTTTTTGAGGTTTCCCTCTTCGCGCTGACCGCGCTTCTGCTGGCTCCGTTGGGTTCCACCATTGTGGCCGGTCATCAAATCGCCATGAATTTCTCCGCGCTGGTTTTCATGTTGCCGCTGACGCTGAGCATTGCCTCCGCCATCCGCGTCGGGCACTGCCTTGGCGCGGAACAAACCATGCAAGCCCGCGCGGCGGCGCGTACCGCCCTGTGCATCAGCGTATTTTTCGCCCTGTGCATCGCGGTGGGCACGCTGCTTTTTCGCAAGAACATCGCCTGGATATACACGGAAAACCCCGAAGTGGGCGAACTTGCCACGCAGCTTCTGGTTTTTACGGCAACCTATCAGGTGCTGGACGGCCTGCAGGCGACAAGCTGCGGCATTTTACGCGGATACAACGACACCGGCATCATCCTGTATGTCTGTCTGTTTTCGTACTGGGGAATAGGTCTGCCGCTGGGCTATATTCTGGCGCGCACCAATCTGCTGGTTCCGGCAATGGGACCGGCCGGTTTCTGGACTGCCTACATTCTGGCGCTTGCTTTCGGGGCGGTCTGCTATCTCGCGCGCGTGCGTTTTCTGCACAAGATGAAGGATACCGAGATTCTGACGCGCCTGCAACGTTGAAAACAGACTATCCGGCCCCGCGAAAAAGCTTCCAGGTGCATTTTATAACCGAAATCACGTCGCTTGATCTTGGCGGCGCCGCGGGAAGAGCGCTGATTTGCCCGATATCCGCCGCAGATTCCGGCAATGCGTCATCATCGCATTCATTAAACGGCGCTTCCCCGCTCTCCCACAAGGCAACGGTATTTTTCCGCGCAGGCGCGGCCAAGGAAGAAGCGGAAGAACCAGCGGTTTTCACCGCCACGGCTGACGACACAGCCGACGGAGCGGTCGCCACGCGGGAAACCGCATCCTGACGCTCAACCGCAGCCTGATGACGCCGGACTTCACGCTGACGCAACAGCGTGTCCAGTTCGCCGCCAAGAGCATTTCCCAAATTTTTTCCGCGATCGCCCAGAACGTTTTCCAGCGCAACGACGATTTTTTGCAGCATGTTCTGTGGATCCGGCGCGGCAAGGCAGGCCTGGGAAAATTTTTCTATGATCTGCGCGCGCGAAGTCAATTCAAATCCTTCAGCCAGCGCATTGACAGCCTCATTGTAAAGACCGTGCCGCAAAAGCTGCCTTGCTCTTGTTAAAAAAGGGTTTTTCGCCGAGGGATCACGTTCGGCGAGACTTTTGTATACGGCGCGCGCGCGGGACCAGTCTCCGGCTTCGGCAAACGCGGCGGCGGCAAGGGCAAGAGAGGCGTGATGGCGCCCGATATTTCCTCTGCCTTTCCAGGCTGCGGCCAAGCCAAGCTCTGCTTCCCCCCTGCCCTGCGCGTCGTTTTCCGCGTTGCGCAGAGCCTGGTGAAAGGCATTGCCGGCTTCATTCCAGCGTTCCTGACGCAAACATTGCATCCCCAGTTGAAAATAATCCTCAGACCGCAATGCAGGCTTGAGCAACAACCCGCCGGATGCCAGGGCGACGTCAAAATCTGTTGTGTCCACATCCCCGGGCATAGTTTGCCGTGCCACCGCCGCGCGCATACCGGCCGCCGTCAATACAGCGAGGCATTTTTTCAACTCGCCTGTGGAATATGGGCGCCCAAGCAGCATAGTGGCCTCACTGCCCAGAATTTTACTCCGCTCAACCTCTTCAGCGCTTGGCAGGATCAACAAAACAGGCAATTCCAGCAAACGGGGGTGCAAGCGTATAATTGAACAAAAACGCTCCCCTGCCATGTCTGCCAGTTTTGAGGCGCAGACAACAATATCCGGCAAATTGTCCGCAGCCAGACACTTTGCCGCCTGTACCCCGGAAGTCATGACGCTGACTTGCGCGCACCAGGCTTCACGCAAGGCGCGTCTGTCAAGAACGCCCGCTTGTTCGCTTGCGCAAAGCAAAAAAACAGTCACTGTGTCTTGCCGACTGCTCAGACCGGACATACATTCACCCCTACAGCGATGGCATGGTATCTCATTTTTTCAGTAATGACAAAAAGCGGACATGCCGCAAGGCACATCCGCTTTCTTGATGCTGCGGCGGGCTGTGAGCGCCGCATTGACGAATGTTATATTGTACCCAGCGTGTTTATGTCATCGCTGGAAAGCAGATTGTCAAGATCAAGCATAATCAGAAGCCGATCCTGCAATTTGCCGACACCGCTGATGTAGTCCGACTCAACTCCCGCCACGACAGGCGGCGGCGGTTCTACCGTGCTTGCCGGAATACGCAGCACCTCAGAAACCGCGTCCACGACAAAACCCACAATGATATTATTGATCTCTATCACAATGATTCGCGTATTTTTGTCGTGCGCCTTGGGTGTAAGCCCAAAACGCCGGCGCAGGTCAATAATGGGGATCACCTTGCCGCGCAGGTTGATGACTCCTTCCACAAAATCCGGGGCGCGAGGAACCTTGGTTATTTCCATAGTGCGGATAATTTCCTGCACTTTCAGAATATTTACGCCAAATTCTTCCTCGCCGATACTGAACGTCACGAGTTGTAACAGTGTATCATCTTTTTTCTGATCCTGATCCATATCCGCTCCCTTGTTGCAGACGCCTTAAAGGGGAACACTCCCTGAGTATACAAATATATCGTCAATTCCGCAAAATTCCAATAGGGGCAATACGAAAATTTCTATTCCAGACCAAATGCTTCACGCATGCCCCGTTCCAAACTGCGCACGCCGTATACATCGCGCAGCACAAGCGGCGCAAAAGCCCCGTCCCCCGCGGGAAACAACGCCGTCAACGGGATGCTCTTGCTGCCCAGCGTCTCCAAAAGCCGCATGGCCTGGACATTTTCACCGGTCAGATCCACACGCACAAAGTCCACGCCGTAGCGGGACTGCCAGAAGCGCATCCGCTTCCCTGTCAGAACGGTGGCTTCCAAAACCTTGCAGTTGGGGCACCAGTCTGCGGTAAATTCCAGCAACAATGGCTTTTTGCCAAGCTGGGACATAAAGTATTCCTGGCTGAATGCCCGCCATTGCGGCGGCGGCTCCACAGGACGCAATGCCCAGACAAAAACCGCCAGTAGCGCCCCTCCGAAAAGTAAACCCACCGCGCACCGCCGGATGACCGAGGCCACAGTTCCGCAATACCGGCTCCAGAACCAGACGCAGAACGAAAGCAGCAGCAGCGCACACAGCACCTTGACATGTTTGCCTTCGGGCAGGATGGATAGAAGATACAATGACGTACCCAGCAAAAGAAAGCCTGTAACGCGTTCAAACACCTGCATCCACTGGCCTGGACGGGGGAAAATTTTCACCATTTCCGGCCATACGCACAACAGCAGATACGGTAAGGCCATACCCAACCCCACTGCCCAGAACACCGCCACAAGTATCGGCAAAGGCTGTGAGAACGCCCACCCCAGAACGCCGCCCAGCAGCGGACCACTGCACGGCGTGGCCAGAAATGTGGAAACAAGGCCTGTTGTATAGGCCTGTAAATGGGGATTATTTGTCTTGACACCAAGTTTGAGATCAATAACCGGCAGGGTAAACACCCCGAGCATGGAAAGGCCCATCAAAAAGACAATCAGCAACATGCCGAACAAAAGGGCCTGATTCTGATACATCTGTCCCCACATCATATCCGCAAAGCCCAGAGCCAGGGCAAGCACGGTGAAAAGCGTCATTATGCCGGCGGCAAAAAACAGATTGTAGGCACGAAAGCGGCGCAGTCTCTTTTTGCTCTCCCCACCGCCCAGCAACAGCAGCCCGCTTATTTTGAAGGTCAGTACCGGCAACACGCAGGGCATGGCGTTCAGCAGAAGGCCGGCCAGTATTCCTATCAGCAGGGCCTTGCCCAGACCCGCCACTTCAAAAATATCGCCTGCATAACGCGGTTTCAGGCGGACGGGGTCATCCGCAAGTTCGGCGGAATCAGGACGCCCATTTGCGGGCGCCCCATCGGCAAGAGAACCTTTTAATTCACGCCAGCGGTCATTCCACCGCATATCCGTCAACAATGGCGCATTCGCAGGAATGACGCCCTTTACGGTTTGATTTAAAGGCTCGCAATTTTTTTTGGAACACAGCAGCAGGCTTACTTCAGCCGTAAACGATTTACCGGCGGCGTCCTCCGGCAGAGACACAAAAAATATCGCCTCATCCTCATACACAAAAACCGTTGCGGCAGGATCATAAAAATCCCGCTGCATGGCCCCGGCAGGATACCGGACCGGCAAAGGGCGCGTACCCTCCAGCGCGAACTTGAGCATAGCCGGACGACCTGCGTCGCCCGGTTCGTGTGCGTAGGCATGGTAGCCGGGAGGCAGGGATACTGCGACAGCGGCGACATTTTCCGCGCCGTCGCCGGCAAACTGCACCTTTACCGGCGTTACAGCGGCGCAGGCCGACGCGGAATAAAAACACATGAAAACCAGCAGTGCCAGAAAGCCGGACAGATTGGGACGTGCACGTTGTGTTTTATGGAAAAGTCTTGACATACATGCCCATCCAAGGTATTCCCAGACTCGCGCATACCGGGGTCATTAGCTCAATTTGGTAGAGCAGCTGACTCTTAATCAGTTGGTTCGGGGTTCGAGTCCCTGATGGCCCACCAAGAAATTCAAGGACTTAAGGCGAAAATTAAGTCTTTTTTTATTCGCCTTGACTCTATACTCCACTGCCCCTGCCAAAACAATAAAGCCTCGCAAGAATAAGGAGCTTTTATAAGACAAGTATCAGAAAACGTACTGATCTGCAATGGGAAGTTCTACTTCTGAACGCTACCCTTTTTCGGAAAATTACAGACAAGACTATCGCCGCGGAGCGTGACCGCCACAATTTCGTGTGAAAGCGCTACCATGATTGCGGGGGCAAGGGTTTGGGCGGACAGTCAAAGTTATTTTGCTCTAGGCTATTTTAAGTTGAAATTATTTACAAAAATAAGCGGGCGGCTTGCTCGCATCTGCGATGCTCCCGCCGGAACCACAAAAAAGCGGACGTTGCCGCCCGCTTTCCTGTTTCGGTTATCCCGCGCGGGTAAGTCTTAGAACTCCAATTTCACCTGCAAACTCCCGGTCACGCCTTCCCTCTTGCCCGTATAACCCTGCACACCCAAGTCAAAGGTCAGGGGAAGCGTCGCGGAAGGCTTGAGGGTCAGGCCGAGTTCACCTATGCCGGTATCGCCGCGCAGGGAGGGGGCTTTTATGGCAAAGCCGTTGGTGCTGGCCCTGGCCTTGCCG